>JAICTV010000031.1 GCA_025936175.1 Phycisphaerae bacterium
CCACCGTCAACTCCGACGGCACGATCACCTTCACCGGTTTCTACGGCGACTATTACCTCCGCGGGCAGACCAGCGGCGCGTATGACATGACGCTGGCCAAGGGCACGAGCAGCTACTCGATCACGCTTGCCGCGCCGCCGACGTGGTCGTTGTGGAATCCATCGACGTCGGGCACCTGGGGGACGGGCGCGAACTGGAGCGCGGGCGGCATCGCCAATGCCGCCGGGCAGACCGCTTACTTCGGATCCGCCGCGGCGGCGCGATCGATCACCGTCGACGGCACGCGCACGCTCGGCATGCTCGCCTTCGACAGCGCATCGCCCTACACGCTCAGCGGCGGCGCGATCAACCTCCAGGGCTTCAACAGCAATCCCGGCCATGTCGCAGCGATCTACGTGAAGAGCGGCAGTCACGCGATCAACTCCTCGCTCTCGATCCTCGATGACACGACGATGACCGTTGCCAACGCATCCGACACGCTCAGCGTCACCAATCTCCAGCCGACGTCGGCGAACCTGAGCAAGTCGGGAAGCGGGAAGCTGATCGTCAACGCGGTTCAGGCCAGCACGCTAAGCGTCAACGCCGGCGCGATCGCGATGATGGCGCGCGCCAGCGGCGGCGGGACGAGCAAGGTCACCAGCCTCTCGCTCGCCGCCGGCGCCAGGCTCGATCTGGCCGACACGGCGCTGGTCACGCACGATGCCATCGGCACGTGGAACGGCTCGGCGTACGGCGGCGTGACCGCTTTGCTCGCGCGCGGCTGCAACGGCGGCGACTGGTCCGGCGCCAGCGGCATCGTCACTTCAATGTCGGCCGCCACCGGCGGCAACACGCTCACCACCCTCGCCGTCGCCACCGCCGACGAGAGCGGCTACGCCTCGGCCGGAAGCTTCCTCGGCGTCTCGGTCGCCAGCGGCGACACCCTCGTCATGTACACCTACGCCGGCGACGCCAACCTCGACGGGCTGATCAACGGCGACGATTACTTCCAGATCGACTCGGCCTTCCCGCAGAACGGCCACGGGTGGTTCAACGGCGATTTCAACTACGACGGACTTGTCAACGGCGACGACTATTTCCTGATCGACTCCAACTTCCCCGGCCAGGGCCCGCCGCTCGGCGGCGTCGTGGTTACTCCGATGACCGCGGTGCCCGAACCGGCGGCGATCGCGGTGATCGCGGTCGGTGCAAGTTTCCTGCGACGCCGACGGAGCTGAGGTGGGGGCGAGACCTCTCTCGGCCTTCTCGGGCGCACACACGAGGGCGACGCGGGCGTCGCCCCTACAGCATCAGGTGTATCGAGTTACCGTCCCGCCGTCACGCGCGGGGATTGCCTGGGCGCGGTGATGGTCGTGACGATCTTCGGCGATTCGTCCAGCCACAGCGCGGCGGTGATCAGGCGGGGGTAGTAACGGCTGGCCTTGGCCACGCCGCTGACGAACTGATCGCTGCACGCCCAGAAGCTCGAGCCCTCGCTCTGCCAGCGCACGTGCGCGGCGTCGGCGGCTGCGAAGAGCTCGGCGACTTGCGGCGCTTCGTGCAGCCGCAGCACCTGCCGGCAGACGTGCTGGAAGAGCGCGATCTTGCTCATCCAGGAATTTGTAGACGTGGAGGAGAGCTTGATCCCGCCGTCGGGAAAGAGATTCGGCTTGCGCGGGTCGGCCAGCAGTTGCATCGTGTGGCGGCGGAGCGTCTCGACCAGCGGCGAGCGCAGCGCCCGCGCGGCCACCTGTCGCGCTTCGTCGTTGTCACCGTCATCCCCCGCGCCCGCGGCCCCCGCGCCCCCCGCGCCCCCCGCGGCCGCGGCCCCCGCGCGCTCGCGCAGGCAGTTGAGCCAGTAGAACGGATAGATCAGACCCTCGACCACCGGCAGGATGCGCGAGCGGTAGCCGGGGTTGTCCTTCTCCAGCACCGCCGGCAGCGTCCCGTCGGCCCCGACCGAGGCGCACAGGTGCTGCGCGATCTGCGGCGCGAGCGATTCGAAAGGCGCGCGATCGTCCGATGCGAGCGACGAAGCGTTCATCGCCGACAGCATCTCCAGCGCCGTCCACGCCGCCCAGCACTTGACCGCCAGGTACGTGTTCGACCGCGCCTGACCGAGCGATTCATCCAGCGAGTCGTAGGTGGTGATCTCCTGCCCGTCTTCGCAGCGGCTGCTGTCGCACGCCATGATCCCGGTGCGCGGGTGCGCGCGGTTGCGAAGGCTTGTCGCGCACGCGGCCAGCAGCGGCGCGTTCTCCGCCAGCCACTTGCGGTCGCCCGTTTTGGCGACGTAGCAGGCGGCCAGCAGGATCCAGTTGCACAACTGCTCCTGCGTCATGTGGCTGAAGCAGCCGACCAGGTGCGGCAGCTCGTAGGCGCTGTGGCCGGGGCGGGCAAAGTTGTTGTTCACGCCCATGTCGTGCGTGAACGACACGCCGCCGGGAAGCGCCTCGGCGCCGCCGCGCGCGCGGACGGTGTCGTGATAGCTGTAGTGGCGGGAGAAGTTGTCCAGGATGTTGCGCACGACCCAGGGGTTGTGCCGCAGCTCCCAGAACGCCTGATCGATCGCCAGGTCGAGGGTGTTCATCATGCAGTACTCGCCCTCGTTGACGATGAAGAACGCCTCGCCGCCGACGTCCAGGAGCTGCGTGCTGCCGTAGTACCCGCGCGTCCCGTGCGCGATGAGGAACTGCTGCCGGCGCGAGAGGCGCGAGGCCAGGAGTTTGGCGTCCAGCCGCGCGGCGCGGTCGCGCAGCTCGCGCGAACGCTGCAGCGCGGCGGTCAGCACTTCCTCGAGTCCCGCGTAGAAGCGCGTGTAGTAGTAGCGGCCTTCCAGGCCGGTGGTGACGATGCCGTCGAGATAGCAGCCGATCGCCAGGACGATCGTGCGGGATTGGCCGGCCGGCACCTCCACGCCGATCCCGCCGCAGCTTCCCAACTCGTGTACCGGATTGACGTCGGCGACACCCTCGGCCACCGACCAGCGCTGGAAGGCGAAGAGGTCGTCGGCGGAATCAGACGGTGCGTCTTCGAGCATCCCCAGCACGCCCAGCGATCGCCGGTGGGCGAAGCCGAGCTTCGACGCGGCCGCGGGCGGCGCGGGCGTGGACTTCTCATCGGACGCCGTCGGCCGAAGCAAGCGCGTGCCGGTCTCGGGAAAATCCAGGGCGAAGATCGCGGTCCTGGTCTCGCTGCCGCCGCGATTGTCGATGCGCAGCGTCGCGACGATCGCCGGCAGCACGCTGGCGCGCAGCGCGGTCGTGTCGCCGCTCCCCGGCTCGGGGATCGGCGCAAACGGCGTATAGATCGTGAACGCCAGGCCGTCGTCGGTGGCCCACGCATCGCTCGCCCAGCCGAAGTGACGCTTGATCTGCTCCCGGCGATAGCACTCGACCGACGCCGGCGGCGCGGTGTGCGCCTGATCGACATGAAAGTTCGCCGCCGCGCTGGTGAACGACCCGCCGCGCACGAACGGCAGGCATTTGATCGCGTGCCTGGACTCGCGGCCGCCGCGCTTGACGCCGACGTAGATGTTCTGATTCGCCGGCTTGCCGATCTCGACGCCGATGCCCCCGCCGCCGCCGAAGTGGCCGCAGGTGAAGCTCATGAACGCGCCCACGCAAGAGTGCTGCGCGTTGAAGTTGATGCCCCCGCCATCGAAAGCGGGAACGGATCGATCAGACATCTGAGGTCACCTTCACATCCGCCGGAGATGTCATGCGGAGGGAGTCCGAAGCATCCAGGCGGCAGCCATAGCAATCGCGGCGCGCGCGAAGCGGCCGGGATCGGTCCAAGCCTATCAGGTAAACGTTTGCCCGACAAGAAAATGCTTATTGTTTCGCGCTCGCAGAAGCGGCAGTGGTCGGCATGCGGCCGGCGCCATCGCTCGCGGGGCCGCGCGGTTTGGCCGAAGGGGGCGGCGCCGTCGAACCTCTTACGACCAGGTCCTCGGGAATCCTGATCTCCTTCTTCTTGCCCCGCTCCGGATCCAGCAGGTTCTTCACCAGCATGTCCGCGCCGACTCGACCCATCTCGCGCCCGCTGACGGCGACTGCGGTCAAGGGCGGAGGAAGCAGCGCGACGGGGAAAACGTCGTTGAAGCAGATCAGGCTGAAGTCGTGCGGGATCCTCCGGCCCAGACCATGCGCGGCGCCGACCAGCATGACCGCGATGTGGTGGTCATAGGTAATCACCGCGGTGGCCCGTCCCGCCACCACCACCTGCTGCAGAAAGTCGTACGGCGAGGAGAACGGAACGTCGTGGCCGTCGGCGAGCTGCATCCCGCGTTTGCGAACGCCGGCGAGCAGCGTCGCGTAGCGCTCGGTGACGCTGTAGTGGCTGAAGTAGGTCGCGCGGGCGTTGGCGTAGCCGATGCGCCGATGTCCCAGTTGGAATAAATGTTCCAAAGCACGGTTTGTACCCATGGTGTCATCGGCCAGCACGAACGCGGCGGCGTTGCCAACCCGTTCATTGATGCAGACGAACGGAACACGCCGGCGCTCTAATTCCGCCACGGTCTCGTGCCGCGGCGCCTGCATGAGGACGGCGCCGTCAAACCGCCAGAAGGGCAGCGGATTGTCCTGCGTGCCCGCGCCGAGTTCGAAGAAGATGTCATATCCGCCCGCGCGCAGCACCTCCGTGATTCCTTCGAGCAGCGACTCGTTGATTCCCTCGGCCAGGTGCGTCTGCGGCGAGGCGAACAAGCCGATGATCCGGGTCACGCGCCGATTGAGATTGCGTGCGGCGACGTCGGGCACGTATCCGAGGCGGGCGGCGGTGCTGACGATTTTTTCCCGAACGGCCTGCGAGGCGGAGAAATGTTCTTTCGCATTCAGGACGCGGCTGACGGTGGCGGGAGTGACGCCGCAGAGACGGGCGACATCCGTGATGGTCGGTCGTTTCGCCAACCACCCCACGATATCACCTCGCGAAGAAGTCGACATTCATTGCGAAGGTTCGCAGCGCCAGCGGTGGAGGCAGGGCAGGCGGGTGAGGTAATTTTTTCTTGACGCAACGTCCCCCATAGCTATTTTAAGTAAACGTTTACCCGAGGTGCCAACCCATGCGTCTGAAGCGATCGGAAAACCGGCGTGGTTTTACGCTGGTCGAATTGCTCGTCGTCATCGGCATCATCGCCATCCTCATCGGCATCCTCCTTCCCGTCCTCGGGTCGGCGCGGCGGCAGGCCAGGGCCGTGCAATGTTCGTCTAATCTGCGACAGATCGGTCTCGCGTTGCAAATGTACGTGAACCAGAACAAGGGATCGCTCCCGCCGGGGTTCATGATCACGGACTTCGGCACGACACCTAAGACCGTGATCAACTGGACGTCTCTGCTCTGCGCGCTGATGGACAAGAGGGGTGGGGTGACGAACCAGACGCAAGACACCGCCGGCAACGTGAACGCTCAAGGCTTCCGCCGGGTCATGCTCTGCCCGGAACTCACCGCCGTCGCGTCCGATTTTGATCCCAACGATAACTCGGTCACGCACTATCTCGCGCACCCCCGGCTGATGCCGATCCTCAACAGCGAGTACTCGTCGCCGACTGACTTGCCGGACAACTACGTGCGCACGTTCGGCGGCAATGCCAATGCGATCATGCAGTGCTACAAGCTGTCGAGGCTGAGGCGATCCGCTGACATCGCGATGGTGTTTGACGGTTCCATGAGTCTGCTCACCAGCGCAGGCAACTATTCGAGCTACAGCGGAAACCCATACTACCGCCCTCGACAGAACATGCCGGTTGCGGATTTGATTGCGCGGCGAGCGCTCTACCTGTCAAATCCGGGCCTGCGGCTGACGACTTTCTTAATCAACGACCCGAAAAATTCGACCCTCAACCTGGACCAATCCGTGGACATGACGCCGATGGATGCGAGTGGCGCTAGTCCGCCGGTCATCTTCGTGAACAGGGACGCCGACGGAAACGATCGCAACTTCCGCTTCCGTCACGGAAAGAACAACGACACGATGAACGTGATGTTTGGCGACATGCACGTCACCCCGGTGCAGGCGAGCAAGAACAACCTCAAGCCGGTGACCAACCCGCCGCCCAACGCCGGCTCGCTGGTCTACAAGAACATCATGATCGATCGGCCGTAATCATATCCGGCAGGCGGAGCGCGATCGTGATCCTGAGCTTTCCCGTCAGACGTCGATTGCGCGTCATGGGCTTTGCGGTTCTCCCGATCGTCTTCGTCGTATCGCCCGTCTTCGCCGGACCGCCTGCCTCCGCTCCCGCGAGCAGATCTGCAATGCACGCCTCATCCGCGGCCGTTCCGCAGCAGCGCACAGATCGCAATTCGATGCTCGCGCACCAGCAGCTCGTCGCCAAGGCCAAGAGCGGTGGCATCGATCTCTACTTCCTCGGCGACTCGATCACCCGCCGCTGGGGATGCACCGACCCGCAGTGGGCTAAAAATTTCGAGAACTGGAAGCAGAACTTCTACGGCTGGAACGCCGGCAACTTCGGGTGGGGCGCGGACGGCATTCAGAACATCCTCTGGCGGATTCGTAACGGTGAACTTGACGGCGTGCACCCCAAGGTGATCGTCATCCTGGCGGGCACGAACAACATCGGAAACCAGCCGGGGAGTAACGAGAAAGTCGACGACATCATCGCGGGCTTTGGCGCGATAATCGACACGTGCCTCGAGAAGGCGCCGGAGGCGAAGATCATCCTGACCGCGATCTTCCCGCGGAACGACAATCTCGCGGTGCTGCCGGAGATTCAGAAGGTCAACGAAGGTCTATCGAAGTTCGCCGACCGCAAAACTGTCTATTACCTGAACGTCAACGATAAGCTCGCCAATGCCGACGGCGTGCTGCTCGACGGAATGACGATCGACAAGCTGCATCCGACGGTGAAGGGGTATCAAGTCTGGGCGGACGGATTGCGGCCGCTGCTGACGGAGCTGCTCGGGCCGCGGGCCGCGACGGATCACGCGCCGCCGGCGACGGGCGATCCGTCGGTTGCGCATCCCGGAGGCTCCTGAGCGCAAGCGGACCATGCGGAGCCGGTTCTTCCAAAGTGACTGGAGATCGCGCGCGGCATGCCGTTCGGCCTGGCTGTCGCTGTTTCTGTCGTTAGCGCTATCGGCGACCGCGAATGCCGCCGAGGCGACCGCAGCGGCTTCGCTTCCGCACCTCCAGCGCAGCGGCGACGTCACGCAGTTGATCGTGGACCAGAGGCCGTTCCTGATCCTCGGCGGCGAGCTCGGGAACTCCACCGCGTCCAGTCCCGAGGCGCTCAGCGGCATCTTCCCGAAGTTGCGACGGCTGCACGTCAACACGGTGCTGTCGCCCGTTTACTGGGAGCTGATCGAGCGCGAGGAGGGAAAGTTCGACTTTGGCCTGGTCGATCACGTCATCGACGAGGCGCGAACCAGTGGCATGCGCCTCGTGCTGCTCTGGTTCGGCGCGTGGAAGAACAGCGTCTCATCCTACGCGCCGGCGTGGGTGAAGCTGGACTGCAAGCGCTTCCCGCGCGTGCTCAAACGCGACGGCAGTGCGGTCGACATCCTCTCGCCGCTGGCGGATGAGACGTTGGCCGCAGACGGCGCGGCATTCGCCGCGCTGATGCGTCACCTGCTCGAATACGACGGCGATCGGCACACCGTGCTGATGGTGCAGGTGGAGAACGAGATCGGGATGATCCCCGAGGCCCGCGATCACAGCCCGACGGCGGATGCGGCGCTGGCCAGGCCGGTCCCGAAAGAGTTGATGGATCGCTTCACCCGGGGCGGCGACGACGCGCTGTCCAGAGATTTGCGAGACCGCTGGCAGTCGGCAGGCGCCAAGACGAGTGGATCGTGGGTCGAAGTGTTCGGCGCCAATGCGGACGGCGAAGAAGTCTTCACCGCCTGGAACTTCGCGAAGTACGTGAACGACGTCGCCCGTCGCGGCAAGGCCGAGTACGCGCTGCCGATGTACGTCAACTGCGCGCTCAATCGTCCCGGCCGCGCGCCGGGGCAATATCCCTCGGGCGGACCGCTTCCGCACCTGATCGACGTCTGGCGGGCCGCCGCGCCGCAACTCGACATGCTTTCGCCGGACGTCTACTTCTTCAACTTCGCGGACATGACCGAGCGTTACCGCGTCCCCGGCAACGCGCTGTTCGTTCCGGAGGCGATGCGTTCGCCGCGGGCGTCGGCCAACGCGATGTACGCGATCGCGCAGCAGGGCGCGATCGGTTTCTCGCCTTTCGCCATCGAAGCGATCGACGACGTCGAAACCAACCTGCTCGGGCAGACGTACGGCGCGCTGGCGCAGCTCGCGCCGCAGATCCTGGAGCATCAGGCCAGGGGCGAGACGATCGGACTCTCGCCGAAGACGGGCTACGACGGCTCGCTCGATGATTCGCCGCAGACGATCGCGCTCGGCGAGAAGTACACGCTGCGGGTGCACTTCGCCGGCGGCAAGCGCGGGCCGATCGATCCGGCGGAAATCACCTCGGGCGATCCGGCGATGCGCGGGCGCAACCTGCCGCCTTCGGGCGGGATGATACTCCGCACCGGCCCCGACGAATTCACGCTCGTCGGCAACGGCCTGACGATCATCCCCGATGCGACCGACCGTGCGATGCAGGCGGGGTTGCTCGACGTCGAGGAGTGGACGGCCCGCGATGGAAAATGGCAGCCGCGCCGCTGGCTCAACGGAGATCAGACGAATCAGGGCCGTGAGCTGTTTCTGCCGATGGGAAGTATCGCGATGCTGCGCGTGCGGTTGTATCAATACCACTAGCATGCGCGGGCTTTCGCTCCGATCGCGCGCCGCAGTCCGTCGGAGATTTGCAATGACCCGTTTTCTCCTCTGCCTTGCCGTCGCCGTGCTGGTGCTTAACAGGATCGGCCTTGGCGCCGGCGCTGATGCAATCGTCGCGACGGAGCCGGCACCCGGTTCCTTTTGCATCGTGGGGGACAAAACCGCGCCGGCGAAGCTGTTCGTCGATGGGGCCGATTTCCCCGGCGTCGTCCGCGCGGCCAAGGATTTTCAGGCCGACATCGCGCGCGTCACCGGAGTCACGCCGCTCATCGTTCAAAAGCCGGACGAATTTGCCCAAACCGCGATTCTCATCGGAACTCTCGGCCACAACACGCTGATCGACCGCCTGGTTGCCGATCATAAGATCGACGCGTCCGGCGTCGCAGGACAATGGGAGGCCTGCCTCACCGAGGTGGTGCGCGATCCGCTGCCGGGCGTCGCGAGCGCGCTTGTCATCGCCGGGAGCGACAAGCGCGGGACGATCTACGGCATCTACGAGCTCTCGACGCAGATCGGTGTCTCGCCATGGTACTGGTGGGCGGACGTCCCCGTGCGACATCGCGATGCGATCTATGTGCGCACGGGGAAGCACGTGCAGGGTCCGCCGAAGGTGAAGTACCGTGGCATCTTCATCAACGACGAAGAGCCGGCGTTCGGCCCGTGGGCGCGCGAGAAGTTCGGCGGCATCAACTCGAAAATGTACGCACACGTCTTCGAGCTGATCCTCCGCCTCAAGGGCAATTACCTCTGGCCCGCGATGTGGGGCAAGGCGTTTAGCGAAGATGACCCGGAAAATCCGCGTCTGGCGGACGAGTACGGCATCGTCATGGGTACTTCCCATCATGAACCGATGATTCGCGCGCAGCAGGAATGGAAAAATCACGGCAAGGGGCCTTGGAACTACGCGACCAACGCCGACGCGCTGCGGGACTTCTGGCGCGTCGGCGTCGAACGCAACAAGAGCTACGAGAGCATCGTCACGATCGGCATGCGCGGCGACGGGGATGAGCCGATGGTCAAGGGCGGCGACATGAACGCGAACATCGCGCTGCTCGAGCGCATCGTCGCCGACCAGCGGAAGCTCATCGCGCAAAACATTAACCCCGACGTCACGAAAGTGCCGCAGGACTGGGCATTGTACAAAGAGGTGGCCGACTATTACGCGCACGGCATGCGCGTGCCCGATGACGTGACGCTCCTCTGGTGCGACGACAACTGGGGCAACGTCCGCCGGCTTCCGACTGCCGAAGAGCGCAAGCGCGCCGGCGGGGCGGGAATCTATTACCATTTCGATTACGTCGGCTCTCCGCGCAACTACAAGTGGATTAACACCAACCCGCTTCCAAAAATCTGGGAGCAGACGAACCAGAGCTTCCGCTACGGCGCGGATCGCATCTGGGTCGTCAACGTCGGCGACCTCAAGCCGATGGAGCTGCCGATCGAGTTCTTCCTCCGGCTGGCGTGGAATCCCGACGCGATGCCCAAGGAAAAGATCGGCGACTTCACGCGCGATTGGGCCGAGCGCCAGTTCGGACCGACCCACGCCGCCGAGATCGCGGAGATCCTCAGCAAATACGCCAAGTACAACGGCTGGCGAAAGCCCGAGCTGCTGGAGCCGACGACGTTCAGCCTGGTGAATTACCAGGAAGCGGAGCGCGTGCTCGCCGCGTGGCAGGCGATCGTGGCGCAGGCGGAGAAGGTCAACGACTCGCTCGCGCCGGAATATCGCGACGCGTTCTATCAGCTCGTTCTTTATCCGGTCAAAGCGTCGGCGACCGTTGTCGAGCTGTATATCGCGACCGGCCGCAACCACCTCTATGCGAAGCAGGGCCGCGCCAGCGCCAACGAGATGGCAGAGCGCGTGCACGAGCTCTTCCAGCAGGATCGTCAGCTCAGCGATTACTACAACCACGCGATGTCCGGCGGGAAGTGGAACCACATGATGGACCAAACCCACATCGGCTACACGAGCTGGCAAGATCCCAAGACCAACATCATGCCGGAGTTGACGGAGTTGAAAGTCCCGCAGCCCGCGAGCCTGGGCGTGGCGATCGAAGGATCAGAATCCGCCTGGCCCGGCGTGGAGGGAGAGCCGAAACTTCCGCCGTTCGATTCGGTCAACCAGCAGCGCTATCCGATCGACGTCTTCAATCGCGGGGCGCGGTCGTTTCAATTCGACGCCGTCGCGGATGAGCCGTGGATCAAGCTCAGTGAAACCTCCGGCACGGTCGATCAGGATCGGCGGGTGTGGGCGAGTATCGATTGGAACGCGGCGCCCGTCGGCCGCGCCAGCGGTTTGATCACGGTCGCGCGGCGCGATGACGAGAAGGTTGAGGTGAAGGTGGAGGCGGTGCGGTCAGCCGAGGTGACGAAAGACTCCCTCGCTGACGCCGTCGGCGGGCTGACCGGACCGATTGCCATTGAAGCGGAGAGTGCAACGAAAAACGTCGAGGCGGACGACGCGCGATGGGAGAAGATTCCAGATTACGGCCGCGGGCCGTCGGGCATGGCCGTCTTCCCCGTCACCGCAGCGAGCGTCATGCCTCCGGATCACTCACCGCGACTCGAGTACAAGGTCTTCATCGCCAAGGCGGGCGACGTGGACGTCGATCTGATCACCGGCCCGACGATGGATTTTGTGCCGGGGCGCGGGTTGCGCGTTGCCGTCTCGTTTGACGACCAGCCGCCGCAGGTTATCGACGCCTTTGCGAAACAGGGATTCGCCGATCCCGCGGGCCGGCCGGATCCCTCGAGTCCCGCGGCAAGGGATTGGCATACATGGGTGAGGGACAACGCGCGGAAGCTGGCATCCACACACCCGATCCGCGAACCGGGCGTGCACACGTTGCAAATCCGGATGGTCGATCCCGGGCTCGTGCTGGAAAAACTGATCGTTCGTCAAGAGGATCTTCGCCCGAGCTATTTTGGCCCGCCGCCGAATGATCGCGCCGCTTCCGTCAAAGCGCCCGCGGGCTTCTGACGCGCCGCCCGTACGTCGCGCAACAACGAGAATCGCCCGGTTTTGCCGGGCGATTCATCGTCATGCCGTAGCTCGCATGAAAGCCAACTACCCCCTAGGGGAGTCGAACCCCTGTCCTCTGGCTGAGAACCAGATATCCTGGGCCACTAGACGAAGGGGGCGCTGTGGGGGATCAAATTCCCAGGAACGGCGGATTCTAAGTCACAGAACGCGAAGGTCAAGCGCGCGTGTCACGGGCGAGTGGTCGCGCTCGTTCGCGTTGAGAGCAGCGGAAACTGCTTCTGCGGCACTTCCGTTTGCACGATCACCACCGGCCGCACGAGCATCAGCGTCGGCTCCTTGAGGTCGAGCGGCTGCGTCGTCGGCGCGCCCCTGGGCGATTCCTGCGGATGAAGGCGATAGACCGCCGTCCGGTTGTTCGGCATCGTGATCGCGGTATCTAGCGTCGTCGTCAGCGTGTGTGGTACCTGGATGATGAGGTCTTCGCGGCCGGGCGGGGACTTGGGCCAGCGCGTCGGGATGAACTCGAGCAGCGACACCAGCTTCGGACGCAGTTCCAGCGTCGCCAGTTTTCGGTCTTCGCTGGCGGTGGCGCGGATGTCGATGGTCATGCCGGACTCGATCGTTTTCACTTCGGCTTCGAAGCCGATGTTGTCCGGCTTGAGACTGACATCGCCGACATATGCGCTGGCGCGTGTCACCTTCACGTAAGCGCGCTGGCCGCTGAACAGGGTCAGGCGCGGCGCGGTGACGAGCGTTGACTGCCGGTCCGCCTGCGTCGCGTGGAGGAGTGATTTGACCTGCCCGTCGTCGAGGAAGCGCGTCCAAAGCTCTTCCTGATCACCGCCCCAGGCTCCGTCCGGCGCGATGTGGGCGAGTTGATCCCGGAGTTTCGCGCCGGTGAGGATGCGGACTTCGACCGTCAGTTGCACGCCGCGCGCCTGCCGCATCTCGTTGAACTTCTTCTGGATCAGCTCATGGTTGTGCGGCGTCTGCGTGACGACGAGTTGGCCGTCCAGTTCGCGGATCGACCCGGCGTCACCGCCGTTCGTGCGCCACGACGACGGATCGATCGTGCTGGTGAGCGTGATCATAACGCTGCGAATAAGCTGCGCGCGCGTCATCGTCGGCAGGGTCGTCGCGCTGGCGGGGTCGGAACTGAAATCCGGCGGGTGGATGATGAGGTCGCGCACGTCGTACACACGCGTCATCACATCACGTGCATCATTACTCGGAGCGGTTGTCGAGGCGGCAGGCGGCTCGACCGCCGGCGCGGGTGCGGCTGCGGCGCGCCCGCGTTTCGGTCCGGTAAGCGCCACCAGGGCGATGACGCAGCAGACAATTGGCCCGAGCGGCGAACGCCTGGCGGGTCGTGCGATCGCCGCGATCCGATGGCCGATCGTCCGCCGGCGGCTCAGCATGCCGACCGCGCCGGCGAGCATCGACTGCTCGCCCGATGGGAGTTGTTCGAGGAGCTTCAGAATCGTTCGGCCGTACGCGGCGGGTTCGACGTGCTCTCTTAGCACCGCCTCGTCGCATGCCAGCTCGCGCTCCGCGCGAAAACGGGCGGCGGCGAGATAGACGATCGGGTTGAACCAGTGAACCGATGCGACGAGGCCGACGACGAAGCCGACGAGCGTGTCGTGGCGCTTCGCGTGGGCCAGCTCGTGGCGGACGATGAAGTTCAGCTCGGCATCGTCGATTCGGTCGAGCAGCCCGCGCGGCAGGAGCAGCATCGGCCGCCAAAGACCGGCCAGCGCCGGCGTCGAAACCAGCTCCGTCTCCGCCGCCTCCATCACGCCATTGTTTGCGTGGATGGCGGCCGTCAGCCGGATGTCGTTCGATCGCGGCAATAACGCGAGTCGACGCGATGCGCGCGACGCGCGCACGATGTGCCGGACGATGAACAGCGCCGCAACTGTAAGCCAGAGGGTCGCAACTCGATCGGCGCCGCGCGAGCGCGGTGCGAGGGTTGGCGATGCGGCACGGTCTCTGGTCGAAGGGTCGATCACGCCGTACGTCACGACGTCCTGGGGCGTGACTGTTTCGCGCACGGCCGCCCGCACCGGCGCCGGCCGAGCGAAGAAGCTCACGGGCCGCGGCGGCAGGGCGGGCATCACCAGCCGCACGAACGCCAGCATCCACATCGCGCAGCGCCACCGCGGCGAGATCCACCGCCCGAGCAGCAGTGCGATCACCATGACCACGACGGCCATCGCCGCCGCCTGCCACGAGGCGGCGACCGTGCAAGAAAACGCTTCGCGAAGCAGATCCGCGGGGCTCATCGCGACCCCTTCCTCTCCAGCAGCCTGCGGAGCTGCTCGATCTCGTCCTTCGAAAGCTTCTCGTCCTCGACGAAGTGCGCGAGCAAGGGCGCGATCGACCCGCCGAACAGGCGGTCGACGAAGCTGCGGGTCTCGCTGCGCACGCACCGCTCGCGCGATACGGCGGGCGAATACAGGTATCGCTTGCCGTCGGCCTTGAACTTCAGCGCGCGCTTGCGGACGAGCCGGTTGAGCATCGTCTTGATCGTCGGCGGGCTCCAATCGGCGTATTCGGCCAGCGCATCGACGACCTCATTGGCCGTCAGCGCAGCGCTGGCGGCCCACAGGACGTCCATCACCTGCCACTCTGCGTCCGATATTTTCGGCGGTTTCGGCATCGATTACGCGCGTAATCTATTACGGCTGTAATCGGTTGTCAACGGATTATTGTTTTCGCAGCTCGTGCAGCAGGTGGCGCAGCTCGGGGAGGATCAGCTTCGTCATCGCCAGCTCGACGGCCTTGGTCGATCCCGGCATGGCAAAGAGAAGCTTGCCGTTGGCGACGCCGCCCGCGGCGCGGCTGAGCATCGCGCCGCTGCCGATCTGCTGGTAGCTGAGCACGCGAAACAGCTCGCCGAAACCGGGAAGGGGGGTTGTCAGCTTCGGCGCGACGACCTCGATCGTGCCGTCGCGCCGGCTGATGCCCGTTCCGCCGTTGGTGAGGATCACGTCGACGTTGGCGTCGGCGAGCAGCTCTTCGAGCAGTTTCGCCAGCGTCGGCGGATCATCGGCGATGATTCGATAGCTTGCGATCGCGTGATGATCCGCGTCGAGCAGCTCGCGGATGCGTTTGCCGCTGGCGTCGGTCTGCTCGTTGCGCGTGTCGCTGAGGGTGACGATCGCGCAGCGCGCGGCGACGATGGATTTAGCGTCCTGGGCGTGCTGCTCGTACCCCATCCGCGCGATTACTCCTTCTCGACCACGAGCCGGCCGAGCGTTTCGCGGACGACGAGTTTGTTCGCCCCCGGCTTCAGGACGTAATCCGCCCGCCGCGCGTGACCGGCTTTGTCGGCCTCGGCGAGCTTGAAGTAGTTGTCCGTCCCGCCGTAGACACGCAGGACGGGGTTGGTGCCCTTGGGAAAGTTTCCGGTCATGTTGGGCGTGTACCCGGTCTTGCCCGGCTCAACGATCGCAAAATCATACTTGGGCTCGTGTTCGCCCGCCGTCGATGCGAGATCCTCCGGCGCACGCCATCCGTCCTCGACCGGCGGGCCGTCCTTTGTCAGCCAGAGCTGCACCGCGCTGCTCGTGTCGTTCCGCGCCTCGACCGAATACGTCGTCGCGCACCCGCCGGCCAGCACCGAGAGCGCGGTCATCGCGAGCAAGACAAACTTCATGCGGCTCATGCTACCTCACTTCATCCCCGTCGTCGCGATGCCCTGGATGAACGTGCGCTGCGTGAGGAAGAACAGGATGATCAGCGGCGCGATCACCAGCGTCGACGCCCCCATCAGCAAATTCCAATCCGTCACCGCGCCCCGGTATCCCTGCAACTGCGACAGTCCCAGCGCCAGCGTGTACTGCTCCGGGTGTTGCAGGTAGACGCTCGGACCCAGAAAGTCGTTCCACACCCCCATGAACGTGAACAGCGCGACGCACGACAGCGCCGGCCGGGAGAGCGGCAGCACGATCCGCCAGAAAATCCCGAAATCACTGCACCCGTCGATCCGCGCGGCTTCGGAAAGCTCGTCCGGAATCGTCATGAAGAACTGCCGCAGCAGAAAAATGTTGAACGCCGTCCCGAAACACGCCGGCAGCCAGAGGGGCTTATTCGTTCCCAGGAACTGGATTGGCGTGTGCACGTCGAGCCAGCGGTAGAGCGCGAAGAGCGACACCATCGTCACCGGGAACGGGATCATCATGGTCGAGAGCATCATGCCGAAGAGTACCCCGCGCCCGCGGAAGCGCACTTTCGAAAAACCGTACGCGACCAGCGCGCTGGAGATCGTCGTGCCGGCGACGGCGAGCGCCGCGATGACCAGCGTGTTGCGCGCGTAGAGCGGAAAATCGAAGCGCGGATGATGCCACACGTCCTGATACGTCTTCCAGTTCGCCGGCGACGGGATAATCTTCGGCGGGAAGACCATCGCCTCGGCGCTGGTCTTGAGGCTCGTCGAAAGCATCCACGCGAACGGCACAATGAACCCGGCGCAGATCATGAGCAGCGCCACGTGCGTGCCGAGCCAGGATTTGTTCGCGTTGTTGCTCGCCATGAACTACTTGCCCTGGTAATGCACCCAGCGACTGCTCGTCCAGAACGCGATCCCCGTCAGGATGAGCACGAGGATCAGTTGGATCCACGCCATCGCGCTGGCGTAGCCCATGCGGACGTAGAGGAACGCGTTGTCGTAGACGTACATGGCGATGAACTGCGTCGCCCGCGCCGGGCCGCCGTTGGTCATCAGCAGCGGGATCTCGAACACGCGGAACACGCCGATGATCGCGATGATCAGGTTGAAGAAAATGACCGGCGAGATCATCGGCAGCGTCACGTGCCAGAGGCGCCGCCAGCCGGTCGCGCCGTCGAGCTCCGCCGCCTCGTACAGCTCCGCGGGCACATCCTGCAGCCCGGCGAGATAGATCACGACGGTGTATCCGACGCCCCACAGGCTCATGAACACCATCGCCGGCAGCGCGACGCTCGGACTCGTCAGCCACGGCACCGGCGGGATTCCGATTTTCCCCAGCACGTAATTGATCAACCCGAGCTTCGTGTTGAAGAGCCACAGCCAGATCATCGCCGTCGCCGCGACGGGCACGAGCGTCGGCAGAAAAATCGCCGTGCGATAGATCGCGCGCCCGCGAATCGGGCGGTTGAGCAGCAGCGCGAGCCCGAGCGAGACGAGCATGCCCGCCGGCAGGGCGAGGATCGCGTACTCGGCCGTCACCTTCATCGAGTTCCAGAACCATTGGTCCTTCATCAGCGCGCGATAGTTATCGAGCCCGATCGGCATCGGCGGATCGAGCAGCGAGTAATCGCAGAGGCTGAAATAACCGGAGAGCGCGATCGGCACGATCGTGAAGACGGTGAAACCGACCAGCCACGGCGAAAGAAACGCGAGCCCTTTGCCGATATCGCCCCAGCCGCTCTTCGGCGGACGCGGGCGCGCGGCGGCGATCGTCGGTTGCGCCATCAGCGCGGGGGCGGCGGTGTTGGTCGCGGTCGTGGTCGGCGCCGCCGTCATCGCGAACTCCACGCCGCCCGCGCTGCCGCCAGCTCGTCCTGGCTCGCCAGCCGCTTGTCGATCTCGCGCTGCGCCTCCGTCAGCGCCTCGATCGGCGTCTGCTGCATCAGATAGACCTGCTGCACCGCGACTTCGATCAGCGACAAAGCCTCGTTGTAGATCGGCGTCTGATCGTTCGCCCGCGCGTTGGGACTGGCGGCGAGGCGATCGTAAATGTCGATGTACGGGTTGGAATTCGAGTACACGTACTCATCGCTCGTCGCCATCAGCGGCGAATTTTTCCCGCTCATGCCGCAGAGTTTTTCCATCTGGTCTTGCCGCTGCGTGAACGCCATGAACTCGAACGCCTCGCGCGGATGCCTTGCCCCGCGCGGGATCATCAGCACGTCGGTAACGTCGTACGAAGCATCCTTCACGCCCGGCACGTTCGACGGAAACGCGGCGATGCCCCAGTCATAATTGAATGGCCGCAGCACGCGCGGCAGGAACGGCTCGACGCCGAACGGCACGATCACCTGCGCCATGTCCGGCTTATAGATGTCGATCAAGCGGCCCATCCACTGCCCCTGTTGCTCCATCACCACGGTGCCGGCGAGGAAAGGATTGGTCGGGCTGCTGAACGCTCCGAGGCCGCTCTGAAAATCAACCAGGTTCTGCTTCCCCATCCGGCGCGAGTAGCTTGCGATCCACTCGAACGTCGCGATGTTCGCAGGGGTCAGCAGGTTGTACTTCTGCGTGCGCTCGTCCCACGAATGTCCGCCGAACCAGATGTTCTGCACCGTGTCGTACCACGTCGGCTCCATCGTGAAGTAGCCGGCGCGGATGAGACGGTTCGTCCCCGGCGCATACACGTCCAGCGCCTGCGCGTACTTGTCGAATTCCGCGATCGATTGCGGCGCCCGCGTCGGATCAAGTCCGGCCGCGCGCAACTTGTCGGCCGTTTCATAAAAAAACTTCTTGTTGTAGTTCAGCACGATCACCGCGGGGGTCGTCGGCAGCGCGTAGAGACGGCCCTGATAGCGGCACATGTCCCAGAAGACCTTCTTGTAGTCCTCCGGCTTGATGTGATACTCGCGCGCCAGCTCATCCAGCGGCATCGCCGCGTTGCGCAGCGAATACTGCACGACCTGATCGGGCCACAGCCCCGCGACGTCCGGCGGCACGCCCGCCGCCGTCGCGGCCAGCGTCTTGTACTGCACCGTCGCCATCGGCACGTACTCGACGAAGATGTTCTTCTCCTTGCCGACCGTCGCGTTGAAATCCTCGATCACCGCGCGCATCGGATCGGCTTCCTGGCCGCTCCATTTCTCCCAGTACGAGACGACGACCCGCCCCGGCGGAATCTTCCCGTGCGGCCGCGGGCCGAACGCCAAGAGCGTCCCGCCCAGCAGCAGCATCACTGCCAGGATCGATCGCGAGATCCACCTCATGCGTTGCCCCCAATCGTGCGGCAGTGGCGCATTGTCATCCCGAGGTACTCCGAGGGACCTCGGAGTCGAGTTGCGTCCGAGATCCCTCGGAGTACCTCGGGATGACAATCCGCGAGGGCGCTCATGCCAGGTGCGCCGGCAAAACGCGGCAGGTCAACACTTCCGACGCTCCGTCCTTCGCCGCCGCGCGCAAATCCTCGTCGCTCCCGTACGCGCGGGCGGGAATGCGACATGTCGGAATCATCAGCTCAATCTGATCGCGACTAAACGGCCAGGGATCAACAATCAAATCCTTCTCATTCCGCGTCAAATTGAACCGCAGCGGCGCGGCGCCGGGATGCGAGAACACATCCTGCGTCTGCCGCGACGGCGGCCTCGTGCAGCACAGCGCCAAACTCATCACGTCCATCGCCTGCAGCAAGCGGAAGTTGAAGTTGAGCTGATCCTCTTTCTTCTGCGCCCCCTCCTGCGGCGGGCCGGAATGGTGCATCGTCTTGTCGCTGCGGAGTCCGAGCTTCAATCGCAGGTGATCCTGCTTCTGGATCTGGCTCTGCTGAAACTTGGTGACGGCGAACTTGTCCTGCGGGTTGTCCAGGTCCCACTTTTCGTGCTCGAAGTTCGTCTGCGTCGTCGCGAAGACCGACAGCGAGAGCACGTGCAGGCTGACGAGCAATCCCGCGTACGGGTCCTTCGCCGTCGCGCCGTCGACCGACGCATTCCACACCTTCAGCCCGATCTCGCACGGCGTCTCGAACACGTCCAGCGGCAGCCCCTCTTTATTGCGCGTGGGCTCGTTGTCGTGCAGCGGCCAGCCACAATCGTGCAGGCGAATGCCGGTCAAGGCCGACTCCAGCGGCTGCGGCGCTTCGAAGAATTCGTTGCCGAAATACTCCGCAAGCTCGCCCGCAATCAGCGCGTGATCGTGCTGGGTGATGAGGAGAAAATCGTCTTGCTCCTGCCGCCGGATCATCGCGCCACCAGCGTACATCCGTCGTGATGTTCCGGCAAAAGGGAGGGCGAGGCTCCTGCCGAGCCGATTGTGTCTCGCAGCCATAGTGCGGCTGGGCCGGCGCCTCGCCCTCCCGAATTCGAGCAACTCTCGGTAATCTACGCCGCCGATGGACGGCGAACTGTTGACGGTGCTGGTCGCGAGCGTGGCATTGCTGATTCGAGTCGGCATCGGCTGGTACGCCGCCGGCTTGTCGCGATCGAAGAACGCCGCCGGCGCCGCTCTTCGCAATGCGATCGATTTCGCGGTCGCGGCGCTGGCGTTCTGGGCCGTCGGCGCCGCGATCCTCAGCGGCGACGCCGGTCATCTCTTCCTCGCCCGCAGCGGCTTCGCCTCGACGACGACGTTCGTTTACCTCGTCCTCATCCTGATCGGCACCGCCCCCGTCGCCGGCGCGATCATGGAACGCGCCAAGTTCTTCCCCATGCTCGCCATCCCGGTGCTGCTCGGCGGGATCATTATCCCGCTGTGCGCGCGGTGGGTCTGGACCGACGCCGGCTGGCTGCGGCGGATGAACTTCTTCGACGTCGGCGGGGCGACGGTGCTGCACGTCGCCGGCGGCGTCGCCGCGGCCGTCGCCGCACTGCTCGTCGGCCCGCGCTCCGGCAAATACAACCGCGACCGCTCGGCCAACTTCATCCCCGGCCACAGCGTCCCGATGGCATCCGTCGGCGCGATGCTCATCCTCGCCGGCTGGCTGCCCTACATGCTTGCAGCTTCGCGACTCAACGGCGGCTTCGAGCGCTGCGCGATCAACGTCCTCCTCAGCGGCGCCGCCGGCCTTCTCCTGGGCGCGATCACCAGCCACGCGCGCTATGGCAAGGTCGACGTCATGCTCACCTACAGCGGGCTGCTCGGCGGCCTCGTCGCGATCACCGCGTCGGCGGGATTGGTCAGCCCGATCGCCGCCGTCATCATGGGCGCCGTCGCCGGCGTCATCACGCCCGTCGCCACCGTCGCGATCGATCTGCGATTCCGCATCGACGATCCCGCCGGCGGCGTCGCCGTCCACGCGCTCAATGGCGCGTGGAGCGCGATCGCGCTCGGCGTCTTCTTCCCCGCCGCCACGTGGGGCGAAAAGTTCTCGTTCCTCGGCGTGCAGGTCCTGGGCGTCGTCGTGATCGCCGCCATCACCCTCGTCGCAACCACGATCGTCCTTCTCGCGCTGAAAAAGATGATCGGCCTGCGCCTCAGCGAAGACGCCGAGTACGACGGCACCGACCTGGCCGAGAACGACCTGAACGCCTACCCCGATTTCCAGCAGACGATGATCAAGTCCTATCACATGCGCGAAGCGTGACCGCTTGCTTTGGTAGAATGGGCGTCTCGTCCATGCCGTTTCCAATTCAAGGAGGCATGGCCGAGACGGCCATGCTACTGAGACAGGAGAACGCCCCGTTCCAACTCCTTCGACGTCATGATGAGCGTTTCCGCATGCCCGTCGCAGAACACGACGTTCATCTTCTGATGATGCCGGAAGAAATCGAACTGGCTCCGCACGCCGCACTTGTAGGTCTCGTTGTCGTTCGTCAGCGCGTCCGCCAGCGTCAGCTTCCCGCGGCGGATCGGCATCCACGCGATGAACCCGACGCCGAACTCCGTCCGCGGCAGCGCATCGCTCATGAAGACGATCTCCGCCGCCGGCCGTGCTTTGCTGAGCTTCCCGCGCATCCAGTGATCGGATGAGTTGACGAACCCGAAGAGGCCCTCGTTGAATGCATAGCTGCTCGGGACCAGCGGCCCGTACCATTTCTCGTCGCCGCCCGCGATCATCAGCGACGGCGCGGGCTCTTCCTGAGCGGGACAGGTGAAGATCCGCTTGACCATGCCGCTCTCGACGTCCGCGAGCAGGTGATCCGCGCTGTCGCTGCGCACGCCGCCGTTGACGCCCAGGTACGGCGCGAGCGCCGCCTGCAACGGCGCCGGCGGCGGACGCCGCCGTCGTCGAAGTACGCATAGAGCTTTTCATCTTGATCGCCCAGCGTCTGTGGCGTGACCACGTCGATGCCGTTCATGTTCCCCGCGACCTGCACGATGCCGCGATGCTCCGTCGATCGCAGCAACCCGGCCTGGTAGATCTGCCGAAGATTCGATTGACACACGAGCGACTGCGCCGCCTGTCGCGCGCGAACCATCGCCGGCATGAGCAGGGCGATCAGCACCGCGACGATGCCGATCACCGTCATCAGCTCGATCAGGGAGAATCCTGCTCGACGAGAACTTGTCGACTTTCGCGGCGGCATGGGCGGGACGCCCATGCTACGAAAGCGCGGCGACATTTTCGTAGCATGGCCGTCCCGGCCATGCCGTCTCGTCAATCGAATGACTATTCCACCGCTTCCCACCGTATATCATCGACCCAGATGGTCCCGGGCCCGTGAAGAATGACGCCGTTGGAGAACAGTTCCGTCTTTTCCGGCACGTCCACCACCGTCTCATATTTCGTCCAGTCGCTATTGGCGCCAATCTTCTTCGCACCTTGTGACTCGGGAATGAGATATTTGAACCCCCGGCCCATCACGCGGATCGAAAGCTGAGCATACGACGGCACGCCTTGCGTCTTGATCATCGCCGAGACGCGCATCTTCTTGCCGAGATACTTGCTGACGTCGTAATCGTCCTTGATCCAGTACGCCCAGTCGCTCACGCCGGCGGTGGTGGAGGCGATGCGCATGGTGGGATGCCCGTTGCGCTGCACGTCCCTGTCCAGCGCGATCGTGTACTGGCCCGGGCGCTTGTACCAGCCGTGGAATTTGTCGTCGGTCGTTTCGACTTCGTCTCCGACGACGCTGACGACCGGCTCATCGAACTTCACTTCCCCGCCGGGACCGATCAGCATCAAGCCGAACGGTATGCCCGTGCACTCCTGCGGCACGTTCATGACGATCTCCAGCCGTCGCCAGTCGGTCGTCTCGTGCAGCGAACGTCCGGACATGTTGTCGAACCCGAGCTGTTTGCCGTTGGCGTCTTTCAGCGCGACCCACATCGATCCCCAGTTCACGACGTCGGTCGCCTTCATGTTGACCGTGACGCGCATACGCTTGCCGCGGTAGGGGATCGGGTTGATCCCGCCGTTGTAGCTCGCGCCGGCGGCGGGATTGGAGGAAGTGGCGACGTACTTGATGAAGCCGATGGTGCGGCCGCCCTTATCCGCCACGGCGTCCCAGCCGTGGTCGTAGTCGCCCGCGCGCTTCTCGCCGAAGAACAGGAGCGGCCAGTGGATGACCGTCGCTTCCGCAGGCGCAGGCTGCGTCGCCGGAAGCGTCGAAGGGCTGACGAGCGCGTCGGATGCAGGCGCGGACGAGGCGATGGCGGCGTTGTTCTGCCGCGCCGGCCCGATCACCGCCGCCGCGACGATCGCACCGATGACAACCGTCGCCGCGATCGTCCCGGCGATCTTCGGGCCCGACCACGTCGTCGCGTGGATGACGCCCCTGGCCAGCGCCGCCGCCGATCCGCTCGCGTGCGCGGAGGCGCCCGTCAGCGCCGTCTTGGCCAGTGCCCCCGAAAGCGTGTCGGGCAGGGCGTGAATCGGCAGGTGCATGAGCAATTCCGTCAGCGCGATCGCCGGCATCGCCACGCCGGCGCGGGCGAAGATGTCGCGCAGCTTCTCCACGCCGCGCGACGAGCGCTTGGATGCCGCATCACGAGAAATGCCGAGCGACGCGGCGATATCGTCGAACGTGCGCCCCTCGAGGAAGTGCATCACGATGACGCTGCGCTCGCGCTCCTTCAGCCGCGGCAGTGCCTTGTCGAGCAGCGTGACCGCCGAATCCGCCGGCGACCCGTTTATTGCTACATCGCCGCGGTTGTCGTCGCCGCGCAGCTCCTCCTGCATCTGTGCCGCCTCTCTTTCCCGGACCTTGAGCGAAGCTTCCCGCCGCCGAGCGTTGGCGGCGGCGTAGGCGGTGACCGTCACCAGCCACGCCCCCAGCGACGCCCCCTTGCGCAGCGTGTGCGCCTTGCGCGCCAGCACGATGAACACCGCCTGCGTCACGTCCTCGGCCAAGTGCCGATCCCCATTCAACTGCCGCACCGCCGAGGAATACACCAGCCGCTCATACCGCGTCACGAGCTGTCCGAACGCGGCTTCGGAGCCGTCGCGGAGATACGCCTCGATCAGTTGCGAGTCCTCGTCGCCCATGCAAAGCAGTAGAGTGCGATCGCCGCGGGATCGGGACAAAAAAATATGCTCGGAATTGCACGTTCGTGATCACATTCGTGCAATCGCGCAGGGAATAGGGAGGGCGCTCTTTGACAAGTGAATAGTCCGAGCGGCAGGTAAAGCCGGAAATGTCCGGAAATGTCTCGAAATGTCGGGGCCTCGCTCAAATGCGCAAAACGAACCCAATGGCGCATGGCGGCGCGCGCCGGAATGAGCCATCACAGCGAAAGGGCAAAACGAACCCATTCGAAGCCAACGCAAAACCGCGTTTTCAGGTCAGAAATGAGGAAATCACCGATCAGATGCCACGCGCGGGTGACAAAACGAACCCATTCTCACAGCACTTTGGAAAGGAGGTACACGATTGCGATCACGTAGATCGCCCAGATGATCAGGCCGACCGCCCAAACGGTCAGAAGCAGCGCCCAGGTGGCGAAGGTTCGATGCGCCGTCCGCGTCGTCGGTGGCGGGGCGGAAGGGTAGTCGAGCCGCTCTGGCGTCACGGCGGTGAGTTTCTACTCCGCGAATCGAAGGAGAGCCGGCCCGTCCCCGGGCGGGAGATCTCACTGCGGGATCTGATCGCGAAAGCGTTGCTTGAACTCATCGAGCGACCCGACGCCGCTCGGCAGCCGCGCCTCCTCGACCAGCATCACGGGAATCCCGTCGCGAATCGGATACGCCAGGCCGCCCACTTCGGCGATGAGGAAGTCGCCCTCCTGCCGCAGCGGGCTGCGCGTCAGCGGGCAGCGCAGGATGCTCAGGAGTTCGGGATCGATCGCGTTGCTCGATGATGTCGTGTTCGGTTCGCTCATGAATGTGTCGCGCGGGGCCGAGGAGTTAAAGAAACAGCCGCAGGCAGTATAGGACGTCGGCCAGCAGGATCAAAGACACGCCGTCGAGCCGGCCGCCGGGGGATTGCACGGCAGCCGTGTGCAGCACCTGATCCGCCAACGGGCGGGCGGCCGCGTTCCAGATGAACGCGAAAAGTCCCCACGGCTGAGAGGTGGCGTGGTCCGGCTGCACCTCGCGCGACATGAAATCGGCGCTGCCGGCGACGGCGCGGGCGACCGTCCGATCCTCGGCCTGCGCCGCGTAGCCGGCGGCGGCGTGGAGGATGGCCAGCTCGTGGTACCAGCGCGGCTCGGGTGCTTCGGAGGGCGCGGCGATGAGGAACTCCCCGCCGGCGCGCTGGCCGCGCGACAGCCGGCCGAACGTGTCGGATGCGAGATCCGTCCACGCGTCGCGGATGAAGATCTTGCCGGCGACGTGGAGAGCGAGGGCCGTCCACGCCGCCTCGGCCACCGCCGCGCCGCGGGCGGCGGGCGTGCCTGCATCCGTCGGGCTGATGACGTCGAGCTGCGCTTCGAGCAGGTCGCACCACGCCCGCAACGCCTCGTCCCAGCGCCCGAACTGCTCGCGTGGCAGCGTCTCGTAACTCCGGCGAAACGCCGACAGCCACGCGTAGACCAGCAGCGGCCGATAGACAGGCCGATGGCTGCCGCTCGCGTCGATCACGGCGAGATCGGCCAGTCGTAAAGAGGAGGAAAGTTCGATGAGTCGTTCGACCGATGCAACATCGTCCGGCCGCGCCAGCACGATGCCGCGCTCGACCTGCACCGCCGACGCGGACTCGCCGGCGAAGATTGACGCCGTGGTCATCGCTCCCGCTGACGCGATCAACGCCTCGATCATCCCGGCGTACCGGGTGAACGCCGTGCGAAGTCCTGTCAGGTCCGCCACAGCCGAGCAACATCGCCGTTTGGCTCGCGATTGGCAACCGATTACATTGCCGCCGGGCTCGAACTCACCGATGAACCAGTCGATCTACGCCGCCGGCAAGCTCGTCGCGCGGGGCATCTTCTTCTGCACGATGCGCGTCCGGCAGCTCCGGCCGGAGATCGCCGAACAAGCCGGCGGATACGTGCTGGCGCTCACGCACCAGGGTCATCTCGATCCGTTCTGCTCCGCGACGCTGATCCGCCGGCGCATGCGCTGGCTCACGCGAAAGGAGTTCTACAAGCACCGCCTTCTCGGGTGGCTGCTCGATCGGTCGGGCGCGATCAAAGTGAACCGGCAGGGGACCTCCGCCGGCGCGATCCGCCGCGCGGTCGAACTCGCCAGAGCAGGCGAGGTGATCGGCATCTGCCCCGAGGGCGGCACGGTCTGCGGCGGCGAAGCGGTCTTCCGCGGCGGGGCGATCAAGCGCGGCGTCTGCTCGATCGCGATCCGCGCGGGCGTGCCGATCGTCCCGTGCGTCATGCTCGGGACGCACGCACTCAGCCGCGTGAAACCGTGGCTGCCGTTCAAGCACGCGCGGCTGTGGGTCGCCTACGGCCGGCCGATCAATCCGCCTGAGGCGAAGAGCACGCGCGCGACGCGCGACGCGCTGGCGAAGAAGTTGAGCGAAGCGTTCAAGAACCTGTACCGCGAAGCCAACGCGACGTTCGGCTTCGACGACAGCGATTGGCCGTGAGCGAGGGGGACGAAGGATGAGCGAACGCTTTTACAACCTGATCGTCTTCTTCGGCCGATTCCCGTTGTGGGTCTCGTCCAAGCCGCCGGTGATTCTCGGCGAGCAGCACGCGCGGTGCGAAGGGGCATACATCCTCGCCTCAACGCATCTGAGCGCGTACGACGTCGGCGCGCTTTATCGATCGTCGCCACGGCATCTCGATTTCGTCAGCATCGTGGAGGCGTTTGGCAATCCCTTCGTCGCGTGGCTCTACACCGGCATGAACGCCTTCCCGCTCGATCGCCGGCGGGCGGACCCGAAGACCGCCAGGATCATCCTCGACCGACTCGAGCGCGGCCGAGTCGTGGCGATGTTTCCCGAGGGCAAGATCCGCCGCGGCGAAACATCGGCGACCCGCGGAGCCGCATTCCGTCCCGGAACCGCGCGGCTGGCGCGACTTGCAAACGTGCCCATCATCCCAGCCGTCGTCGTCGGCGCGGACGCGTACGAGCGGCTCGCGAGTTGGCTCCCGCTCCGCCGCGTGCGCTACGGCATTGCGTACGGCGAGCCGATCGTGGTGATCGGCGCAGATGATGATGCCGCCGAGCGCCAGCTCGCCGGCGCGTTTGTGCAGCTCGGTCAACAGCTAACAGAGGCGCTGCGATGATGACGCCGACGACGAGCGCGTCACATTTTCGGCTGCGCCGCGGGCGCGGGTGTCGTCCGCGGCGCCTCCAGCAGCTTCGAGCAGTCCGGATGGTTCTCCTTCCGCGCCGCGGTGATCGCAGACTCGCCCTTGTTCGTCCGCTTGTTCGGATCGGCGCCGGCGTCGAGCAGCAGTTTGACCATCGCGACGTTCCCCGCGTCCGCGGCCTGATAGAGCGGCGTCTCGCCGTCCTCGTCCACGGCGTCCACCTTCGCGCCGGCCTTGACCAGCAGGGCCGCAACGTCGGGCGAGTTCTTCGTGGCGCAAAAGTGCAGCGGCGTGTCCTTGTCTTCATCGACCGAGTTCAGGTTCGCGCCGTGATCGATGAGGAAACTGGCGGCGACGGCGTTGTTGAACATCGCCGCCTCGTGCAGCGGCGTGTTGTTGCTGTCGCCGACCGTGTCGACGCTCGCGCCGGTCGCGACAGCGCGCTCCATCTCCGCCTGATCGCCATGACGGGCGGCCTCGTTGAGCGCCGTATTGACCTTGGAGCTGGCGCACCCGACGGAGCAGATCGCGGCGGCGGCAAAGAGCGTGACGAACGAGAAACATTGCGCGACATGTCGCATGAGTGGTCCTTCCTTCCACTGAAATCAGTTCGGCGGCCGAGTATATCGCGTGATGCGACGCATGAGCAAAGCGGCGACGAATCAGCGCGAGACCGGCGGAGGTGGTGGCGGCGGCGGGGGGACCGCGGGTGTTGCGGGAGCCGCGGGTGTCGCGGGCGGCGAACGCGGCGGAGTCGCCGGCGGATAATACGGGGTGGAATACGTCGGAGCGGAATACGCGGGCGCCACCGGCGCGTGCATCGACTGGTCCAGGAGCTTCACAACGTCGGCATGCTGCTCCCGACGAGCGAGCTCGATTGGACGCAACTTATCGTGGTCGGCAATGCGCGGGTTCGCGCCCGCGTTCAGCAGCGCCTGGACGCACTCCAGATGTCCCTCCTTCGCGGCAAGGTGCAGGGGTGTTTCCCCGTCCTCGTCCACCGCGTTGATGGGCGCGCCGGCGGCGATCAGCGCATTGAGCGCGCGGGGCATTCCGTTCTCGGCCGCGAAGTGCAACGCCGTGTCCTTGTCTTCGTCCGTGCTGTCGAGCTTCGCCCCGCGCGCGACCAATGCCTTGATCGTCTCGTCATTGTCGTGCAGCGCGGCCTCGATGAGCGGTGTGTTGTTGTCGTGGTTGTGACATTCAATGTGCGCGCCTTGGTCGATCAACTTGTTGACCTGCTCCGGCGTCCCGGTGCCCGCGGCGGTGAGCAGGGCGGCATCCTGGGTCGGCACGCAGCCGCCGAGCAGCGCGAGCGCGATGATGAAGCACAACAACCCCGTCAGACGAAAGTGTGAGGTAGACATGGTGAGCAAAAAGATAATGTCGCGCGTATCCGCCGTTCCACGATTTATGCGTGCCGCGACAGTTCATTGACCGTCGTCGGAGTGACCGATAACTTCTGCGGGGGCTCACACTGGCATGGCGATCGAACCGTCTAGCAAATTCCTGCCCGCCGTCGTCGCGCCGACGTTCGACAACGCCGGCACCGTCGCCGACGTCGTCGCGCGCACAGCGAAGCACGGTCTGGCCGTCTTCGTGGTTGACGACGGATCGACTGACCAGACGCCGGCGGTGCTGGAGCAAGTCGCGCGCGAGTTCGGCGTGAGGGTGATTCATCATCCGATCAATCGCGGCAAGGCCGCCGCGCTGGGGACCGGCTTCGAGGCAGCCGCGGCGGCGGGATTCACGCATGCGCTCACGATCGACACCGACGGCCAGCTCGACCCGGATGAGATGCCGGCATTGATTGACGCGGCGCGGCAATCGCCGCGCGCGCTGGTGGTCGGCGTGCGAAGCGATCGCGCTGCTGATTATCCGCCCCGCAGCCGCGCCGGCCGCCGTGTCTCCAACGTTCTCGTGCGGTTCGAGAGCGGCCTGCGCGTCTCCGACAGCCAGTGTGGCTTTCGCGTTTATCCGCTCGACGTCGTACTCGCGCTCGATTGCAAGGCGGGGCACTTCGGTTTCGAGACGGAAGTGATTACGCGCGCCGGCTGGGCGGGATGCGAGGTGCGCGAAGTGCCGGTCACCTGCCGCTACTTCCCACCCGATGAGCGGGTCAGCCACTTTCGGCCGTGGCTCGATTCAGGCCGCGCGGCGAGGATGCACATTCGACTGCTCGGCCGTGCGTTCTTCCCGTGGCCGCACCGCAAGCTCTTCGGCGAACGTGACGAGGCGACCCCGTGGCGGCGACTGATGACCTGGATCGATCCGCGCCGCGCGTTGCGCGAGCTGCGTGAGCAGCCGAATGCGCCGCAGGAAATGGCGGCGGCGCTCGCCGTCGGGGTGTTCATCGGCAATCTGCCGGCGTACGGATTCCAGACGGTGCTGAGCCTTTACGCGGCGCGACGTTTCCACCTCAATCCGCTCGCCGTCGTCGTCGGCTCGCACGTTTCGACGCCTCCGATCGGACCCGTGCTCGTCGCCGCCGCCATCGGCGTCGGACACTGGCTGCTGCACGGCGGCTGGCTGCGCATGCCGGCGTGGCAACAGACCTGGAACGGTTGGCTGCGACTGAGCGGCTCGCTGCTGCTCGACTGGTCGATCGGCGCGCTTCTGGTCGGCACGATCCTCGCCGCGTGCGCGTTCGTGATCTCCAGCGCCGTGCTGCGTTACGTCGTGACTGATGCGCATGCGGCGGCGCGCGGGCGGTAGCCGGGGATTTGCAGAAGCTCGTCCAGCCGAACGGGGGAGAGATGCTGGCTGCGCAATCGTTCAATCAGCGGTGCGATCGCTTCAATGGTCGCGGTGCGATCGTGATGCGGCGCGTACGGCTCGACGCCATCATGCATCAGCAGGATGTCGCCGCCGCGCACGTTCTCGAAACGTTCGAGGATGCGCGGCGGCGTCGTCGCCAGCCCGTCCCACGCGCGGTCGGACCACGTGACGAGCGTCTGCTGCTGCCGCCTTGCGGCGAGCGTCACGTGCCAGGTCTTCACTCCCATCGGCGGGCGGAAAATCGCGGGCGATTCGCCGATCGTTCGCGTGATCACCTCGTCGCAGCGCGCAATCTCGCGCTGCCAGTAGCGTGTGAAGCGCATCACCCCGTAGTGCGAGTGGTGGTAGGAATGGTTCGCGACGAGATGCCCTTCGTCGCGGATCCGCCGGAGCAGATTCCTCTCGCGCTCCGCGTTGGCGCCGATGACGAAGAACGTCGCGCGGACGTTTGCCTTGCGAAGCTCGTCGAGAATGCGATCGGTCGTGCCGGCGGTCGGTCCGTCGTCGAAAGTGAGCGCGACGCGATTGCCGTCGTACGGCCCGCGCGAGATCACGCGCCCCCAGAACGTGCAGCTCGGCTCGATCGTCGCGTAGGTGAGCCATCCCGCGACGCCGAGCGCGCCGAGCGACGAGCCGGCGAGCAGCGGCCAGCTCATCGCGCGCCCCGGATCGTCGGGATCGTGTACTGCGGCGCGATCGTCTTGATGACGTCACGCGTCCGCAGCGGCGCCTTCGCGCGGCCGGTCATCGTCATGAGGAACGTCGCGGTGTTGAGCTGATTGAGAGAGCCATGGGTCGACTTCATCGTAATAAAGCGCTCGAACGACGGCAGCCCCGCGGTATAGCCGTCCCGCGTCGTGAACATGACCTCCGGCGGGTTGATGACCAGGCGATGGAACGCATCCCACAATCGCGCTGGCGCATCGGGATATTCGTGATCGACCGTGGCGGCGAACCAGTCATCGCGGGTTGCAAAGCCGTCGGCGTCCAGCCTGCCGCGCGCGCGCAGCGCTGCGACGACCGGCTCGAGCATCAGGACGTCGCTGGTCGAGGTGCGATAGCGAAGCTGCTCAGGCCCCCGCGCGTCGATCGTGGCGAAGCCGCGCTGGTCGAAAACGGCGACGTGATCGCCGTCCAGACAGCACGCCAGGTCGACCCCTTCGCCCGTCAGCAGCGCCGCCGCCACGCGCTTCGGATCGGTCGTGCGCACCGCCGCGTAGGTGACCAGGCCGTACGCTTCCAGCACCACGTCACTGGGCTGCTGGATGTACGTCGCGACGTTGAATCCCGCGCGGCGGAGCAGCTCGCCGACGTCAATGTTCTTGGAGGTCACGAGATTGTGTCCGTGATCCGCCATCATCGAGATCTTGATCGCGCCGTGGCGCTCGTAGAGCAGTTGCAGGCAGAGTCGCGCCGCGCCCTCGAGCACTTCGTCGATCCCTTCCCGCCCGTACTTGCACGCCATGCCGGACGCGCTGGTGAGATAGACGATCGTGGTGCGGTTCGGACTTTCATCGAAGGCTCGGCGGGCGCGCTCGAGCTCGGCCTGATACCATTTTCGCGGATCGAGGTATGTCAGGCCTTCCTCTTTGCTGCCGGAGCGATAGTCGAGGTACTGCTCCCACGGATACAGCTTGTCCATCACCCCGCGGTCCCACAGGCCGTCGTGCAGCCGGCGCTTGCGCGCGTCGTAATATTGCGCGACCATGCCGGGCATCGGCGCGCCGGCGAGAAGCTGGCCGTAGCAGATCTCCGTGAGCGACGGGAACGGCGCAATGATCTTTGTCGGCGGATCGAACCAGCGAAACTCGCCGGCGGCGTAACGGTCCGTCGCGATCTGAAACGGGATCGAATCGAGCAGAAGGATCAGGTGGGGCACGTCCTCGTTCGCGTAATCGGCCAGGCGATAGACGCGATCGAACTTGCCGTCCTGGTTGTCGTCGTAAGCGACGGCGTCGAGTCGGCCGGAGTGATCGAAGGTGACGGCGAAATCGTTGCGGCCGTCGCCGTCGCAGTCGAAGGATTGCGGTTGCGTGGTGGCGATCAATCGGCGGTACGGGAACGTCAATCGCGCGCGCGGCGCGCAGCCGACAAAGCAGATGATGAGGACAGTCGCGGCAATCGATCGTTTCATCGACCAGTCTCGGGCCGGGTCAGCATAACGAGCGGCACGACCAGCAGCAGCGCGCCGATCACGCACGAGACAACGCCCGCCGTCACGGCTACGCCCAGCGATTGCACCGCGGGAACGGAGGTGAACATCAGCGAGCCGAAACCGAGAATCATTGACGACGCGCACAGCGCCACCGCCGCGGCGGCGGGGACGGCGCGAGCGGCGATATCGCGCCGCCAAAGCGTTCGAATATCCCGCCGGCGGATCGCGGAGACCATGAAGATGCCGTAATCGACGTCGATCCCGATGAGCAGCGGGAACGCGACGAGGTTGATCATGTTCAGGCTCTGGCCGGTCAATCGCATGAATGCCACGAGACACGCCAGGCCGAAGATGGCCGGCAGCACCGCGAGAAGGCAGTCGATCAAGTCGCGGAAATGAACGGCAAGATACAACGCGACGGCGGCGACCGCGAAGAGGACGAGCCGCGGCAGATCACGACGGACGGCCAGCTCCGTGTCGTGATTGAGCACGCTCAATCCCGTCACCGCGGCGTTGGGAAGATCGGAAAGTGCCGAGCGGACGGCATCGATGGCGGCATCGCGGGACTGGCGGTTCTCC
>JAICTV010000174.1 GCA_025936175.1 Phycisphaerae bacterium
CACGTAATGATCCTGAGGCCCATCGATCGGGAAATCCTTGCGCCACTGCGGCTGATAGTGCGTGGGCCGGCCGTCGGGCGGACGCGTGATCTGTTCGGGATCGCGGTTCGGCGAATACGCGTCGGCGGGCGTGGTGCCGGTTAAGCCTTCGCGCGCCGCGCCGTCGAGGCGCACGTCGAGCGACGCGGTCGAGCGATCGTCCAAGTCTTCGTCCCAATCGCTCATGGCCTAGACCTCGACTTCCGCAAACGGGTCCGCCGCTCCGCCGCCTGCGACCGGCAGCGACACCGTCCGCGCCCGCGGCTTCTCGTCCATCGCGTCCGTCACGTTGACCAGCGGCCGCTGCGCTCCACTGCGCGGCACCATCATGTTCACCCTCGTCGTGATCGTCTGGTTGCCGAAGCGGAACTGGTTGGTCGGCATCGACATCGGCCGAAGCTGCTCGATCTGCTCGCGCGTGCCGAAGAACAGCGCCTGGCTCGGGCAGACCGTCGCGCACATCGGCTTCTTGCCCGCCGTCGCGCGGTCGTAGCACATGTCGCACTTCATCATGATCTGCTTGTCTTCGTACAGCTCGGGCACGCCGAACGGGCAGGCGACGACGCAGTTCCCGCAGGCGATGCAGCGCGGCTTGCGCGCGCTCTGCACGACACCGTCGCCCGTGCGCTTGATCGCATCCGCCGGGCAGACTTCCGCGCAGGTCGGCTGCTCGCAGTGCATGCAGACGACCGGCACCGTCTGCACGCTGGACGATCGTTCGACATACTCCAGGTGGATCATGGACGTGCCGCGGTGCGTGTCGCACTCGCTGCACGCCTGCACACACGCCTGGCAGCCGATGCAGCGGTTGGGATCGATGAAGAAGTGGAGGTGCTCCGGCTTCACTGCTGCGCCTCCAGCTTGCCGACGTAATCGGGTGGAGCGTCTGCCTTGCGCACGCGGCAACCGCACACTTTGTATTGCGGGATCTTCGAGATCGGGTCCTGCGCCGCGACGGTGAGTTGGTTCGCGCTCTTCTTGCCGGCCCAGTGGTAGGGGATGAAGATCGTATCGGGACGGATCGTCGTCACGACCATCGCCTTGAGCGTGATCGTGCCGCGACGCGTTTCCGCTGTCGTCCAGTCGCCGTCTTTGATGCCGAGTTTTTCGGCGAGACGCGGATGGACCTCGATGCGCGGCTCGGGGTACTGATCGACTAACGGCCCGATTCGACGCGTCTGCGTGCCGGAGAGGAACTGACTGACCACGCGGCCGGTCGTGAGGAAGAACGGATACTCCTCGCTGATGTCGTCGATCGGCACGCGGTAGTCGGCGACGTTGAAGCGCGCCTTGCCGTCGGCGAAATAGAACGGTCCCGCGCCCTTCGCGACCGGGTTGTAACTGCCGGGCTCGAACAATCGCGGCGTGCCGGGATGATCGGGCGCCGGCTCGCCCGTCTTGTAATCGTGCGACGGGCACGGCCAGAACACGCCGAACCGCTTTTCGATCTTCTCGTAGGTGATCCCGGAGTAATCCGCGACGCCGCCTTTGGAGGCGATGCGCAGCTCCTCGAAGATTTCACGCGGTGAGTTGAACGTGAAGCCGTGCGGACGGTTCAGCGCACGCGCGATGTCCTGAACGATGACCCAGTCCGGCCGCGCCTCGCCGGGGCAATCGACCGCCTTGTTGATCTTGATGACCCGGCCTTCCACCTGCGCGACGACGCCCTCGTCTTCCTCCTGCAAGCTCCCGGGCAGTACGAAGTCGGCGTGGCGAGCGGTGTCGTTCAGGAAAAAGTCGATCGCGACGTAGAACTCCAGTTTCTCCAGCGCGCGTGTGATGAAGTTGTTGTCCGGCAGTGAGACCTTGGGGTTGAAGCACATCGAGATCAGGCCCTTGATCTCGCCGGCGTCGATCTTGCGAAAGAGTTCATACGCATCGACGCCCGGGCCGGGGATGTCTTTCTCATCGACCTTCCAGACGGACGCGATGTACTTGCGGTGCTCCGGGTTGGCGATGTCGCGCCAGCCCGGGAGCTGATCGCACTTCTGCCCGTGCTCGCGTCCGCCCTGGCCGTTGGCCTGGCCGGTGATCGTGCCGTAGCCGCTCTTGGGTCTGCCGATACGCCCCGATGCGAGCACCAGATTGATCGTGCCCAGCGCGTTCTGCACGCCGTTGGAGTGATGCTCGATTCCGCGGGCGTGGAGCAGAAAGCTGCTGTTGGCTTTGCCCCACCACTCGGCGGCCTGGCGCAGCGAGCGCTCGGGAACGCCGCTCACTTCCGCGGTCTTCGCCGCCGTCCATTGCTTGCAGTATTCGGCGACCTGCTCGAAGCCGACGGTGTGCTGCTCGATGAACGGCCGATCGATCCAGCCGTTCTCGATCATCAGGTTGAGCACACCCGCGAAGACCGCCGCGTCACGTCCGGGTTTGACCGGCAAAAAAAGGTCGCATGTCCGCGCGATCGGCGTGATGCGCGGGTCCTGCACGATCACTTTCGCGCCCAATTCGCGCGCCTGCCAGATGTAGTTCGTCGTGATCGGCGAACACTCGGCGACGTTGGAGCCGGCGACCCAGATCACGTCCGTGCCGATCATGTCCGACCAAGGGTTGGTCGTGCGGTCGATGCCGAACGCCTTCTTGTTCGCCGCGCCGGCGCTGACCATGCAGAGCCGGCCGTTGTAGTCGATGTACGGCGTCTTGAGGCAGACGCGCGCGAACTTGCCGTTGAGATAGGTCTTCTCGGTCGTCAGGCTCGCGCCGCTGAGCATGGCGATGGCGCTGTTGCCGTGCGTGCTCTGGATCCGCTGGATTTCCGCGGCGACTTTGGCGATCGCCTCGGTGTACGCCATCGGCGCGAAGCCGCCGGGCGCCGTCGGATCGCGCCGCAGCGCGCTCGTGAGCCGGTCCGGGTGCGAGCCCTGCAGATACCGCTTGACGCCCTTGGGGCACAGCATCCCGCGGTTGAAGGGAAAATCCTCCCACGGCTCGAAGCCGATCACCTCGTTGTCGCGCACCTTGAGCTGGATACCGCACTGCTGGCCGCAGAAGCAGCAGTGGGTTTTCACGAGCTTCTCCGGCTCGACGCTGGTGGACAGGCGTTCGCCGGCCATCCACGCCAGGTGCGGGCCGAACTGCTGGATGATCTTGAGTTCGTCAACCGGGATCGTCGCCATGTCGTTAATCCAGAAGAGGAGCAGAGGAGACGGGGAGAAGAGCAGAAAACTGCATTACGACGCCTCGCCGAGTCGATCATTCAGCGCCCGTCGCCACAGCGCGCCTTGTGCCAAACCGAACAGCGCCCGCCGGCACCTGGGGCACACCTGCTGATAATGGCCCGTCTTCATCTCTTCTCCTCTACTGCTCTTCTCCTCCGCTTCACCAAGTTCGTACCGAAAGCCCAACTGCCGCTCCACGACCGCGAGGTCGCGCACCATCATCGCGGAGGCGAAGGGCTCGCCGCAGCGCAGGCACTTCGCCTGCTCGCCCGTCTTGCCCGCGTCCTTGTAAAAACTCACCCCGAGCTGCGCGGGACGCTGGAAGAGGTGGAAGAACTTGCCGAACGGCAGCCACACCAGCGTGAGGATTACCGTGATCGCGTGCAGGATCGCCAGAAAATCGTACGCGTATCCGCGCAGCCAGGTGTAGCTGACGGTGAGCATCAGGCCCGTCACGCTGATCGCAAAGAGCAGCAGCAGCGGCAGGATGTCCTCGCCGAACTGCTGAACCGCGACCGCGCCGTGGTCGATCATCCGCCGGCGGAAGGCGATCATCACGCCCGCGATGACGAGGAACGACGCCCACACCAGGCCGTGGAAGATGATGAACGCAAACGCCGACTCGACGGGGAAATCCTGCATCGCGAAGCCGAAGACGAACGTGCGGTACAGCGCGGTGTTGCCCGGCACCGTCTCGAAGTGAATCCATCCCCATACCAGCGGGAACGTGATGGCCGCGCCGATAAGACAGCCCCACATGATCAGCCAATGCGCGATCCATCGCCCCTTGCCGCGGCGGAAGATGAAGCGGTTGGCGGCGAACTCGACGAAGAACCGTCGCGCCAGCTCGAGCACGTTGCTTCCGATGAGGCGCGGGTTGAGAAACACCCGCCACCCGCGCCGCCAGTACATCCGCGTCGGCGGGCGCTGCAGCCACATCGCGTAGCGATAGGTGATGCCGAAAGCCGCAAAGAGCGTCGCGAAGGTGTAGCCGACCAGGGCCGCGTCGAAGTGATTGAGATTGCGCGAGCCGACGACGATGAGGATCGCCAGGATCGCGCTGGCGACCGCGCCAGCGACGCCCGACTTGATCTTCTCCTTCGCGACCTGCGCCATGCTCATGATCTCCGATCTCGCACGGGCGACATGATGCTCAGCCGGCGCGGCAGATGGAAGATCATAAACCGCTCGCTTTGCGCTTCAACGGCATCGGGTGCGACAAGTCGTACTCGGCAGCAGCGGCGACGTCCATGACAGCAGCGAAAAAAAAGCGCCCTCGCCGATTCGCGCGGCAACGCAGCGCCACACGCCGGCAGATTCGCGCATAATGCCGTCCTGCGGGACTGGGCACTCGCGCAGCGGGCACTCCACGGATCCGGCTTCGGTCACACAGATCCTGCGGAGTACCTCAGGATGACAACTTTTTTGACGGCGGAGGTATTCGTGAACGTGCGCTGCATCGCGAGCTTTCTGCTTCTCGCTCTGCACTCGGCAGGGTCAATGGCGGCGACGCCCGCCGCGATCCGCGCGAAAGTGGAGCACGATCATCCGGGCCTGATCCCGGCCGAGGCGATGGACAGAGCGTTCGGGTATCTCGCGGATCATGACGACAAGGTCGGCAACAAGAACTACCTCACCATCATCGACTTCACCCGGCCCTCGACGGTCAAGCGCTGTCACGTGATCGACCTGCGCAGCGGCGAAGTCGAGAGCCTGCTGGTCGCACACGCGCGCAACACCGGCGTCGATCGTGCCGAGCATTTCTCCAACGAGAACGGCTCCAACAAGTCGTCGCTCGGCATCTACCTCACCGGCGAGCTGTATCAGGGCAAGCACGGCCTCTCCATGCGCCTCGACGGAATGGAGCCGACGAACGACAACGCCCGCCGACGGGCCATCGTCATGCACGGCGCCGACTATGTATCGGAGAAGGTGATCCGGCAGCAGGGCCGCCTCGGCCGCTCGCTCGCCTGCCCGGCGCTGGAGATGGGCGTCATCGAACGCATCGTCCGTGAGCTCAACGGCAAGAGCGTCCTGCTGATCTACGGCAAGGAGTCGCCGGAGGCGACGACGAAGGCGGCGACACGCGCGGCCGCTCCGTCCGGCATCGACGAGTAACTACCTGCGGCGTCGGCGGGCCTTGCCGCGAGCCGGCCATGAGCATTCCCGTCGACCGGTTGCTTCGGAGCACGCAAGCATGATGCGATTTTTGTTTGCCTCGCGCGGTGCACAATCGCTATCTTTTGCCCCCGTCGTTCGCACGTCGCCGCGTAAGGGAGGTCACGCATCATGTACATCGTCTACGGCTCGCGCCTGATGGGAAAAACCGACGTCGTCCCGGGACTGTTCCACGTCGCCACGAAATTCGGGCACATCTATTACCTGCCGCTCATTCCCACCGGCAGCTACGTGGTCCTCGGCGAGGATTCGAAGAACTTCCGCGGCGTGTCCATCGGACTCTCCTTCCGGTCGATCTTCACCGCCTGGCTGCGCGTGGGGTTGTTCCTGGTCGCGATGGGCTTCTCCGTCGCGGTCCTCGTCGCCGCGATCGACGAGCGACACCGCAGCGGCAACCCCATCCAGCTCGGCGTGGTGGCCGTGGCGCTGTGGTTCGCGTTCGGCATGAGCTGGCACAAGATCTTCACCCGCGCCAGCTATAACCGCGCGTGTCAGCTCGGGCAGATCGTCGGCCTGAACGCGCAAGCGATGGAGATCCTCAACAAGGTGTACGGCCAGGCGTCGTCACGCGGCTTTGAAGTCGCCGCCAGCGCGCTCAAAGCCGCCCCCGCGGCGGCGCAACCGCGCGTCATCCCCGCGCAACGATCCGCCTCGGCCGCGGCCGCACCAGCGCGACCGCTCGCTCGTCAGCAGAAGGAAACCGGCGCCATCCCGCTCGAACCCGAAGCGCCCGCTTCCGCTCCGACCGCGCGCGCCAAGCCGCGACCGAGCGGTCAGATCGGACTCTGAGCCGCCAGCAGTTCGCAAACCGTCTTCCCGAGCACCGGATGCCGCGCTCCCGGCGCGATCTCCGCCAACGGCTTGAGCACGAACGCGCGCTGATGCATCAGCGGATGCGGCACGCGCAGATCTTCCTCATCGATCACCCGACCCCCGAACAGAATCAGATCCAGATCGATCACCCGCGGCCCCCATTTCTCCCGCCGCCGGCGACCCATCTCGCGCTCGATCTCCAGCAGCCGCTCGAGCAGCGCGCGCGGCGTCAACGTCGTCTCCACCTCCGCCACCGCGTTGAGAAAAGCAGGCGAATCGGCGGGCCCGCCGACGGCCGCGTTCTCCAGCAGCGACGAAACCTTCGTCACGCGCACGCCCGCGCTTGCGCGCAACTTCTCGACCGCCGATCGAATGTTCTGCGCGCGATCGCCGAGATTCGCCCCCAGCGCGATGTATGCGGTGACCGTCGTCAATCGACACTCAACCATCAACACTCAACAATCGACATTCTCATCTCCCCTCGACGATCAGCTCATGCTCGATCTCGCCGTGCGGCAGATCGTAAAACCGGGACCGCAGCTTGAGCTCTCCCGGCGAATTGAGCACCAGGTCCGGCAGCGGCGCGCCGCTGCGGGTGTCGAAGTACAGCTCGCCGCGGTTGTAGCCGCGCCCTTCCAGCGTGCGGAAATAAACGCGCGGGTCGGAATCGGTCGCCCACTTCAAATCGCCGTTGCTGTACTGCATCCGGATGCCGTGCGAGACGAGAAAATCGCGGAAGTCGTCGAGCGCGTTGAAGCGGCGGTTCTCCTGCAAAAACTTGATCAGCATGTCGGCGAGGATGTCCTGCCGCTCCATCAGCGTCGCCTCGGGGGTCGGCTGAAGATCGCCGGCCCACTGCAGCCAGCGCGTCTTGAAGCCGTCGATGTTTGACGAGAACGCCTCTTCGAACGCCTGCATCGGCGGCGTGTTCCCGTGAATCCGTTGCAGCAGATCGAGAAAGCGCGCGCGATACTTCGGATGCCCGTCCGCGCCGGCGTAGACGAGGAAGTGGCACATCGACCACGCCTGGTTGTACTGCGTTCCGCCGCGGACCTTGTCCTTCTCCAGCGACTGGTTCCACTCCTTCAGCGGCATGGCCATCATCGTCTTGAAATCGACCACGCGCTTGGTCGCGATGTCCGCCTGGAGCTGTCGCACGCGCCGCTGCGGCACCTGCCCGAGCAAAAATGCCCGGCCGGTCCAGATCCCTTCCTCGAACATCCCCGCCAGGCCCTCGTCGATCCACGGCGGAAGCTCGTTGTTGATCACCGAGTGCGCGAACTGGTGGAAGGCCTCGTGCTGCAGCGTGTGGCGGAGATTGTCGCGTCCCTGCGTCTGCAGATACGCGGCGACGATGTTCAGCTCGGGAATCGTGATGCCCGCCGTGTTGTTCGCGCGCCCGCCGGTGAATTTCAGGTAGTCTTCGCGCCGGTTGAAGAGGTAGACGTCGAACTTCTTGCCGCTGCGATCGACATCGAAGTTCGCCAGCCGCCGCGCGTACTCCTCGTACATCGCGTCCATTCGCCTGGCCAGGTCCTCGGCGAGCGAACGGTCGAGATCCGTGTGGATCCGATAATGATTCGTCTCCAGGACGCGCAGCTCATTGCTCGCCGCCCGCGCGGACGGGACCAGGGCGGCGAGCGCGAGGATGAAAACGAAGACGATCCGCAACGGCATTGGACGTTTCATCGGCCAAAACTATCATCGTCCAACTTTCGTCCGGCAACAACATGAGCGAATCGTCCGCAAACCAATCCGCAAACCAGTACGAACAGGAACGCCGCGAGAAGCTGCAACGCCTGCGCGACCTCGGGGTCGATCCCTACGGCCGGCACACCACCGGCATCCGTCCCCTCGCCGAGGTGAAAAAGTCGTACACCAGTGAGATGGGTCACGACGCCGGCCCGGTCGTCAAGGTGGCGGGGCGGATCATGCTCAAGCGCGACATGGGCAAGCTCAGCTTCCTCTCCCTGCGCGACGACTCCGGCGAAGACCTGCAAGTCGCGCTCGACAAGAAGCGGCTCGACGAGACCGCGTGGAAGATCAACGAGCTGCTCGACCTCGGCGATCAAATCGTCGTCGAAGGCCCGCTCGGCACGACCAGAAAAGGCGAGACGACGGTGTGGGCGACGAGCGTCTCCGTCGCCGCCAAAGCGCTGCTCCCGCCGCCGGGAAAATTCCACGGCCTCGAAGACCTCGAGCAGCGCTACCGCCAGCGCTACGTCGATCTCTGGGCCAACCCCGAGGTGATGAAGCTCGCAAAATTGCGCACCAGAATCGTGCAGGAAATGCGCCAGTACCTGATCGGCCTCGGCTACGTCGAAGTCGAGACCCCGATGATGCAGCTCCTGCACGGCGGCGCCGCCGCGCGACCGTTCGTCACGCACCACAACGCGCTGGACATTGACCTCTACATGCGCATCGCCCCGGAGCTTTTCTTGAAGCGGCTGTTGGTGGGCGGCTTCAGAAAAGTCTTCGAGATCAACCGCAATTTCAGAAACGAAGGCATCAGCCCCCGGCACAACCCCGAGTTCACCATGCTCGAAGCCTACGAAGCCTTCGGCTCCTGGGAAACGATGGCCGACATGGTCGAAGGCCTGATCTGCCACATCGCCGAAAAAGTCTTCGGCACCCTGCAGATCGAGCACAAGAACGAAGCCGGCGAGACGACGCGCAAGATCAACCTGACGCGCCCGTGGCGCAGAGTCCGCGTCGTCGATCTCGTCGAAGAGCGCACAGGCGTGAAGTTCGACAAGCAGCCGCTTGCATCATCGCGAATCGAAGAACTCCGTCGCGCCAATCCCGGAAAGGACCTGAAGCTCAACGGTTCCCCGGCGGAACAGCTCTTCGAAATCTACGAAAAGCTCATCGAGCCGACATTAACTGACCCGACTTTCGTCACCCACATGCCGAGCGTGATCATTCCCCTGGCGCGCGAGAACCGCGAAGATCCCTTCTTCGCCGATGTCTACGAACTGGCGATCAACGGCGTAGAAATCTCCCCCGGCTACACCGAGCTAAACGACCCCGACGTCCAGTCCAAACATTTCGCCCACCAAGTCGGCGACAAGGAAGAACAGCACAAGATCGACGAAGACTTCCTCAACGCCCTGAGACACGGCATGCCCCCCGCCGGCGGCATGGGCATGGGCGTCGATCGGTTGCTAATGATGCTCACCGGTGCGGAGAGCATTCGCGACGTGATTTTGTTCCCGCTGATGAAGCCGCAGGCATGAGAATCCGCGACGTCATCTTTCTTTGGAGCTGGCGAAACGTGGACCACATCGGCGAGCATGGCGTCACACCCGCTGAAGCGGAGCACGTTGTGAGGCATGCGCGTTCGCCGTATCCGGAGGCGAAAGGGCATGAGAAGTGGATGGTCCATGGTGAGACGGAAGAACGCCGGCTTCTTCAAGTCGTGTTCGTCCGGGCGCGGCTAGACGACGTCCAACCAGAAGAGTTTGAGCGACTCGCCCTGTTCGAACGAGCGGCGCTGCAAGACGGCGAGCCCGCCGTGCGTATCATTCATGCGCGTGACCTGACTGAACTCGAGAGACGACGGCTTCGCCGTCGAAGACGATCATGAAACGAAAGAAGCCGCATAAGAAATCGTGGGGCGCAATGACACCGGCGGAGCTCGCCGAAGCGACGCGCGAGTTTGACCACCCTCTCCCTGAGTCGGACTTTCGGCCGCTGACGAAGGCCGAGCGCGCCGAATGGACGCGCATCATGCATGCCGGCGCGCGCGGTCGCGAAATCGTTAACTCGCTTCACGTCGATCCGGACCTACTCTTGCAGGCCAAGTCTTATGCCCGGCGCATGAAAATCAGCATCAATGACGTGATCGAACTTGGCATCCGCACTGTGATCAGCCGCAAGCGCGCGTAGACGATGTATAAGCTGCATCTCATCCTGAAGTATCTCCGCAAACGCCGCATCGCGTGGGTTTCGCTCATCGCCGTCATGCTCTGCACCATGATGGTCCTCGTCGTCATCTCCATCATGGGCGGCTGGCTGCGGATGTTCCGCGAGTCGTTCCATGCCCTCGGCGGGGACGTCATCATCTCCAGCCGCGCGCTCTCCGGCTTCGCTCACTACCAGGAGATGAGCGAGCAGATCACCAAGCTGCCGGACGTGAAGGCCGTCGTCCCGATGATCAAGACCTTCGGGCTCATCAAGATCAACAACATCAGCCCCGACGCCGTGCAGGTCGTCGGCGTGCCGATCGCCGAGGTCGGCAAGATCAACAAGTTTCCCGAGTCGCTGCATCGCCAGTACGAGGTGCCGAAGGACGAAGGCAAAACGCCGTCGCCGCCGAGCTTCGATCTCGTCGAAGGCAAGGACTACGCCGCCATCGCGCCGCGCTTCATGAAGAACCCCACGCGCTACCCCGGCATGATCCTCGGGGCGGGAATGGCCGGCGTCTACAAGGACAAGGAGGGCGTCGTCCACCGTCCGGCGGGCCTGCTCGACGCTTACGCGCGGCTCGAGGTGATGGGACTCACCGGTGAAGAAGCCTCGCTGCAGGGCGCCACGCCCACGCCCAACTATTACTGGATCGTCGACGACAGCCACACCGGCGTCTGGCCGGTCGATTCCAAGACCGTTTACGTCCCCTTCGACATCCTGCAAAAAGACCTGGGCATGGCCGAGCGCAAGATCGTCAACCCCGACACCAACGAAACCACGACGCGACCCGCGCGCACGACCGATCTGCACATCAAGCTCGCCGACGGCGTCAACCCGCGCATCGCCAAGAAGGCAATCACCGACATCGTCGCGCAGTTCTATCCGTTCGTGCGGGAAGAAGATTCGCCCATCCAGGTCCAGACCTGGGAAGAATCCAACGCCATGTTCCTCGACGCCGTCGAGCACGAGAAAGGTCTGGTGACCTTCCTCTTCGGCCTGATCAGCATCGTGGCGATCTTCCTGATCTTCTGCATCTTCTACATGATCGTGGTCGAGAAGACGCGCGACATCGGCATCATCAAGAGCGTCGGCGCCACCAGCACCGGCATCGCGTCGATCTTCCTCGGCTACGGTCTGGCGATCGGCTTCGTCGGCGGCCTGCTCGGCCTTCTGAGCGGATTTCTCATCGTCCACAACATCAACGCGATTCACACCTGGCTCGGCAAGACCACGGGCCTGGTGATCTGGAACCCCGAGGTCTATGCCTTCGACATCATCCCCAACACGATGAACCCGACGGAGGTTTTCTGGATCGTGCTGATCGCGATCCTCTCATCGGTCCTCGGCGCGCTGGTCCCCGCTTGGCGGGCGGCGCAGATGAACCCGGTCGAGGCGCTGAGATGGGAATGAGCGATCTAGTGGTTAATGAGTTGTGATTAACGGCGGGCGATGCGTTAATCACTACTCATTAATCACGACGCGATTGCGACCGCGATATGACTCAAACCCTCGAACAACCTTCCACCTCGACCGCCTCGCCGATCATCAGCGCCCGCGGCGTCTCCAAAACCTTCCGCATGGGAGACAGCGAGCTGGCCGTCCTGAAGAACGTCGACCTCTCCGTCCGCGCCGGCGAGTTTCTGGCCATTGAAGGTCGCTCCGGCTCCGGCAAGAGCACGCTGC
>JAICTV010000254.1 GCA_025936175.1 Phycisphaerae bacterium
CGAGATCCCTCGGAGTACCTCGGGATGACAATCACGGGCGGCGGCCGCTAGACGATCGCGCGCTGACGTGGCGGATGGGGGATCAACCGGCGTAGCGGAGCTCTCCGTGCCGCGCGTCCTCCGGCATGGCGGGCGGCTTGGTGACGTCCTCCCCCTGCTGGATCCGCCACGCCTTCACCTTCTCGCGCAGCTCCTCGAGCCTCTTCGCGTACGCCGGATCGGCGGCGAGATTCTTCATCTCGAACGCGTCGGCCTGCACGTCATACAGCTCCTCCGGCGGCAGGTGCTGGTAGCGCGCGACGAGCGCGGCGGCGGCGGGATCGTGCTTGGCCTTCTCGATCCACGAGTTGAAATACTCCTTCTCCCCGCCCCCCTTGCTGATGTGCGTGGTGAAGGGGATCTCGGGCGCGAGGTTGATGATGTACTTGAACTCGTCCGTGCGGATGCAGCGCATCGGCGCGCGGTTCATCTGCCCGTCGCCCGTGTGCGAGGCGTAAATCTCGTCGCGATGATGGTCGCTCTGCCCCAGCAGCACGGGGAGGAAACTCCGCGCATCGAGGTCGGCGGGCGCCTTCCCGCCGGCGGCTTCGAGCATCGTCGGCAGCAGATCGATCAGGCTGACCATCGCCTGGGTCGTCGCGCCGGCTTTGACCTTGCCCGGCCACCGCACGAGCAGCGGCGTCCGGATCCCACCGTCGTAGAGCATCCATTTCTCGAAGGGCCACTGCGCGCCCTGGTCGGCGGTGAAGAGGAACAGCGTGCTGTCGGCAAATCCATGTTTCGCGAGCGACGTCCGCACCTCGCCCACCTGCTTATCCATCCAGCTCACGTCCGTGTAGTAGCGACAGCGCGCCGCGCGCGTGCGCGGCGTATCGACGAAGTAAGGCGGCAGCTTGATCGCGCCCGGGTCGTAGCCGTCGTTCTCCATCCAGTAGACGTGCGGCGAGTGCGCGCAGACGATCAGGCACAGCGGCGTCGCGCGATCGTGCGCGGCGAGCATCTGGTCGATCGCCGCGGTGTTCAGGTCCGTCCAGAGCAGCTCGTGCTTCCCCGGCGGCATGATGTTGGAGTTGGCGAGGTATTCGAAGGGAAACTCAGGCCGCGGCCCGATGTGCGTCTTACCCGCGATCACGACGCGATAACCCAGCTCCTTGAAATACACCGGCAGCGTCTTGACGCCGTCCTTGATCAGGCTGTGGTTCGCGTGCGCGCCGTTGCGAAACGGATAGAGTCCGGTGTACAGCGCGGACCGCGACGCGCTGCAGGTCGGCGACGCCGCGAAGGCACGGTCGAACTTCATCGACTCCGTCGCGAGCTCATCGAGGTTGGGCGTGCGGACGTCGGTCGCGCCGCAGGGGCCGATGTCGCGCCAGGTGCAGTCGTCGGCGATGAACAGGACGATGTTCGGCCGCGCCGCCGCCGCCGCAGATGCGAAGCGGCTTACCGGTCCCGCGGCGGCGAGCAACAAAGCGATGAGAATTGCGATGCGCGTCCTGAGCATTCGTCGACCCTCCGCTACAATCCTGATCCCGTGCGAGCGCTGGCAAAACGTCTCCTGGCCTGCTGCCTTCTCATCGCCTGCGCCGGCGCGACGCCGACGACGTTGCCCACCGGGCCCGCCGGGCCGACCGGCTCTGTGGACGCGGCCGACTGGGCGCTGCTCCATCGCCAGGGCCGGCGCGCGCTCTCCGAGGGCGATTACACTGCCGCCGCCGCGACGTTGCAGAAGGCGATGGACGCGGCCGAGAATTTCCCCGACACCGACCGCCGCAAGGTCGCCGTCGCGATCAACCTCGCGCTCTCGTACAAGAAGCTGCACCGCTTCGACGACGCCGCACGCTATTACCAGCGCGGGCTCGACCTCTCGCGCAAGGACCCGGGCGCCTCGCCGCTGAACCTGGCGATCATCCTCGACAACTTCGGCAACCTCTACGACGAGCAGAAGAAGTTTGCGCTGGCCGAGCCGTATCACCGCCAGGCGCTGGCTCAGTTCGAAAAGGCGCTGCCGCCCGACGACCTGGACGTGATCAAGTGCCGCGCGAACCTGGCGCAGGCGGTGGAGTTCACCGGCAAGATCGACGAGGCCGAGGCGCTCTATCGCCAGTGCATCGCCGCGCTGGCGAAGAAGGGCGGCGACGCGCAAGCCGACCTGGCGATCGCCCTCGACAACTATGCCGGCCTGCTGTTGCGCGCCAAGAAGCTCGGCGAAGCGCTCACGCAGCGCCAGCGCGCCCTGGAGCTCTTCCAGAAAACCCTCGGCCCCGATCACCCGGAGGTCGGCATCTGCCTGGAGAACCTCGGCCAGACGTACCTGGCGCTGAACAAACCCGACGCCGCCGAGCCCCTCCTTCGCCGCGCGCTGCAGATCGGCACGAGCACCTTCGGCGAAGAAAGCCCCGCGCTGGTGACGACACTGGATGCCCTGGCGACGACGCTGGAAAAGCTCGGCAAGGAAGAGGAATCGACCGAGGTCGCGGCGCGGGCGATGAAGATCAGGAACCAGGCGGATGTGAAGAAGCCGGCGACGACACGCCCGTGAAATCTGAACCGCCAAACGAAAGAGGCGGCGGTCGCACGGACCCGCCGCCTCTCTCTTAATCGCCGTTGACCCGTCGGTTATGGCTATGTCCCGGGGGTCACTGGCACTGGTGTTTCTTTCACGCTAGGCCGCGATCGTCATCGTCACCGGCAGCGACCACGGGCCGACGTCGCCGCGGCGCGAGGACCAGCGGCCGAAGTAAGTCGCCTGTTTGCCGTTGTCGCTCGGATCGAACGCCACGCCGACGGGGTTCTTGGTGAATTTGCCGTAGAACCTGGCCTGATTCGCATCCGCGACGGGACCGTCGGCGATCGCGACGAAGAGTTGAAGCTCGGTGGCGCCGAACGGCTTTCGCGCCGCATCGGGCGTCATGCTGTCCGCGTAGCGAAGCGTCTGCGCGCCCGGCGTGGCCGCGATGATGTTCAGCAGCGGGGCGGTCTGCGGGCACTGGATCGGCTGGCGGCCGCGGTTCACCGGCCGCACGCCGATCGCGATCTTGTCGCCGTCGCTGATGCCGGCGTTGTTCTTGGTGCGGATCGCGAATTGCCTGCAGAGCGCCATGGCCGCGTTGCGTCGGTCATCTTTATTGGCCGTCGCGACGGGAGTGCGCGTCGCCGGCGCCGACGAGATCGCGATCGCCGCCGCATACGCCTCCACAGTGGCCACGATCACCGCGGCCTCGGCCGTGCTGAGCATGTACCGCGCGCAGTCCGCGGCGATCCCGTTGGCGAAGTTCTGCATCCACACCAACGCCTTCGGTTCCTTCTCGGGAATGTAATCAGTCACGCGTCGCGCTCCGGTTAAAGGTCAGGCTCGATACAAACTGAATCGGCGATTCGGGGGAGGGGATGAAGCGGCGATGACAAATGACGTTGCCACGATGCGCGGGGGCGCGTAAACGGCTGGCGAAGCGAAAGAAACGATCGGCGATGCTCCGGGAAGCATTGGCGATGCTCCGGGAACCGACCGCGACGCTAAGGAAACTATTCCTCGTGCGATGCGAGCCGCTGCCGACGTAAGGGGCCGCGTGAACAGCCGCCCGCTCCGCGTCGGCGGTTGCGTTTGAAACAATTGCCAATTGAGAATTGACAATTTTCAATTGCCGATGGCTTAAGGACGGCGACGTCCTAGGAATTGACGCCGCTGCACAGGTACCCGCCGTCCACGATCATCGCGGTGCCGGTGATGAAGCTGGCGGCGTCGCTGGCTAAAAAGACGGCGGCGGTGGCGACTTCTTCGGGTCTTCCGAAGCGCTTCATCGGCGTGCGAATTAAAATCTCCCGGCCGCGCTCCGTGTCGTTCAACACGCCGCGGTTGATGTCGGTGGGGATCACGCCGGGGGCGATGGCGTTGACGTTGATGTTGTCCTTGGCCCACTCGATCGCCAGCGTCTGCGTCAGCGCCAGCACGCCCATCTTCGAGGCGTTGTAGGCGACCACGTCGTACCACGCGACGAACGAGGCGAGCGAGGCGATGTTGACGACCTTGCCGTGGCCGCTCGATTTGAGCGGCTCGTAGAACGCCTGGCAGGCGCGGAGCATGCCGGTCAGGTTGATGTCGAAGACGGCGTTCCAGTCCTCCTCGGGGATGTCCTTGGCCTGCTTGCGGAGCGTGCGGCCGGCGGCGTTGACGAGGATGTCGGCGCGGCCGAAGTCTTTTATGACGCTGTCGCGCAGCGCGTCGATGCTGCCGCGCTTCGTCACGTCCACTTCGCCGCGGAGCGTGCGGCGGCCGAGCTTTTCGATTGCGGCGCAGGTCTCTTCGCCGAGCGCGCGGCGGCGGCTGGCGGGGACGACGTGGGCGCCGCTCTCGGCCAGCCCGAGCGCGATCGCGCGGCCGAGGCCCGACGTCCCGCCGATGACGACGGCGACGCGGTCGCTCAGGTCGGTGATGTTCTTTGCGCTGGCCATACAACTTCAGTTCTTGACGCCCTTCAGCAGCGCTTCGTGTGACGGAACGTGCGGCAGATTCCTCGTCGAGTCCGGATCGGCGGCCGCGGAGTACAGGTTGTCGGCGAACAATCGCGCGGCGGGATCGATCTCCGCCGACGCGTCAAGGTCGAGATCGCACACCCACACGCGGCCTTTGCCCAGCGGGATCTCGAAAAGCACGGTTCGATACTGCTCGGGGAGTTTCTCCGCCGCGATATAGCCGTGCGGGGGGATGTAGCGGAGCAGCTCTCTCCCCGGGCCGCGCGGATTGAGGCGGTGCGACGTCTCGGCGACGAAGGCGCGCCAGTCGTTCTTGCGCGCCCACCACTTGATGTCCATCGGCTCGAGGTTCTTCGCCAGCTTCGTTCCCGCGCACGGCGTCCAGTCGGCGTATTCCGCGACGAAGGGTTTCTTTGCATCCGGGATGACGACGTCGCCGAACGTCTTGTTCAATTCTTCCGCCGACGGGCAAAACATGATCGCCGTCGCGCCGCTTTCAATCTGTTTGCGCTGATCGTCGGAGAGCGTGCCGGAACGGACGACCAGCACGTTGGCTGGAACCGCAAGCGGAGCGGACGGCTTCGGAAAGATCTCGACCTCCTCGCTCGTACGGCTGATCTCGGAATCCGCGCCGGCCGGCTGCACTATGCGAACGATCAGCGGCAAACGCCGGCGAGTATCGGTGAGCGGAGTTGCGATCTTCACAGCGACTTTCTTGGTTGCATAGTAAGGGACCGATGCAGTCGCAACCGTGCCGCTGCTGATGTCGCCGAATTGACAGATAACGGATACGTCCCGGTCGCGGAACTGATCGTCGTCATTGGTGACAAAGACATTCGTCTTGATCGTGTCGCCGACGTAGAAGCGCCGCTGCGTCGTCTCCAGCGCCAGCCCGACCGGCGCGAACGCCTGCTTCATCGCTTCATAAACGGGATACGGCTTGATCGAGTTCGGTTCGTAGGAATGCTGAAACCAGCACTCGGCGGAGAACATGCAGAAGCCGGCGGTATTGTCGCCGCGCTGGTATCTCAGCATCTCGGCCCAGCGCTTGGTGACCTTGGCGTGATGATCGAGCCAGATGTTCACGTCATGTCCGGGATACGCGTAAACCCCGACCCACGCCTGCGGCGTGAGAAGGTCGCGCGTGTAGCGCATCACCGGCATGCCGGTGTCCAGATCCGGATAGCCGGTGCTCATCTCCTGGCCGATCAGCGGTCTCCTTCGCTGGTTCTCCTTCATCTGCTTGGCGTAGCCGCAGTCGTAATAAAAGTTGGAGTTGCCGTACCAGGCGTTGTAATCGTGGATGTCATCGACGTCGCCGTCGTCGATGTTGTTCGGCTTCATCTGCTCGTCGTAGAGTTTTTGTTCGCGGTAATAGCTGGAGGTGGCGACGACGGGGCGGGTGGGATCGACCGCGCGGGTCTGTTTCACCACGCCACTGAGGAGCTTCCACTTCTCGATGTTGGCGTTGTCGCGCAGGTTCATCTCGTTGCCGATCGTCCACAGGAACACACTCGGGTGATTGCGGCAGCGCTTGACGACGTCCTCGTTCTCCATGAGCCAATGCTGATAGATCGCCGGCGGCGGAAGCAGGTCCTTCTGGCCCTTCTCGACTTTGCCGGCCAGCGCCCAGGGGCGGATGCCTTCGATGCTGACGGCCAGGCCGATCTCGTCTGCGGCGGTAAGCCACGCTTCGTTCCATGGCGTCGCGTGTGTGCGCGTGAAGCGCTGGTTGCCATCGTGCATGAGCTGGATGAGCTTGTGCGCGAGAGACGGGTCCCAAGCGTTCTTGCCGTAGGGAAGCTGGTTCGCGCCGCGGAGCCAGTAGCGATGGCCGTTCAGATAGAACTGGTTGCCGCGGATTTCGAAGGTGCGGAAGCCGACGTTCTGGGTGCGGCGATCGAGCACCTGGCCGTCGTTGGTTTCGAGCGTGACGTCGAGGCGATAAAGATTGGGATCGGCGGGCGTCCACGGTTTGGGATCGAATCCGCCGCCTTGAACCGAGACGTGGGCAAGACCCGCCAGCTCCGCAGTCTGCGCCAGCTCCATGCGGCTGCGGCCGGGCGCGGGCGAATCTTTGTCCTTCTCGAACCACTGCGTGCGCACGCGGATCGGGCCGTGATAACCGTCCGAGATCGCTTCGACATCGACCTTCGCGCCCTTGAGATCGGATGAGGGCTGGAAGAACACGTCGTTGATCCGCGCCGCGCCGCGCACCACCAGCTTCACCGGCTGCCAGATGCCGTAGAGGTCGTAGGCGCGGTTGTCCTGGTTCGGCGCGAGCGGGCCGAACATGCCCTTGCTCATCGAGATGACCTTGGCGGCGGAGAGGTTCACCGTGACGGCTTCGCCGAGGTTGGCGGTGCTCGACTTGAACTTCTCCATGCCGACCCAGACCGTCAGCTCGTTCTTGCCGACTATGAGGTGCGGTGTCAGATCGAAGCTGAAACGGCTGAACATGCCTTTGTGTTCGCCGAGCTCGTGGCCGTTGCACGAGACCCTGCACTGCATCGCGACGCCGTCGAACTCGATCCAGAGGTGACGGTCCCTGGGAAGCTGCGGCAGATCGATCGTCGCGCGGTAGACGCCTTCATCCGACTTCTCGGTGTCGAAGCCGAGCGCATCCAGCCGCGCCTGCTCCCACTTCTTGAAGTCCTCCGAATCGTCCAGCCACCACTGAATGCGCGAGAGCATCTGCGGGACGGGGACTTCGATCGCTTTGTTCTGCCCCTGCGGCGTGAAGCGCCATTTGCCGGTGAGATCGACGGCGGTGCCGACGTCGGCGCTGGGAACAGAGAATTGCGCATGCGCGACAGTGCTGAGGATTCCCAAACAGAGCATCGGCATGCTCAACCGTGGCTTGGGCGTCTCGCCCGAGCACTTCCGCGGAGCG
>JAICTV010000098.1 GCA_025936175.1 Phycisphaerae bacterium
AGAGAAGATCATCAGCTTCACGAAAGAGCTGATGCACTTTGATCATTTCGCCATCCGCCTGCTCGATCGCAAGACCAACAAACTTGAAGTGGTCATCAGCCAGGGCCTGCCCAGCGATGCGCTGAACATCGAGCTGTTCGCGTCGGCGGAGAACAACGGGATCAGCGGTTACGTCGCGGCGACGGGGCGCAGTTACATCTGTCCGGACGTCGAGCGGGATCCGCGCTACGTAATGGGCCTCGACGCCGCCAAGAGCAGCCTCACGGTGCCGCTGCGGCTGCACGATCGCGTGATCGGGATCTTCAACGTTGAGAGCACGCAGCGTGCGGCGTTCAACGAGGACGACCGGCAGTTCGCCGAGATCTTCGGCCGCTACGTCGCGATCGCGCTGAACATCCTCGACCTGATGGTGGTCGAGCGCACGGGCACCGCACACAAGGTCGCCGACGACGTGAACGCCGAAGTCGCCGGGCCGCTTAACGACATCATCCTCGATGCCACGGGCCTGATGGACGATTACATCGGCCACGATGATCTGCGGCACAAGCTCCAGCAGATCGTCAACAATGTCACGAGCATCCGAAAGAGCCTCAAGCAGGTCGCCGAAGGACCCAACACGGTGCTGGGCGCGGCGGAGGTGAAGGAATCGGAAGACCCGGTGCTTGGCGGGGCGCGGGTGCTGGTGGCGGATGATGAGCCGAACATCCGCGCAACGATCTCGGACGTGCTCCGAAAATATCATGCGGTGGTCACGCCGTGCGGCACGGGCGCCGAGGCGATCGACCGCATCGAGCATAATGAGTTCGATCTGGTCGTCAGCGACATCAAGATGCCGGATAAGACCGGCTATGACGTCTTCGCCGCCGCGCGGAAGAAGAACGTCGCGCTGCCGGTCATCCTGATGACGGGTTTTGGTTACGACCCGAACCACTGCATCGTCCGCGCCAGCCAGGAAGGGCTGGCGGCGGTGCTGTTCAAGCCGTTCAAGGTCGATCAGTTCCTCGCGGAAGTGCGCAAGGCGCTTCAGAATCAGCCCGCTCCGAGGTAAAGCTCCAAATCGCGAGCTCCAAGCTCCGAACAAACGGCAAGAGGAAAGAAGAAAGCTCCAAAGCGCGTTTGGAGCTTTCTAAAGCGGGCCAGATCCTTCGCGGAGTACCGCTCAGGATGACGGGTCGCCGACGCTACGGGGCGAGGGCGCGCTGCTATAAGTTTCTTCCTCGAATTCTGTTTGGAGCTCGGAACTTGCTCTTTGAGATTTATCGTCCCAGTCCTCGTCCCGTCAGCGCCCGCGCGATCGTCGCGGGGGAATTGGGTACGCTGTTGGGCCCGTGGTCTTCGACGAGCTGCGCGGTGAGTCGGCGGTTGCTCTCGACCGGGGGCTTGCCGATCACCTGCGCGATCTGGTTGACCTCCGTCTTCTTCGCCGCCAGCCGCGCTTCCAGCTCGTCGAGCTGGGCCTCGATGTTCTGGTACTCGGCCAGGGCGGCGTTGTAGAGCGCTTCGCCTTCGGTGAGCCATTCTGAGAGCGATTTCGTCACGATTGAGACCTCCGCAGCGACGCCGGCACGACACAACATTTCGCCGGGATTTGGATTATACACCCGTCAAGCGCGATGGCAGGGACACCAGTTTCATCGGCACGTCCGAGTATGCGTTTGAGGCGATTCGGAGGAGGAATATGACGCCCGCGCGGCAGGGTCCGATAAAGGGTCGCGCTCTACACAGCCGCGCGCGATCGGTCTATCATCCGCGGCCTTGGAAGAAACGGACCTCTCAACGAAGGAAATAACTCCATGCGCATCCGCACCATGGCCGCCGCCGCCGCCGCTTCGCTCGCCGTCGCCGCTCTTCTTTTCGCCGCCGAAGCGCCGGCGTCGCAGCCCGCGTCGTCGGCGCCCGCCAAGACCGAGACGACCAAGTCGGGACTGAAGATCACCTTCGTGAAGGCGGGCCAGGGCGCGAAGGACGGGGACACCGTCTCGGTGCTCTACACCGGCAAGCTGCAGGACGGCACCGTCTTCGACGCCTCGGACAAGCACGGCGGGGAGCCGATCGAGTTCGTGCTCGGCAAGAGCATGGTGATCAAGGGATGGGACGAGGGCGTCGCCGGAATGCAGGTCGGCGAGAAGCGCACGCTGGTGATCCCGCCGGCCCTCGGCTACGGCGAGCAGGGCGCGGGCGGCGTGATCCCGCCGAACGCGACGCTCACGTTCGACGTCGAGCTGCTCGGCATTCGTCGCCCTCCGCAGCCGGCGGCAAATCAGTAGCTCGTCGCGCCGAGGCACATCGCCACGCAAAGCTGGATCAGCACCACGCCGCCCGCCGCGACCGTGCCGGGAAGGTGCTTGGCGCGCAGGAACCAGATCAAACTTGCGATCGAGAGCAGCAGACCGATGGACAAGCCGATAATCGTCGCGTTGAAGTGCGCGCGGGTGATCTCCGGCACGTACGACTGCGCGACGGTCGAGGCGTTGACGATGCCGCACAGGTATGGCGCCCAGCTCAGGAGCAGGATGATCGACCAGGTCACCACGCCGCGCGCGACGATGCGCGCGGGTTCCTGCGGGGCGAAATAATCCAGCGGCTGGAGCGGCGACGCCGGCGACGTTGGGTCCTGGTCATCCACGGTTCAACGATAGCCGGCGCACCGTCACATAGCCCGCCGTTTACGGGGGTTGTTCTCGGCACGTGAACAACAAATGCCCCGCCGCAAGCGGCGGGCTATGTGAGGGAGTTTCTAGCGAAACACAGATCTTCGACGACCCGCCCGCCGATCAGGTGCTCCTGAATGATACGCTCGGCGTTGGCGATCGTGACGTTCTGATACCACGCGCCTTCCGGATACACGACCGCAATCGGCCCGGCGATGCACATGCGGAGGCAGTTGCATTTCGTGCGGAAGCACGGCCCGTCGCTGCCGGCGATGTTCAGCTCCTTCATGCGCTTCTTCACATAGTTCCAGGTTTCCTCGCCGACATCGGGCGCGACGCAATCCGGGCCGCAGCAGATGAACAGATGCCGCGAGAGTTTTCCGATGCCGAACTTCTTCGCCATCTCGGGCGGCGGGATGTGATCGGGATTCGCCATGGTTCGGTCGATCGATTGTAGGGGCGACACTTGTGTCGCCCTCTTCGCAGTCGAAAAAGGGCTACACACGTGTCGCCCCTACAGAAGCTTTAGCAATCCGATCAGCCCTGATCCGAGGATCAGCCATGTCGAATTCAGGTTCGTCGCCAGCAGAATGACCAGCGCCGCGGTGGCGACGATGATCGAGAAAAAATCCGCGCGTCCGTCATGCACGAACGCCGCGGCGCCGAGGCGGCAGCAGACGACGAAGATCAGCGCGATGACCGCGGCGTTCATCGCTTTGAGTCCGCCGCGCGCGAAACGATTGGAGCGGATCTTCGGGAGCAGCGGGCCGAAGAGGGCGATGAGCACAAACGCGGGGGCGAAGATGGCGGCGGTGGCGAGGAGCGCGCCGACCACGCCGCCGATCGTCCCGCCGCCGAACTTGTCGGCGCCCAGGATGTAGCCGAGGAATGTCGCGGTCGTCAGTAGCGGACCCGGCGTCACTTGTCCGACGGCGATGCCGTCGAGCAGCTCGTGTCGCGTGAGCCAGTGGAAGTGATCGACCAGTCCGGATTCGAGGTAGGGGATCAGGACGTAACCGCTTCCGAAAAGCGTCAACCCGATCTTCAGGAAGAACAGAGTCATCTTCACGAAGTCGCTGTTCCACGCGGGGAGAAATCGCCAAGACGCAAGCGACGCGGCGAGCGGCGCGGCGGAGGAGAGGTTTGGTTTACCGTAGTAGATCGCGCCGGCGAGGGCGGAGGCGACGAGGATCAGCAGGTCAGGCTGGTATTCCGGATAGCGCTTTCCGAGAAATCCCGCGGCGGTCGCGATGATTGCGACGGTCGCGGTGAAATAGTCCGTGACGGTGAACTTTGCCAGTCGCACCACCGCCGCCGCGATGATCGCGACCACGCACGCGTTGATCCCGACCATCGCCGCCATCACCTGCGGGAGCTGTCCGGACCGCACATACATGAACGCCAGCGGAAGGATGATCAGCACCGCCGGCGTGATGAAGCACAAGCCGCCGACGATCAGTCCCGGATATCCGGCGCGGATCATCCCGAGGTGAATCGCCATCTCGGTCGAATTGGGTCCGGGGATGAAATTCACCGCGGCGAGCATGTCGAGGAAGTGCTGGCGATCGACCCACTTGCGCTTCGTGACGATGATCTCTTCCATCATCGCAACGTGGGCGGCGGGACCGCCGAAGGCGGTGAAGCCGAGCCGCGCGAAGACGGCGGCGACTTCTTTCACGCGCGCTCCGCGCGAGGGCAGCGAGATGGAATGTTCATCGACGACGGGCGAGCTCACTGCTTGTCGAGCTCCGCCCAGACGCCGGAGGGAACCGGCTTGGTTTCATCGAGCAGGAAGATGTCGTAGGCGTTTTGAAAATCGTCGAAGGGGATGCTCGCCCAGCCACCCTTGTTGAAGGCTTTGAAATCGACCCAGTGCGCGCTGAGGCTGCCGTAGAGAACGTTGATGCCCTGTTTGTGACGGTAAATGACGGAGGCGGGAAAGCAGAGCAGGTCGGCGAGGATCGCTTTGTTCTTGAGCTTGAGCAATCGCGGCATCGGATTCGGCACATTGCTTCCGCCGGCGCCGGCGTTCGGCCATGCAACGGTCGGTCGCGTGCCGTAGCCGAGGCGTGTCTGGCGATCGCCCGAACCGATCGGCGGGATGACGAACGGCCAGGGGTTGATGTCGCCGTTGAAAACCCATTGTGGATTGCCTTCGCTGGGGCAGAAGTAAGTCTTGGGCGCCGCCAGCATCTTTGCTTCGTAGAGCAGCCCGAGCAGCGAGACGAAGCGCACGCCGTTGCGGTTGTAGTTGGCGAGGTAGTTCCACTGCTTCTGCCCGTAGTAGCCGATCGGGACCTGGTCGTGGTTCGCGACGGCGTAATCGCGAATGGCCTGGCCGAGCTGGCGGATGTTGCTGAGACAGACGGTGCGATTGGCGGATTCGCGGGCGCGCGTGAGCGTCGGCAACAGAATGCCGATGAGGATGGCGATGATCCCGATGACGACGAGAAGCTCGACGAGCGTGAACGCGTGGCGGTGTGCGCGGTCGGACATGATGTGCGTGGCCTCTCTTCCCGAGTGACGATTCTACATCACGCCAGCGATTTGAAAGACTCCCTGGCCGCCTTGATCGTCGCCTTGATCGCCTCGTCATCGTGCGCGAGGCCGACGAACCAGGCTTCGTACTGGCTGGGCGGAAGGTAGACGCCGCGCTCGAGCATCGCGTGGAAGAATTTCGCGAAGCGCTGCGTGTCGCAGTTGGTCGCCTCGGCGTAGTTCGTCACCTTCTGGCCTTTTTCCTTCACGAAGAAGGGGCAGAGCATCGAGCCGACGCGATTGAGGGCGATGGGGATGTCGGCCTTGTCGGCGGCGGCTTGCAGCCCGTCCGCTAAAGCGGCGGCCTGGCGTTCGAGCGTGTCGTACGCGCCTTCTTCCTTGAGGATCTCCAGGGTCGCGATGCCGGCGGCCATCGCCAGCGGGTTACCGCTCAGGGTGCCGGCCTGATAGATCGGGCCGGAGGGGCTGATCTGTTCCATCAGCTCGCGCCGCGCCGCGTACGCGCCGACCGGAAGCCCGCCGCCGATCACTTTGCCCAGGCACGTGATGTCGGGCTTGAAGTTGTAGCGGACCTGCGCGCCGCCCCAGGCGACGCGGAAGCCGGTCATCACCTCATCGCAGATCAGCATCGCGCCGTGCTGCGTGCAGAGATCGCGAAGACCCTGCAGATAGCCTTCCTTCGGCTCGACGAGTCCCATGTTGCCGGCGACCGGTTCGACAATGAACGCGGCGACGTTGCTTGCGTTTACTTCGAACGCTTTCTTTGCCGCGTCGAGATCGTTGTACTGGACGCTCAAAGTCGTCGAGGTAATCGATTCCGGCACGCCGGGGCTCGAAGGCGTCCCGTGCGTCAGCGCGCCGCTTCCGGCCTGCACGAGAAGCTGATCCGCATGCCCGTGATATCCGCCGATGCACTTGATGATGAAGTCGCGCTTGGTCGCGCCGCGCGCCAGGCGGATCGCGCTCATCGTCGCTTCGGTGCCGCTGTTGACGAAGCGCACCATCTCGACGCTCGGCAGCGCCGAGATGATCTGCTCGGCGAGATCGATTTCGCCTTCGGTCGGCGCGCCGTAGCTCGAGCCGCGGCCGATCGCCTTCGACAGTGCGGCGACGACGCGCTCGTTCGCGTGCCCGACGATCGCCGGGCCGTAGCTCGCGACGTAATCGATGTAGGTGTTGCCGTCCGCGTCGGTGAGCGTGCAGCCTTCGGCTTCCTTAATGAACAGCGGCGTCCCGCCGACCGCCTTGAACGCGCGCACCGGCGACGACACGCCGCCCGGCATCAGCTTGACGGCTTCGGCGAAGAGTTTTTCGGAGTGAAGGATCGAGAGGGCGTTTTTTGCGGGCACGGCGGGATTTTACTCCGGAGCGATATGAATGGCGCGACGCCGCACGGGAGACGTGTGAAAAAGAACAGCGGCCTGGGGGAGGGCATCCCGGGCCGCTGTCGGAGGGGAGAGTGAATCGTTTACTTGCTCTTTTGTGGTTTACCTCATTAACTCAACTTCCATTCCCTTAATCGGCGGACACTGAAAAGAGAATGCAGAAAATCGTACCGAGTTTCACCTGCGGTTTACAAATATCTGCGGCCTCATCTTTATACGTCCGGCCGGGCGGGGGGTTTGACAGATGTGTCACCAAATCAACAGCGGATGCCGAAATGGCATTTTGCGGCGCGGGCGAGAAGGTTTTCTGGTGCGCGTAACTATATTCATCAATTGAATTTATGTCGTGATGCGGCCTTGGAATCGATGGCACACTCTTTGCCCTAGCACTCGTCGTGGCAGCTCTTTGTCGCTCCGGAAAGGGCGGCGAAGGCCGATAACTGAGGAACGAATTATGGCAAAAATCATTGGCATCGACCTGGGCACCACCAACAGCGTGGTCGCCGTCATGGAAGGCGACCAACCCAAGGTCTTGATCAACTCGCAGGGAAGCCGCCTCACTCCCAGCGTCGTCGCGTTCACGGAGAAAGGCGAGCGGCTCGTGGGTCAGGTGGCCAAGCATCAACAGGTCACCAACCCTAAGAACACGATCTTCAGCATCAAGCGCTTCATGGGCCGCCGGCACAGCGAGGTGGCGCAGGAAGAGAAGATGGTTCCGTACGAGATCATCGGCGGGCCGGAGGAAATGGTGAAGGTCCGCGTGCGCGGCAAGGAGTACACGCCCGAGCAGATCTCCAGCTTCATCCTCCAGGACCTGAAGAAGACGGCGGAAGATTATCTCGGCGAGAAGGTCGAGCAGGCCGTCATCACCGTGCCGGCTTACTTCAACGATGCGCAGCGCAAGGCGACGAAGGACGCCGGCGAGATCGCGGGACTCAAAGTCCTGCGCGTGCTCCCCGAGCCGACGGCCGCCGCGCTCGCGTACGGGCTGGATAAGAAGAAGAACGAGAAGATCTGCGTCTTTGACCTCGGCGGCGGGACGTTCGACGTCTCGGTGCTCGACGTCGGCGACGGCGTTTTCGAAGTGCTGTCGATCAACGGCAACACGCACCTCGGCGGCGACGACTTCGACGAAGAGCTCATCAACTACCTCGCCGAGGAGTTCCGCAAGCAGGAAGGCATCGACCTTCGCAAGGACGCGATGGCGCTGCAGCGCCTCAAGGAAGGCGCCGAGAAGGCGAAGATCGAACTCTCCAACGCGATGGAGACGACGATCAACCTGCCGTTCATCACGGCGGATCAGAACGGGCCAAAACACCTGCAGATGACGCTGACGCGCAGCAAGTTCGAGCAGCTCATCACGCCGCTGGTCGAGAAGTGCCGCAAGCCCGTGCTCGATGCGTTGAAAGACGCCGGGCTGGAGGCCAAGGCGATTGACGAAGTGGTGCTGGTCGGCGGCTCGACGCGCGTGCCGATGGTCGGCCGGCTCGTGAAGGAGCTCTTCGCGGGCAAGGAGCCCAATCGTTCGGTGAATCCCGACGAAGTGGTTGCGATCGGCGCGGCGATTCAGGGGGCGATCGCGACGGGCGACGTCAAGGACATCCTCGTGCTCGACGCGACGCCGCTGTCATTGGGCGTGGAGACGCTCGGCGGGGTGATGACGGCGCTCATCCCGCGCAACACGACCATCCCGACGAGCAAGAAGGAAGTCTTCTCGACGGCGGCGGACAACCAGAACGCGGTGACCATCAACGTCCTGCAGGGCGAACGCGAATTCGCGCGCGACAACCGGTTGCTCGGCACGTTCAACCTCGAAGGCATCCCGCCGGCGCCGCGCGGCGTGCCGCAGATCGAGGTGACGTTCAACATCGACGTGAACGGCATCCTCGCGGTCTCCGCCAAGGATCTTGGCACCCAGAAGGAGAGCAAGATCACGGTGCAGAACAGCGGCGGCCTGTCGAAGGAAGAGATCGAGAAGATGAAGCGCGACGCCGAGGCGCACGCCGCCGACGACAAGAAGCGCCGCGAGGTCATCGACGCCAAGAACAAGGGCGAGAGCCTGGCCTATCAGACCGAGAAGTCGCTGAAGGACTACGGGGACAAGGTCAGCGCCGACGTTCGAGCCGACATCGAGCGCGGCATCAGCGAGCTGCGCGAAGCGCTCAAGGGCGACGACGGCGACGTCATTAACAAGAAGATGGAGCTTCTCACCCAGTCGAGCCACAAGCTCGCCGAGGAGATGTACAAAGCCCAAGCCGCCGCCCCGGGCGGACCCGGCGGGCCCGGCTCCGCCGGGCCTGGCGCCGCACCGGAAGCACAGAGCGATCGTCCGGGGGGCGGCGGCGCCGAAAAGACGCAGGTCGCCGTCGTCATCGACGCGGAGTACGAGGTGAAGGTGTAAGTCTTCATCACCCGCCACGTCATGACCCCTGAATCTGTTTCGGCTTCGTTTGAGGCTGAAGAATCGAACCGGCCGGTCGCGCAAGACCGGCCGGTTCTGTTTCGTTGCAACCCCAACCAGCACGTCATGTCCGAGAATGTGAAACCTGCCAGCGTTAACGCGTTACCCTCATCTCGTGTCGTTGATAAAAGAGGCAAAAGAGGTGTCGGCGGGCCGATTAATCCGATCGTCCGAGCGTGCGACTTCGCCCGCGGGGGCGCATGTGTGCGTCCGGCAGGCCGATCGCGTTGCCCCGGGGGCGGTTCTCTTGCAATATGAGTCGGCCCACATACATTAGCCGCGCAGAAACAGATCAAACAGTAACCGTTTTGCCGATAACCCGTTACGGGTGTTTATGGTCGTCGAGCCGACAGAGCTCGCGCGGCCGCCCTGGAAGATTGACAGAAGATTGAAAGAAGAATCGCATCGCGAAAGGAGCCCTCTCGTGTCCGCACGTCGCTCGCTGATGAACGTCTCGCCGAAGCTCGCGTTGGCCGCGTGCCTCGCCGCCGCCTTGGCCGCGGGAGGCTGTGATACGTTTGGGCACTTGGAGAACGGCTGGTTCAATCCTGCCGAAGTCGGCCGTTTCAAGAAGGAGCCGCTGCTCCTGCCCGTCGTGCAGACGCTGGATACGGGCATCGAGGAGCCGAACGATCAGTTCACGCAGGCGCAGGACGTCAAGCCTGAGGATCTGACCGCCAACGAAACCGACTATGTCGTCGGCCGCAACGATTTGCTGACGATCTCGATCACGGACCTTGTCGGCCCGGGCGTGGAGACGGTCAAGAGCGTTCGCGTGAGCGAGAGCGGCAACATCAGCCTGCCGCTGGTCGGCCAGGTTCATGCCGAAGGCCTGACCGAAGCGCAACTCGAGACGGAAATCCAACGCGCGTACCGCGAGGCCAACCTGATGCCCAACGCGCAGGTGTCGGTGTCGGTGACGCAGGCGCTGGCGCGCACGTTCAGCATCCTGGGGACGATTCAGCGGCCGGGACAGTATCAGATCACGCAGGCGGATTTCCGCATCCTGGACGCGCTGGTCACCGCCGGCGACGTCACCTCGCAGGGTGTTGATTATTTGTATGTAATTCGTCGCGAAGATCAGGGTCGCCACCCGTCGACGATGCCGGCGGGCGCGCCGGCCGGCGCCGCGCCGATGACGCCGCGCACTCCGGCGGCGGGACAGCCGGGCGATGTGCTTCAGCCGCGTTCGCAGGCGATCGGCGTGAATCAGCCGGTGCTGCTTGCTGCCGCCGCGCCCGCTTCGACGCCCTCGACCGGTGCTCCGGCGGGGAGCGAAGGGCGGTACATCACGATCGACGGCAAGCAGGTTCTTGTCGGAAACCAAGGCGCTGCCACAACTGCTCGTCCGACGGCGTCTCCCGCGGCAGCCCCGACCGCCGCCCCGATGACTTCGCCGGCGGCGAACACGGGCGCTTCGGCGATGGCCCCGATGACGACGCCGACGACCCGCCCCTTCGAGTTCCAGAATCCGATGGGCACCGGCAACACCCGCGTGATCCGCGTGCCGCTGAGCATGCTCAAGAACGGCGACTTGCGCTACAACATCGTGGTCAAGCCGCAGGACATGATCATCGCGCCGCTGCCGGTGACCGGCGAGTACTACATCGACGGGCACGTCAACCGCACGGGCGTCTACAGCCTGACGGCCCGCAAGATCAGCCTGAAGCAGGCGATCGCCGCGGCGGGCGGATTTGACGGCCTGGCCACCCCGACCCGCACAGACATCATCCGCCGCATCGGCGACGACAAGGAAATCTTTGCCTCAGTTGACCTGGACAAGGTCTTCAGCGGGCAGCAGCCTGATATTTACCTGAAACCCAACGACGTGGTGCGCGTGGGTACCAATGCGTTCCAGCCGTTTGTGGCATCGTTCAGAAACGCGTTCCGCGTGACGTACGGTTTCGGTTTTCTGTACGACCGAAACTACGCTCCGCAACAGAAGACGCAGTGATCGCGCGTGAGGTCGGCCTTATGAGGTCGATGCGCAGCGAGCCGGGCCGTATGGGCCCGTCCGGTTCAATACGAGCCGGCTGGTGTTAACGGATTGACCACGCACGGCCCCTCCTGGGGCCGTTGCGCGTAGAGGGCTTGACGACATTGAGTTGTGGGAAATCTCTCGCAAAACCTGAACCGGTTTTGTGAGAAAAACGTAATTGGTGCAGCACCATCGCGAACACGTCGGTTGTGCTCATCTGATCGAACGGCCGCGGCGGAGTCGCTGGCTTCGCGCGCGATCATCGCATTTTTTAGTTGTGGGCTGGCTCCTGCGCCGGGAGGGCGTTGTCCTTGACGGACCTGAATCCAACTTCTCCACTGATGCCGTCCGCTGCGGCCGCGGCCGATGATGCCTCACTGTCGCGCGGCGAGCAGGTTTACGGCCTGTCGCCCGAAGCGTGGGTGCAGATCGCCGTCCTCACGCCGCTCTTCATCGCCGTCTATTGGCTGGTCCTCCGCTGGCTGTGGGACAAGACCAACCCGATCTACGGCGAAGCGAACTGGGGCCACGCGATCTGCATTCCCTTCGTCGGGCTCTACTACCTCTACATCAATCGCGAAGATCTGCTGAGCGAATCGGTCGTCCCGGTGCTGCTGGGAAGAGTGACGGCATGGTGGCGGATTTGGCCGGCCGTCGGTCTGATCGCCGCGGGCGGGCTGGCGTTCGGGCTGGGAAGCGGCCCCGCGGGCGCGAAGATCGCGGGGGTGATCATGCTCTGCGGCGCACTCGCGCTGTTCGGGCTGGCGATCAGGCTCGTCTTCTTCAACTTCAAGCCCAACTACATCGCCGGCGGACTGTCGATGTGGAGCGGCGTGGCGCTGATGGGATTCGGCGCACTCACGTTCACGTCGGTGCTCCAGGAGTTCATCAAGCCCGCCGGGCTGGCCGTCGCACTCTACGGCGTGCTGGTGCTCGCGCTGGACTGGGGCATCGGCAGCCTGCTGATGGGGCTCATCGCGTTTGCCTTTGGCATCTGGCCCGGGCAGAACCAGTTCGTCCAGGGCTGCGCCATGATCCTGACGCTGTTCGGCATCGTGCTGATGCTGTGCGGCTGGCGGATCATGAAGTACGCGTGGTTCCCGATCGTCTACCTCATCTGCGGCGTCCCCTGGCCGCCGCTCGTTTACAGCTACATCGCCAGCCCGCTGCAGACCTTCGCCGCCAAGGTCGCGGTGGTGACGCTGCGATTCACCGGCGTCAACGCGTATCGCACCGGCACGAAGATCAACATGGGCGGCATCACCGAGCCGCTGCGGACGCTCAACGTCGCCGAGGCGTGCGCGGGACTGCGCTCGCTGATGACGTTCATCACCGTCGGCATGGCGGTCGCGTTTTTGAGCGCGCGTCCGCTGTGGCAGAAGATCACGATCACGCTGTCGGCGATCCCGATCGCGATCTTCTGCAACGTGATGCGCGTCGCCGGGCAGGGACTGCTCGACCACTACGTCAGCCGGCAGCTTTCCGAATCGTTCGCGCACCAATTCGTCGGTCTGGTGATGCTGGTGCCGGCGTTCTTCATGATCCTGGCGGTCGGTTGGATGCTGGATCAGATCTTCGTGGACGAAGTGGATGACGACGAGGCGGCCGGCGTCCGCCGCCAGCGCCCGACGCCGGCGAGCCCGGATGCGGGTCTGGTGCTGGAGGTGCCGCGCAAGCCGCGGGTGCAGGCGATCCCGCGGGCGGGTGCGCCCAAGGGCTTGGCGCCCGCGACGCCGGTTGCTCCGACGCCGGCGGTCGCCAAGACGCAAGCGGCGCCCGCAGCGTCGGTGAAACCCGTAACGCCGGCGGCGAAACCGCAGGCGGCGCCCGTTACACCGCCGCGTCCCGGAATCGTTCCGCCGCGCCCGGGAATCGTCCCGCCGCGGCCGGGAATCGTTCCGCCCCGACCCAATCAACCGCGGCCACAACAGCAGCGCCCGCCGCAGCCCCCGACGCCACCGAAGCAGGAGGGACAATGACCGAGCAACAGACGCCTCTGGACGATCCGAACGAGACCGCGCAGGAGATCGCGCGCGGCGGAAGCGCCGACGTCGGCGGGACCGCGCCGGACTTCGGCAAGGCCGCGGCCAACGTGCTGCGCCGCCCGGCGTTCATCATCGCCGCCGTCGCGCTGCTCGTCGCCGCCGTCGGGCTCAACGGCGCGGTGAACTTCATGCAGTTGCACTTTAAGAAGGAGGCGGCGGAGCTGTCGCATCCGCTGGGGACGATTTCGGACCGCTTGGGGACGTGGGTGCAGGTCTCGGAAGACCAGCCGCTGGATAAGGAGATGCAGGACGTGCTGGGGACGGACAAGTACATCTTCCGCGACTACGTGGACGAGCGCGTGTGCGGGAGCGGCATCCAGCACACGTTCCGCACGCTGACCGATGCGATCCGCCAGGCGAACAATCCGCAGGAGCGCGAGGAGCGCGAGAAGGATTATCACCGCAAGCTCAACGAGATTCGCGGCAAGACGCCCAACGCGGTGGTGAGCCTGTCGGTGACGTACTACACCGGCATGGTGGACACGGTGGCGCACGTTCCCGACCGCTGCGTCACCGCGGACGGCTACGAGCCCAAGACCTACGACATCGTCAAGTGGCCGATCGCGCGCGACCTGCCGGAGAAGGACAGACAGGACAAGGACGACATCGAGGTCCGCTACATCAACTTTGAAGATCAGACCGGAACGTCGAACGTCCCGCGCAGCATCGCGTACTTCTTTCACGTCAACGGTGAGTTCAACAGCTCACCGCTGGGCGTGCGTCAGAAGCTGGCCAACCTGTTCGAGCGCAAGGCCTACTACGCCAAGATCGAGACGATGACGACGATGAGCGACGACAAGGAGTCGGCCAGGGTGCTGACGGATTTCCTCACCAGCGCCATGCCGGAGATCCAGCGCTGCATGCCGGACTGGGACAAGGAGCACGGCCGCGCGTCCAAGGCGCAGGTCGCCGCGGCGAAGTGAATTCAGATCGAGCAGTTGCGAGAGAGTGTGAATTATGGCACGTCGAGTTAACACGCGGTTCCTGACGATCCTGACGATCGTGGTGGTCGGGCTGGGATTGGCGGCGCTGCTGGCCAAGCAGTTCCTCGTGCGCGAGTCGCCCAAGAAGTACGTTTCCGCCGGCCAGCAGGCGATGACCGAGAAGCGCTGGGACGACGCGATCAAGGCGTTCGGCCGCGCGGTCTCGCTCAACCAGAAGGACGCCGCGTTGTGGGTCGCCTACGGCGACGCGCTCAATCAGCTTAGCCCGACGGATGTGGAGTACATGGTTCGCGCCCGCAAGGCGTGGGACCAGGCGCTGGTGGTGGATCCGAGCTACCGTCCGGCGCTGGACCGCATGATGCAGTTCTGGTCCGACGTGGCCAACATGGACCCACGGCCGGAAGTCTTCGCGGGCCTGAACAAGACCGCGACCACGCTTTTCCACGCCGACCCCAAGAACGTGGACGCCGAAGTGGCGATCCAGACGTCTCAGATCCGCCCGTGGCTCGCGGGCGTCGAGAAGGACCGCGCGGAGATCGACAACATCCTCAAGGAGCTCGACAAGCTCATCCAGAAATATCCCGACAATGCCGACCTCCCGATGTTCGCCGCGCAGGCGAACCTCCGGCTCGCGGAGCGCGATCGCCAACAGGACCGGACGACCGAGTCGGACAAGGAGGCGGCGCGGGCGGAGGCGATCATCACCGCCGCGCTCAAGCGCACCGACGACGCGCTGAAGGTGCAGGCGGACAGCGACGCCAAGCGCGAGATCCAGAAGAAGGCCGCGTCGATGTATTTCAGCGCCGCGCAGGTGGCGCAGTCGCAGGAGTCACTTGCGGCCGGCGCTCAGGACCCCAAGGCGCAGGAAAAGGCGCTGGAGTACCGCAAGCGCAAGCAGGAGCTCTACGCCAAGGCGCGCCAGCTCGCCAGCAAGGACGATCCGCTCTACACGTTCATCTACATCGGCGCCGCGCGCGCCGCGGCGGACAAGCCGGAGGCAGAGAAGATCCTGCGCGAGCTGATGGATCAGCGCCCGGACGATCAACAGGTCCGCCTGGCGCTGGCCGAGCAGCTCGCGACCGATCGCGAGAAGCGCGACGAGGCGATCGAGATCCTCGACAAGCCGTTCGGCGGTTCGGAGTTCAAGGGTCCCAAGGCCTACATGGTGCGCGAGCTGCAGATCCGCACGCTGGTCACCGCCACCAATCTTCGCCTCGACAAGTTCGCCTCCGCCAGCAAGGAAGACCGCGACAAGCTGCTGCCGCGGATCGAGGACGGGCTGAGCAAGATTTCCACGAAGGACGGTGAAGGTCCGCGCTACCTCCGCCTCCGCGGCAAGCTGCTTCGCCTTCAGGGCGAGCTGGTGGAAGCGATCAAGACGCTCGACAGGGCCCGCGCGCTGGCGGAAAACCAGGGGGGCCTGGAGCTGCAGGGCGATCGCATCGATCGATGGGAAGTCATCGACATGCTGGCCCGCGCGTATGTCGAAACCGGCCAGACCGGCCGCGCCAAGGAGCTGCTCACGCAGCTCGTCGTCCGTTTCCCGACCTACGACCCCGCGCGCATGCTGCTGACGCAGCTCATGCTCAAGGAGGGTGATCTCGAAGGCGCTAAGCCGCACGTCGAGTACTTCCAGCACACCAAGCCCAACGATCCGGAAGTGATGAAGTTCGTGCTGCAGATGGCTGCCGGAGACCCCAACAAGGGCGGCTCCGCGCCCGGCGGCGGCGGGCCCCAGACGGACGAGGCGGTGAAGGCGCGCATCAAGCAGGCATATTCGCGTCTCCCGGAAGACGCCGCCCAGCAGGTGCTCGACAAGGTCAACGCCGCCATGGTCGTCAACCAGCAGGACGACGCGGCGCGCCTGTTGAACAAGGCGCTCAAGACCCCGCCGAACCTTGCCGGATACAACAGCGACTTCGACTACGACCTGGCCCGCATGGCGGTGCGTGTATTCCGCGCGCAGGGGGACGTGGACAAGGCGCGTGAGTTCGTCTCCGCGTCCGTCGCCGCGCACCCGAACAACGAAAAGCTCCAGTTGCTCAACAAGCAGGTGCAGGACCTGACGCCCGAAGCGCTGATGAAAGTCGCGCTGGAAGAGACGGACAAGAATCCCGATCCGATGGCGCGGGCCATGATCAAGGCGAACATCTATCGCCGCCTTAACCAGCCGGACGACGCGCTCAAGCAGCTCTTGACCGCGCAGCAGCTTCAGCCGAAGAACACCGACGTCACGGCGCTGCTCTTCTCGCACTACCTGTGGCAGAACCAGTTCGACAAGGCGGAAGGCCTGCTCGAGTCGCTGACGGCGGCGAACCAGGACCAGTGCAACGGAAAGCTGTTCCGCTACAAGCTGGCGATGGCGCGCGGGGAGTACGCCAAGGCGCTCGACTACGGTCGGGAGCTCGTCACCAACATGGGGATGTTCAGCCAGAGCTGGATCGCGCTGGCACAGGCGCAGCACGCGCTCGGCAACGCGGACGAAGCGCTGAAGAACTACAACGCCGCCCTGGAGCGCCAGAGCGACAGCGTCGAGGCGTACACCGGCGTGATCCAGTGCTACTACCTGCTGAGCCGCCCGGGTGACGCGCAGCGGAAGATCCAGGAAGCGCGTCGGGCGTTCCCGGCGAACCCGACGTTCCGCGAGATGGAAGTTCAGTACGAGCTGAGCTACGGCAACCCGGTCAAGGCGATCGCCCCGCGCGAGGAGATGTACAAGAAGAATCCGGACAAGGCCGAGTACATCCGCGCCTTGGGCCAGGTCTACCTCGCCGCCGCCCGTGCCAAGGACGCCAAGTCCGACACGCGCGATCAGGCCCCGGAGCTGTACAACAAGGCCAAGGACATGTTCCGCAAGGGGATCGCCAAGTTCCCCGATCAGATCGCGTTCTACGCCGACTTCGCCGAGAGCTGCGCCCGCAGCGGGAGCAACCTCGATGAGGCCGAGCAACTGCTCAAGCAGCTCGACCAGCGCGACGCGTCGAAGGGCAAGAGCGACGTGCAGGCGTTGCTGGCGGAGGTGTATGCGGTCGGCGGGAAGTTCGCCGAATCGCAGGCGGCGCTGACCGGCATCCTCGCCAAGGAGCCGAACAACGTCGACGTGCAGATCCGCCTGGCCAATTTGCTGCTGTCGCAGAAGAAGATGGACGAGGCGCTCAAGGCGCTGGAGAACAACGGGACCGACCCGCGTTTGGCGCGGCGTCGGGTGGAGATTCTCACCTCCGTCCGCCGATTCGACGACGCCGACAAGGTCCTCAACGAGGCGCTGGCCAAGTCCCCGAGCAATCTCGACCTGCTGCACCTGGCGGCGGGCGTGAACATCGGCCGCCAGCAGTACTCCATCGCCGACGCGCATCTCAAGCGCGCGCTGGAGATCAACCCGAGCGATCCCACGACGCACTACTTCGTCGGCCTGCTTCGCATGAACCAGGGGAGCCCGGACTA
>JAICTV010000024.1 GCA_025936175.1 Phycisphaerae bacterium
AGTTTCTCCTGGCCTACGCCGGTCGGCGGATTCTGCCAGCGGGCGCAGCTCGCGCGTGACCGCTTCCATGACCGCCTTCCAATCGCCCTTCCGCCGCTGACGAAACAGTCGCATCGTCGGATACCACGGGCTGTCGTCGCGATCCAGCAGCCAGCGGAAATCAGCGATGTACGGATGAATCGTCCACACCGCTCGCGCCAGCGCGCCGGCGAGATGCGCGGGAGAGGAATCGACCGAGACGATCAGATCGAGCCGCGACATGAGCGCCGCGGTGTCGGAGAAATCCGTGATGCGCGAGCCGGCGTCGTCGATCGGAAACGTCGCATCGCCGAGTTGTTGCGAGGACGGGCCGACCTGGAGGCTGATCAGTCGCACGTTCGCGACGCCGCCGAGCGGCGCGAAATCCGCCAAGCGACAACTGCGGTTGCGATCGTTCTTGTGGACGGCGCTCCCCGCCCAGACGACGCCGATGTTCAGCACGTCGTCCGACAGCTTCAGCTCCTCCCGCCAGCGCGCGGCACGGTCGCGATCGAACCCGACGTACGGAACGCGATTCGGAATCGACGCGATCGTCGTCTTGAACCGATACGGCGTCGACGCCAGCGCGCAGCGCACATCAAACGCCGGGCGCGGATCGCCCTCGGCGATCACTTCATCGACGCCGTGCACCGTTTGGATCAGTGACACGAGTGGCCGATCGCACTCGACGATGATTCGCCCCGCGCCGCGCGACTCGCGCAGCAGCGACGCGTAGCGGACGAACTGGATCGTGTCGCCCAGGCCCTGCTCGGCGAAGAGCAGGATCGATCGGCCGCCGAGGTCTCCGCCGTCCCATTCCGGCTCGCCAAATGCCGGCGGGTTTACGCCGATCTGACGCCAGCGCCATTCGTACTCGGCCCACCCGCGCTCGAAATCCTCGCGCGCGAGCAGGATCATCGCCAGGTTCAGGCGCGGGTTGCCGATCTCCGGGGTCAGGCGGATGGCCTGGCGAAGATACTTCTCCGCCTCGTCAAATCGGCCGAGTTTTCGATACGCTTCGCCGAGGTTGCAGATCGCTTCGCCCCAGCCGGGCCGCGCGCGAAGCGCGGCTTGGTAGGAGGCGATCGCCTCGTCCGTGCGATCGAGGTCCGCCAGGGCGTTCGCCAGCGCGCTCAATGCCTCGGGATGATTCGGATGCCGCCGCAGCGCCTCCCGCGCCGTCCGCTCGGCTTCATCCAGTTTCCCCGCGGTGCGCAGGCATGCCGACAGCTCGACCAGCGCCTCCGGCCACGTCGGGGCGAGCTCGGCGGCGCGTCGCGCGCTCGCCAGCGCCTCATCCTCCGCGCCGATCGCGCGGTACGCCTTGGCGAGATTGAGGTGATACAGCGGCACCTTCGGCGCTTCGCGGATCGCCGCCGACATGAGCTGGATCGCCGGCTTGGGCTGACCTGCGTGATGTGCGATCAGACCGAGCAGGTGCAATGCATCGGGATTGCTCGCATCCCGCGCGAGTACTTGCCGATAGATTTGCTCCGCGTCCGCGATCCGGCCCGCCTGGTGCAGGCGGATCGCCCGTTCGATCTCCGGCTGAAGTTGATCGCGAATCCTCGCCACGTCGTGCCTGCGAAATCATGCTTTTTTCGCAACGATTTGGCTACAATGCCCGCCGATCTTTCACCTTAACTCCAGCGCGGGGTGCGCGACATGGCGACGGCAACACTGACCATCCGTGACGAGACGGCCTCCGGCAAGAACGTGGGCGAGACGGTGCTCGAGTTTCTGACCGAACGGACCACCGTCCGCGAGCTGGTCCGCTCGCGGGTCTACCAGGAAGTGCAGGACTACAACCTCAAACGCCCGGAGATCTTCCGCGGCCTGGTGCAGCCGACGGACGCCGAGCAGGCGCTCAACGGCTTCAAGCTGCGCAAGGCGCGCGAGATCGACTGGAAGAAGCAGTTCGAGAAGGCGTGCGACGCGTTCGAGCGCAACGGGTTCTTCGTCCTGATCGACGACAAGCAGGCGGAAAGCCTCGATCAGGAGTTTACGATTCATTCGCCGACGACCGTGACGTTCGTGAAGCTCGTTCCGCTCGTCGGGGGATAATTTTCCTTCCGCGAGAACATTCCGAGATCACCTTGAGCCGCGTCCCTCGCGACGCGCGTCTGGAGGCCTTCAGCATGCTGACGAGCGCCCGCCCCGTGCCTGAAGACTTCAATCCCGCCGCACGACTCACACCGTTGATCATGAAGCAGATCAAGACCACCGCGAGTCAGATGTGAAACTTCCGGCGCAGCGAGATTCGACCTTCACCGAAACCGCCGCCGAGGCGGCGCGAAATGGCTGGCCCGACGTCGTCGCCGTACCCGATTTCTCGGACGAGTTCGCGGAGATCGACGCCTACGTCGCCGGCTGCAAGACGGCGCACCAGTCGAATCACTTCGACACCGAGGCGAAGTTCAAGCAGCTCACCGTCGTCTCGCGCGGCCCTGAGAAACTAAAGAGGCTCGCGCTCGCCGCGATGCAGGGCGTGATCTGGGCCTTCTGCACCGACGAGCGCCGCGTCTTCAATCTTTACTACCCCGGCCGGATGGTCGCGATCACGCTGCTGGCGCGCAAATTCCCGCCGGACGAGACGTACGTGCGGACCCTGCTCAAGCTTCTCGACGAAGTTCCACCGGGCAAGAGCGGTTATGTCGTCGAGCTGGCCGCTTCGATCGTGAAGACTACCGAGCATTTCGCGGACGCCGGCGGCGCGATCGATGACGAGATGAAGAAGTTCCTGCGTCGCACCGCGGTCGTCATCGAAACGTGTCCGCACAAGGACAAGAAGATGCGGCAGGCGGTCGATGTCGCGCGCTCGCTTTGCGGCGAAGCCGCGGCGTGGCCGATGAGCGCGGGCGAGGCGTGGTCGGATGTCGCGCTGGCGGACCTGAACAAACTCGACGCCGCGGCACAATCACAATGGCGCGAGCTGCTCGATCATGCCATCGAGTGCAACGACACGCGGCCGGGGAACAAGTGGCTCGACGCCGCCCGACGCTTCATCCGGGACGGCGAGGCTCCCGCCGAGCCGCGAGTGCGGAACAAATCTCGGCTCGGCAGGAGCCTCGCCCTCCCACCTCCAATCGATCGCAACGTGCTTGCCGAGCATCTCGAGCGCTGGCTCACTGAGATCGGTCAGCCGGGAACGGTCGCGCAACCGGTCGAATTCCGCGGTATGTCGAACAATACCATCCCGCCGGGTTCGAGCCAGGACCTGCTCGGCGGCTTGTGCTGGTTCGCCGCTCTGACCGGCCATCCGCAAGCATTAAGGTCTCTCGCCGACGCGGCGGAGGCGAGCTTCCGCGTCATCCCCAAGCTCGGCCCGCGCTGCGTTCGTCTCGGCAACGCCGCGGTTCGCGCGCTGGCCTCGGTCGGCACGATGGACGCGATCGCGCAGCTCGCGCGCCTTGAGCTCCGCGTCCGCACGCCCAAGGGACGCAAGATCGTCCGCAAGTTCATGGACGAGGCGATCGAAAAGTCGGGCCTGACCCGACAGGACGTGGAAGAAACGACGGTGCCGGATTTCGGCCTGCGCGACGGCCGGGCCACCATCGCCGTCGCCGACTGGACCGCCGAGATCGCGATCGACGGCTTCGAGCCGACGCTCGTCTGGAAGAAGCCCGACGGCTCCGCCGCCAAGACCGTCGCCGCGATCAAGAAAATTCATCCCGGCCAGGTCGAATCGATCCAGCGCACGCTCAAGGACATCGAATCGATGCTCCCCGCACAGCGCAGGCGCCTCGAGCTGCTCCTTCGCGACACGCGCACCTGGCGGATCGACGACTGGCGAAGGCGCTACCTCGACCACGGCCTGCTCGCGCCAATGGTCCGCCGGCTCATCTGGCTCATCGACGGCACGCCCGCGCTCTTCGTCGATGCCTCGCCGCAGGACGTTCAAGGCAACCCGATCGAAATCGGACAAACCGCCGAGATCGCGATCTGGCATCCCGTCGGGCGAAGCGTTGACGAAGTCGTCGCGTGGCGGCGGCGTCTGGAAGGTCTGCGCATCACGCAGCCCTTCAAGCAGGCGCATCGCGAGGTCTATCTGATCACCGACGCGGAATTGGCGACGTCAACTTACTCCAACCGCTTCGCCGCCCACATCGTCAAGACGCAGGTCTTCATCGCCATCGGCCAGACGCGCAAGTGGACCGTCACGCTCTACGGCCAGGCGTCGCTCGAGCTGCCGCAGTTCGATCTCCGCGCCGAGTACTGGGCCAACCAGGCGGGCGATGAGTTCAGCCACATGGGCGGGCCGCGCTATCTCTCGACCGACCAGCTCCGCTTCTACGCGACGAGTGAAACCGCCGCCCGCGCCTACAAGCATCGCGGGCTGACCACCGAGCCGCTGGAGCTGGCGCATGTCCCGATCCTCGCCTTCTCCGAAGTGATGCGCGACTGCGATCTCTTCGTCGGCATCTCCAGCGTCGGCGCCGATCCCACTTGGCGCGACGCCGGCAGCGCCGACCCGCGCTACCAGCGCTACTGGCACGACTTCAGCTTCGGCGATCTGACCGAGAGCGCAAAAACCCGCAAGGCGGTGCTTGATCGCCTCGTGCCGAGATTGAAAATCGCGCCGCGCTGCTCGGTGACGGAAAAATTCCTCGTCGTCCGCGGCGATCTGCGCAAGTACAAGATCCACCTCGGCAGCGGCAACATCCTGATGGAGCCGAACGATCAGTACCTCTGCATCGTCCCCGCGCGCGGCGGCCTCGCGCCGAGCGGCGCGGCGACCGGCGAGACGGTCTTCCTGCCGTTCGAGGGCGATCAGATGCTCTCGGTCATCCTCAGCAAGGCGTTTTTGCTCGCCGACGATAAGATGATCTCCGACCCGACCATCACACGTCAGATAGGCAATGAACAAGGGGTAAGGGCATGAACCTGATTTCGATCGTCATCGCATTGGCGGCGATCACGCCGCCGAACACCGGTCAATGGAAAACCGCGCCCACGCCACAGGTGCAGGCGGCCGCACAAAACGGCGACGCCAAGGCCGCGCTGGAACTTGGGCTCCGCTACGACCAGGGCCGCGCCGGTGTCAGCAAAGATCCAGACGAGGCGATCAAGTGGCTGCGCAAGGCCGCCGACGCCGGCGACGTCGATGCCCAGAGCGCGGCCGCCGTCCACCTCGCCTACGGCAACGGTCCGGAATCCGACAAGGTCGATGCCTTCAATTATCTCAAGCAAGCGGTCGCCAAAGGGGACGTGCAGGCGACGTACGAGCTGGGGCTGGCGTACAAGCTGGGCCGCGGCACCGTCGCCAACGACGCCGAGGCGCTGCCGCTTCTGACAAAAGCCGCCGGCGCCGGAATCCCCGCCGCACAATTCGAGCTGGCCGACAGTCAGGAGACCGGCAAGGGCACGCCCGCCAATCCGGCCGACGCGCTGAAGAATTTCCTCGCCGCCGCGAATCAGAATTATCTGCCGGCGATGCATCGTCTCGGCCAGATGTATCTCAAGGGCGCGCCCGGCGTCCCCGCCGATCCGCGCGAGGGACAGAAGTGGCTGCTCAAAGCCGCGACGGCCGGCTACGTCCCGGCGGAGTGGGACATCGCCAAGCAATTCGAAGCGACCGGACCGTCCGGCAAAGAGAAAGCCGCCACGTGGTACAAGAAACTCGCCGAGCAAAAGGACCTCAACGCGCAGGTCGCGCTCGGCAACGCCTCGCCCGAAACGGTCAAGAAGATGGCCCGCCCGCTGCAAATGACGTCGCGCGGGCCGGACGAGACGCTGGTCGGCGGGATCGTCGCGGTCGAAGGAACGCTGCACAATCCGGTCCAGGCTGCCGCCGCCGCGGCGACGGCGGAGAGAACGCCATCGCAGACGAGCGCCCGCCGACCCACGCGCGCCCAAACCCCGACCCCTCCGCCAACGCCCGCGCGCCGCGGAATTCCTGACACGCCCGCTACTCGCGCCGCCGAGAACAAGTGGACCATCGAAATGACCTCCCACGGCAGCGCGTTCTCGCTGCCTGTGGACGTCTCTCACATGCAGCTCTTTAAGGGCCAGGACCAGATGCACGTCACGCTTTACGCCGCGCTCGATGCGACCGACCGCAAGACGCTGCACGCGCTGGCGATGGACACGACGGCGCCCAGGTTCGAGTGGCGATACAACCTCAAATCCCCCACCGGCGGCGGCGTGGCCGCGGGGCACAACAAGACCTGGATCGTCGAAGGCGCGGTGAAGAACACCGGCAAACAGTTGATCAAGAACATGAAGGTGCAGGTGCGCGTCTATCAGCAGAGCAGCCCCAACGACGCCAAGACCACGCTCGACATCAAACAGATCCCGGCGGGCGCGGTGCAGCCCTTCAGCGTCAACGTCGAGATGTACAACTTCGAGTACATCGGCGCCACCAGCACGCCGAAGGTGGAGATCACGGTGCTGGACTACTCATACTGAGCCGAGAGGACGCTCGTTAGTGAAGACTTGTCATGCTGAGGTAGTCCGACGCATCTGGCTGATCCCACGCGGATCCTTCAGAGTAGCTCGGGATGACGTTCGCTTGGGCCGCGATCCTTTACGGCTACGGCGCGCGCTTGTACGCCTCGCGCTCGAAGGGGTTGTCGAAGTACGCGTTCTTCCCGCGTAGCAGCGCGACCAGCGACGCCAGCAGATACGCCGGGATGAACAGCGGCCCCCAGCGCTCGGCCTGGCGGACGTGGACGCGCTCGTGAGCGCGCGTCAGCTCGAGTACGGTGCGATCCTGCCCGAGCACGACGTGCCCCAGCGTCATCGCGCTCGCTCCACCCTTGAGCAGCGTGCAGCGCCGCAGCAGCCTGCGTACGATCCCGCCGTGGATCTCGATCACACCGTCGATGCGCTGCACGCCGCCGCCGGTGAGCAGCGCCAGCGGCGCGAGCCAGAGCCCGACGAGCGTCGTCGGCGCGGTCCAGAGGTAAACGAGGAGGCGCTTCATCGTGCCGCGATGCAGTGTAATCGCGCGGGAAGTGCACGGGCGCAGATGACAGATGAATCGGGACGAGACGTGGATAAGTTATCGGAAGCGCGCGAGCGGATGATGCGGCGTTCGGGCCTTCAGATCATGCGCGCGATGATGAGCGATGCGCGCCGCCGCGAGCGGTCGGTTTGCCCGCTCGCGTCACGCGCGCCTGCTCACACCTCGTCCACACATGTGGTCCGATAAAAGCGCATGCAAAGTCATTTTGACAATAGACTTGCGTGTGAGCGGGAAGAGTTATCCACATTGCGCCAGCACTCATCATCACGTCTGCTGGCTAAAGCTTCTCTTATTCAATACGTGAAGTTAAAGTAGCCCCCCCGCACAAATCCCCGCATCAAATCACCGTGGGGAAAATGCTGTGGCCGGAAAGGTAGAGTGAGCTGCGATGAAAGTGATCTGCAACCGGGGCGCGCTGCTCGAAGCGCTGTTGATGGCGGGGAACGTGGTCGCCGCGCGCACGCCTAAGCCGGTCCTTCAGTGCGTCAAGCTCACCGCCGCCGACAACGCCCTCACCATCGCCGCAACCGATCTTGAAGTCGCCATCCGATACTCCGATGCCCAGGTGCAGATCGAGCAGGCGGGCGAAGCGCTGCTTCCCGCCGACAAGCTCCGCGACATCGTCCGCGAGAGCGTCGACGACACGCTCTCGATCGAGCTCGCCGGCGAGCAGGCCGTCATCAAGGGGCAGGATTCGAAGTTCACCATCTACACGCAGAACCCGCGCGAGTTCCCGCCCGTCCCTGACTTCGAAGGTCAGGCCGATTTCGAAATCGCCGGCGGACACCTCAAGCAGCTCATCGGTCAAACGCTCTTCGCCGCGGCGAAGGAATCGACGCGCTACGCGTTCAACGGCGTGCTCGTCGTCGCCAAGGGAAAGAAGATCAACCTTGTCAGCACCGACGGCAGGCGGCTCGCCCAGGCGAAAGGCGATCTCTCAAATGAGAAGCTGCCGAAGGACGGCGCGCGGGCGATCGTCCCGGCCAAGGCGCTTCAGCTCATCGACAAGCTGATCGATGATCCCGATGCGCCGGTCAGTTTTCAGATCCGCGAGAACCAGGTCATCTTCCACACCGCCGACGCGACGCTGACGAGCAATCTCGTCGAAGGCCAGTTCCCGCCGTACGAGGATGTAATCCCGAAAGACACCGACAAGAAGATGACCGCCGGCACCGCGGATTTTCTTTCCGCCGTCCGCCGCGCCGCGCTGCTGACGACGGAAGAATCCAAGGGCGTGCGTCTGACCTTCAACAAGACCGGCCTGAAGCTGCAAAGCCGCAGCCCCGAGAGCGGCGAGGCGGAGGTGAACTTCGCGTGCAAGTTCGAAGGCAGCGACGTCGAGATCGGCTTTAATCCGCAGTTCCTGACCGAGGCCCTGCGCGTCGTGGACACCGACGAGATCACGCTCGAGTTGACCGCGCCCAATCGGCCCGGCCTGCTCAAGGGCGGGCAGAACTTCCTCTACGTGATCATGCCGGTGAATCTGCAGTGATCTGTGCCGGTGGCACGGGCTTGTAACCCGTGCACGCGATTCGCATGGGTTGAAAACCCGTGCCACGGAAAGGCGCCGATGGGACGGATCCCGCGAGATTTCGAGCTCGAACGGCTGAGCGCCGTCAAGCGCCTCGACCAGCGCACCGGCGTCGCGATCGGCCCGGAGCTCATCCACTTCTTCAAGCAATCGGTCGAGAAACCGCACGCGAGGCTCGGCAAGATCGCCGACTGCTGGCAGCGCCTCATCCCCGACACCCTCAGCGAGCACTGCGCGCTCGAAGGTTTCTCGCGCGGCACGCTCACCGTCATCGTCGACAGCTCCTCCCACCTCTACGAGCTGAAACAACTGCTCCTTGCCGGGCTGCAACAGCAGCTCCTCATCGCCTGCAAATCCGCCGGCCTGCGCAAGATCAACGTCCGCCACGGCCGCTGGTACGACGCCGGCGAAGCGGGCGGGAAGAAGCTGCGGTTTGATTAGCGTGTCGCGCGAAACGCGGTCCGCGATGATTGTCATCCCGAGGTACTCCGAGGGATCTCGGCGTATGACAATCGTTCGACTTCGAGATCCCTCGCGGAATACCGCTCGGGATGACAATTGATGGCGAGCGCTCGCTCGCGGCTCGCTCGCTCATGCCGGACGAACGCTTGCTCTAAAACGTCCACATCAATCCGACATATCCTTCGACCCCGTTGTAATTGGGATTCTGATCCCTCCCGTGAATCTGGCCGTTGGAGAGGTGGAAGTAGCGCGTCCCGCCGATGAGGAACAGGTGCTCGCGCAGCTCGTAGGTCGCGCCGAATCCCGCCTTGCCGACGAAATTGAAGTGCGTGCCGAAGACCGGCACCTCGTGATCCGCGTAGGTCACCATCCCGCCGCCGTCGATGAAGAGCGTCCACTTGTCGAAGCGGAAGAGGTGCGTGCGCCCGAGGATGCCGAAGCCGCCGAGCATCGCGTTGCTCTCCTGCGTGTTGACCTGCTCGACGTAGGAGCCCATCAGCTCGAAACTGAGTGACGTGTTGTCGAAGAGGTATTTCCCGCCGGCGAGGGTGAAGTTGTAGAAGCGCGCATCCGCGGCGGCGACGGGAAAGACCGTGCCGCCGGTGAGCGAGATGTCCCAGGTGCCCTTTTCGAACGGCCCCGGCGGGTTCTGTTCCGCCGGCCTGGTCTGCGCGCCCGCGAACGATGTCATCCCGAGCACGAGGAGCGAGACGAGTGTGATCAACTTCACGCGGCGTAATCCTTTCGACCTGTCGCAACCTTATAATCCCGCCGACACGATCTGACAGCGCTGCGGTCGATCGGTTTGCGTCTTGACTCCCTCTCCCTCCGAAAGAGCGTCGAGGTGAGGACGAACATCGAACGGCGTGCGTCATCGGAAAGGTTTGAAGCGGAATGTGTGGATTCGCTGGCGTCGTCGCGTGGGACTCCCGCTTCGCGGTGACGCGCGAGCAGCTCGCGCGCATGAGCGCGGCAATCGCGCATCGCGGCCCCGACGGCGAAGGAACCTTCTTCATCGATTCCCTCGCGCCCGCCGCCTGCGGTTTGGCGCATCGTCGCCTCGCGATCATCGATCCCGACCCGCGCGCCAACCAGCCCTTCGCCGACGAGCGCCGCCGCCAGCTCGTCTACAACGGCGAGATCTACAATTTCCGCGAACTGAAGTCCGAAATTTCGAATCTCAGATCCGACTACCCGTGGCGCACCAGCTCCGACACGGAGGTTCTTCTCGCCGCCTACGACGTCTGGGGCCAGGCCTGCTGCGAGAAGCTCGACGGCATGTTCGCCTTCGCGATCTTCGACCCGTCGGACAACTCGGTGTTCCTCGCGCGCGATCGGATGGGCCAGAAGCCGCTGTACCTGGCGATCGCGCCGCCGACGAGCGGCAACACGATCGGCGCGATCGCTTTCGCCAGCGAGCTGCCGGCGCTGCGCGCGCTGCCATGGTTCGATTCTGAGATCGACTTCACGGCGCTGGGCCATTATTTCCGCTGGGGTTACATCCCTTCGCCGCTGACGATCTGCCGCGGCAGCGAAAAGCTCCCGCCCGCGCGCTGGATGCGCGTCCGCCCGCGCCGCGTCGAGGTGCAGGAGTACTTCGACGCCAACGCCAAGCCCGCCGAGATCGAACCGCCGACCGGCGTCCGCGTCCGCGCGCTCGTCACCGACGCGGTCCGCCGCCAGCTCGTCTCGGATGTGCCGCTCGGCTGCTTCCTCTCCGGCGGGATCGACAGCTCCATCATCGCCGCCGCCATGAAGGCGTCGGTCGGCGCGGATCAGCCCGTGCACACATTCTCGATCGGGTTCGACGACCCGCGCTACGATGAGACGCGCTACGCCGCCGACGTCGCGCGCCATCTCGGGACACAACACCAGCAGTTCACCGTCAAGCCCGACGCCGCCGCCGATCTTCCCAAGCTCGCACAAGTCTTCGGCGAACCCTTCGCCGACTCCTCCGCGCTCCCCACACACTACCTCTCGCGCGAGACGCGCCGTCACGTGAAGGTTGCCCTCAGCGGCGACGGCGGGGACGAACTCTTCGGCGGCTACGACCGCTACCGCGCCATGTGGCTCGGCGAAAGTTTCAAATCGATCCCCGCGGGCCTGCAGAAGATCGCGATGAGCAAGATCTGGGAGCACTTGCCGTCCGGAACGCACCCGAAATCCAAAATGGTACGGCTGAAGCGGATGCTCTCATCGCTCCACCTCCGTCCCGGCCAGCGCTACGACGCCTATATGCGGCTCTTCGATGACGCGACGATCGCGACGATGTTCCCGCAGGACACGCACGATTCGAAATGGCTGGCGAATGAGTTCGAGGCGGTCCACCAGGATCGCGACGTCGTCACCGCAGCGATGGCGCTCGACCGCGTCACCTATCTGCCGGAAGACCTGCTGACGAAAGTCGATCGCGCCGCGATGCTCCACGCGCTGGAAGTCCGCAGCCCGTTCATGGATCCCGCGCTCGTGCGCTTCGCATCCGGATTAACGACCGACCAGCTCTTCGGCTCCCGCTCCACCGCCCGCGCGTTCATGCAATCCCCGATGACCGCACCGGCAAAGATCCTCCTGCGCGACGCCTTCGCCGCCGACCTCCCGCAGTTCGTCTTCAAGCGCCCCAAGATGGGCTTCGCCGTCCCCGTCGGCGAATGGTTCCGCACGTCGTTGCGATCGCTGCTCCACGACACGCTCGCGTCGAGCGATTCCTTCGCCGCCAGATACCTCCACCGCCCCACCATCGCCGAGCTTATCGCCGAGCACGAACAGTCGCAGGCGGATCACTCGCAGCGTCTCTACGCGCTGCTGATGCTGGAGCTGTGGTGGCGGAGCGATTCCGGCCGCACTTCCATGTCCTCATAGCCACGGACGCGCATTGTCGTCCCGAGGTACTCCGAGGGATCTCGGCGTACGAGAGCGGTGCGGCTCCGGGACCCCTCGCGGAGTACGACGCGACTGAGCTCGCCGAAGTCGGCTCGGGATGACATCGGCTTTGGACACTAGCGCCGCCGCGAAGACCTCTCGTGTATGATCCGCCGGCCGATCGAGCGATCCATGATCTCTGTCGTCGCCCCCATCTTCAACGAGCAGGAGAACCTGCCGGAGCTGCGCCGCCGGCTTGTCGCGGCGCTGGAGACGACCGGCCAGCCCTTCGAGATCGTCCTGGTCAACGACGGCAGCCGCGATCGATCGGGCGAGATCGCGCGGCAGTTTCATGCCGAAGACGCACGGATCAAGCTCGTCGAGCTGTCGCGGAACTTCGGCCACCAGCCCGCCGTCACGGCGGGCGTGCACCACGCGCACGGCGACTGCGTCGTCCTGATCGACGCCGATCTGCAGGACCCGCCGGAGGTCATCCCCGAGATGATCAGGAAGTGGCAGGAAGGTTTCGAAGTGGTGCTCGGCGAGCGAAACAGCCGCGCCGAGCACGGCGTGCGCGGGATCGGATTTCGCCTCTTCTATCCCGTCCTCCGCGCGCTCAGCGATCTGCCGAGCGCGCCGGACGCCGGCATCTTCGGGCTGATGGACCGCCGCGTCGTCGAGGAGTTCAACCGACTGCCGGAGCGCAACCGCTTCATCCCCGGCCTGCGCTCGTGGCTCGGATTCAAGCAGGCCAGCGTGATGTACGATCGCAACGACCGCGCCGCCGGCAAACCCAAGCAAACCCTCCGCCGGCTCATTCATTACGCGATGGACGGCATCTTCAGCTTCAGCTACCGCCCGCTGCGCTGGGTCACGTGGATGGGCATCTTCGTCTCGACCGTGACCTTCGGCCTCGCCGCGTTCTACCTGCTCCAGTTCATCGCGCGCGGCGGGCGAACCTACGGCAGCGGGTTCACGACGACGATCCTCTCCATCCTCTTCCTCGGCGGCGTGCAGATGATCGCCATCGGCATCCTCGGCGAATACGTCGGCCGGATCTACGAAGAGATCAAGCAACGCCCGCTCTACGTCGTGCGCGACAAAGTCGGCATCGACGGACGGTGACCACGGACGTCTCGCCCGCCTTCCGTAGCATGGGCGTCCCGCCCATGCCGTTTCCCATGCGAGAGGGCATGGCCGAGACGGCCATGCTACGAAAGCGGTCGAGGACTACTCGTCGTGAAAGTTCACTTCGCGCGTCTTCCCATCGAACCCGACGAACACCAGATGCGACGGCTTCGGCGGCGTCCCGCCGGCGCCCGCCATCTCGTTGCCGACGTATCCGACGAGATACCCGTCCCCCGTCTTCTGCGCGAACTTCGGCAGCGTCGCCTCCATCCCGTGCCGATCGACCAGGCTGACGTCCGCCATCCGGTACGCCTGCAAATCGCTAAACGGCGCCGGCACCGGCGAAGCGGGATAATGCCCGGAAGAACAACCGACGATCGCCGCACCAGCGGCGCTTACGGCGAGAACGAAAACTCTGCGCATCATCTTTCCTCCTTAAGGTCAGATGACGCAGATATAGCAGCAATTCGTCGATGTCGACTAGGTCAAATCACGCATCGGGCGCTTGGCCGTTGCCTTCGGTCGCGGGCGGCGGCTGATCGGACGGCGGTTCGTCCGGCGAGGACTGATCAGTCGGAGCCGAACCCTCAGCCGGCGGCGGAGTTGCACCCGCGCCGTTCTTCTCGTCTTCCTCGTCCGGCTCCACTTTCGCCAGCGTCACCAGCTTGTCCCCCTCGTCCAGCTTGATCAGCCGCACGCCCTGTGTGTTGCGGCCGATCGAGCTGATGTCAGCGACGCGCGTGCGCATCAGGATTCCTTTTTCGGTGATGAACATGACGTGGTCGCTGTCGGCGACCAGCTTCATGCCCACCACTTCCCCGTTGCGCTCGGAGGTGATGATGTCAATCACGCCGCGCGTGCCGCGGCCTTTGACGGGGTACTCATTCAGCGGCGTGCGCTTGCCGTAGCCGTTGACGCACGCGGTCAGCACGCAGCAGCCGTCCTGGCCGCCGGGGATGATGATCATGTCAATCACCTCATCACCCTCGCGCTTGAAGCGCGCGCCGGTGACTCCGCCGGCGGGACGACCCATCGGGCGGACGTCGTTCTCGTCGAAGCGGATCGCCAGCCCGCTCCTGGTGCCGAGGATCACGTGGTCCTTGCCGCTGGTGATTTCCACCCCGATGAGCGAATCGCCTTCGTCCAGCCCGATCGCGATCAGGCCATTGGTGCGGATGTTGGAGTAGGCGTTGAGCACGGTCTTTTTCACCACGCCCTTGCGCGTGGCGAACATCAGGAAGTGCTCTTCCTTGCCGAAATCCTTGATCGCCAGAACATTGGCGAACTTTTCTCCCTCCTGGAACTCACACAAGTTGGCCATCGAGCGGCCTTGCGATGTGCGCGACATCTCCGGCACGTCGTAGACCCGCCGCTCGTACACCCGGCCCTGGTTGGTGAAGAACAGCAGATAATCGTGCGTGTTGGCGACGAACAGGTGCTCGACGAAATCGCCTTCCTTCGACTCCGTTCCCTTGATCCCGCGCCCGCCGCGGCCTTGCGCGCGGTAGGTGTCCACCGGCAGCCGCTTGATGTAGCCTTCGTGCGAGACCGTGACGACCACGTCCTCCGCCGCGATCAGCTTGTCCATGTTGAAATCGCTCACCGCGCCGGTGATCTCGGTGCGTCGGTCGTCGCCGTACTTCTCCTTCATCTCGTACGTGTCTTCGCGAATGATGTCGAGCACGAGCGACTCGTCCGCGAGGATGCGCTCGTAGCCTTCGATCTCCTCCGCCACCTCGCGATATTCATTGACGAGTTTTTCGATCTCCAGCCCGACGAGCTGGATCAGTTGCAGCCGCCCGATCGCCTCCGCCTGCGCCTGCGAAAGCACAACGTCACGATCGGTCGCCTTCTTCAGCAGCACCTCCGGAATCCGCGCCGCGTACGGATGATGCGGCGGGATGCGGAAGCCGCGGGCGCGCAGCTTCGCGATCGCCTCATCGCGCGTCTTGCTCGAGCGAATCAGCTTGATCACCTCGTCGATATCGACGACGGCGAAGATCAAACCTTCGAGGATGTGTCCGCGCTGCTGCGCCTTCCTCAAAAGAAACCGCGTCCGCCGCGTGATGACCTCTTTGCGGTGCTCGATGAAGTGCTGGATCAGCTCCTTGAGCCCCATCGTCCGCGGCTGGCGGTTCACCAGCGCGATATTGATCATCGACACCGTCACCTGGCACGGCGTGTATTCATAGAGCTGGTTCATCACCACCTGCGGATCGGCGTCGCGCTTCAGATCGACGACGATCCGGCACTTGTGCTGCCGCCCGCTGTGGTCGTTCGCGTCGCTGATGTCCGTGATGATGTCCTTCTTCACGCACTCGGCGATCGATTCGAGGATCGTGCGCCGGATGATGCCGTAGGGAATCTCCTCGATGATGATGCTGGCGCGGCTGCCCTTCTTCTCCTCCTCGATGCTCATCTTCGCGCGGAGCGTGAGCTTGCCGCGGCCGGCCTTGTAGGCTTCGACGATGCCATCGCGACCGCAGATCACGCCGCCGGTCGGAAAATCCGGACCCGGGACGATGTTCAGCAGCTCGGCGAGCTGGCAGTCGGGATGATCGATCACGTAGACGATCGCGTCGCAGATCTCGCGCAGGTTGTGCGGCACGAGATTGCACGCCATGCCGACGGCGATGCCGGTCGAGCCGTTGACGAGCAGGTTCGGGAACTTGCTCGGAAAAACCGTCGGCTCGGTGCGCGTCTCGTCGTAGTTGGGGATGAAATCGACCGTGTCGTATTCGAGATCGGCGAGGAGCTCCATCGCCGGCGCGGCCATGCGCGCCTCGGTGTATCGCATCGCCGCCGGCGGATCGCCGTCGGTCGAGCCGAAGTTGCCCTGCCCATCGATGAGCGGATAGCGCAGGCTCCACTCCTGCGCGAGGCGCACGAGCGTCGGATAGATGACCGCTTCACCGTGGGGGTGATAGTTGCCCGAGGTGTCGCCGGCGATCTTCGCGCATTTGCGGTGCTTCGATCGCGGCCCCAAGCCCAGATCGTTGCACGCGACGAGGATTCGCCGCTGCGACGGCTTGAGCCCGTCGCGGACGTCGGGCAGCGCCCGGTCCATGATCGTGCTCATCGCGTAGGTCAGGTAGCTGTCCTGCAGCTCCTGCTCGATCTGCAAATCTTCGATGCGGTCGGCCGGTTCGGCAGCACCGCCGGCGGCGGCCGTCGGGTCAGTTTCTGACATCGTTTTTTCTCGCGTTTCGCTTGAGGAATCGCGGGACCTGAAGTGATCCATCCGGTCCCAAAATCACGCCGCTTCTACGCCCGCGGCGAAGCGCAGAATTGTAGGTGAAAACGGGTGAGAAGGCGAACGATCGGACGCGGGAAAAGACGAGCAAAATCAGCCGCTTTGACGACGATTTCAACCCACGTGCAGGAGCGTCCAAATCACCATCACGAGGACCGTCGCGAGACAGGTCGCCAAGAGCAGCGTAACCGCCTTAGGCGCCGAGTAATCTGTGGCATCGACCACCACGAGTTGCCCCGGCGGCGGCAGCGTCCTCGCATAATCCCAAGGCATCACGTACTGCCGCTCCGGCGCCCGGACCAGCACCCCGCGCACGTATGCCGGCACCCGGACTTCCTCGCCGCAGCGCGGACACGTCAACGCCTCGGGAACGAAGTCCAGATCGAGCGGCATCACGTCGATCTCGCGTCCGCAGCGCAGGCATCGAGCCGTCGGCCGATCGACCGGCGCGCGGTACTCCACCGCCTGCGCCGCGCGCATCGCCTCATGCGACGCCCGCAGGCGCCCCACCGTTCGTCGGATCGATTGTGCCTTCTCCCGCTTCATGCGCACCGTGTTGCGATCGATTTCTTCGTGCTCGTCATCCTGAGGTACCTCGAAGGATCTGCGTCCGTCCCCCAGATGCTTCGGCGTACCGCAGCATGACAGGCCATCCAGCTCCTTCACATCACGCGGAGCACCCCGCGCGAGATCATGTCAGACACAATCAGCCCGACGACCAGAACCAGCATCGCCAGCAGCATGAACAGGTACACCCACGCCCCGAGCAGTCCCTCGCGGCACGGATACGGCCGCGGCAAAGGATCCGGCTCATCTCGTTCGCGCTCCGCCAGCAGGAGCTTGGCGCGGAGGTGCGGCGGCACTTCGGTCGGCTTGCCGCACGCGGGACAGAAGATCGTCGTCCCGATCGCGCGCTTGCGCCAGTTGAGCTCCGTCCCGCAGGTGGGGCAGAAGGCGCGGTCGGCATTGACGCGGGGATAGGCGACATCCGTCGCGATGCGAAAGGCGGTATGCGCCGCCCGCAGGGCGATCATCGATTCGCGGCTCGGACCGACGCTCTTCAAGGCAAGCCGATTATATCGCGTTCATAAGTCCTCGATTGCACGTTTGTGATCACGATCGTGCAATCGCGCAGTAAGTATGGAGACGTGTTCTTTGGCAAGTGAATAGCAATGTGCGGACGCGGCATGCGCCGCGCAAAGCCCGTCACTCCGTGCGAGGTATTCAGCCGGGATGCAACGCCGTGCAACCGGGTGCAACGTGGTGCAACAAAAACATCGAATGCGCAAAACGAACTCACCTGCCAATTCGGCATGAGGGCGCCGGGGTCGTTGCTACTGCACCAGTCGCGTTCCCTTGTGCGTTTTGATCAGCTTCGGCCCGGACTGGATGATCTGCGACGCCCGGATCTCCTTCATCCGCGAGTCGTGGATCAGCCACGCCAACCACCCGAAGCACGCCAGCCATGCGACGATCGCGCCGGCGTCCATGTGCTTCTTGAGGAAGGTGTCGAAGAGCCCGTGCAGGAAGATGGGGACGATGAGGATGGCGGTCATGAGCAGCAGCCAGTCGATCGGGTCCTTCCATTCCGCCAGGAACTTTTGCTTGCGGAAGATGAGGATGCCGCAGCAGCCGCTGAGCATGACATGGAAGGCGATGCAGGAGAGGAAGCGCTCGACGTAAATGTCCGCGCCGGTGATCCCGTTGTAGAAGGTGGTGCAATAATGAATTCCTTCGGAAATGCCGAAGCCCGCGCCGCTGGCCATCCCGATCAGGCACGCTTCGCGCCAGCCGATGTACTCGCGGCGGAGTTTCCACAGCACCGGGATGCACTTGGTGACCTCTTCGCACACCCCCACGCCGAAGACGAACCCGAGCAGGCTCGGGCCGAACGGCGCATCAGGGTGCAGCGCGGCCATGTACCAGATGCCGATGCAGCAGCATCCGCCGAAGTATTGGAAGGTGAGCAAGATCGCCACGCCGATGGTTGAGGTGAACAGGCCCGCGAGGAACAGGTCCTTGGGCTCGGCGGATTCGGAGGGGATGGCGACGGCGACGATCAGGAACCACACCAGCGTTGCGACGACCGCGATCGGCCAGTGTGCCCACGTCTCGCGCGCGAAGGCGGCGCCTTCGAGACGATGGCCGGGCAGTCCATGCAGCGCCTCGTCCAGCGCTTCGAAGCCCTTGTAGTTTTTCTGATCGTCGAACTTCTCCTTCAGCGCCGGATATTTCTCCAGCGTCTTGTTGATGAGCTGCTCGAGGTCCGGCTTGCCGGAGACCGTCACGAAGATCAGCGGGAGGATGAAGATCAGCATCACCCAGTAGACGTGCGCCCGCCAGGATTGCTCGCGCCGCTTCACCTCTTCATCGACCGAAGGCAGCGGCCCGGGGACGACGCGATCGGGGAGCTTGACCGCCTTGCGCGCGGGGATGATGGTCGTTTGCGGCGGCGGAAAGTACGGCGGCGGCTCGATGTACTGCGGTTGCTGCGGCGCGACCGACTTGCGCTTGGACGGTTTCGGCGGCGGCGGCCACTGCGTCGGGATCTCAGGATCCGCCGCCGGCGCGGGCGCGGAGAAGTCCGGCGGATCGATCGCCCTGGCGACCGGGTACGGCACGAAGACCATCTGCCCGCACGACGGGCAGCGGCACTCGCGTCCCGCCTGGTCGTCGCGGGCGCGCAGCTTCTTGCCACAGGAGCAGGCAACTACGATCGGCATCGTCTCGCGCGCGAACTTAAAAAAGCCCCACCGCCCGCAATTGGCGGATGTGAACGTCGGCGCGAAATCGTATCAAGGCGACCTCGACGATCACAGGGGAAAGTGAAGGTCCAACAACTCCCGCGATCCCGCGGGGAGTTGGAACGTCACATGGTTGCGAGCGATTTCACAAATTGATCGCTTTGAAGGGAGGGTGATAATGGCGAGCATGGCAAGACGCGGTCGCGGCGACGAAGCGGGCGGCGGAACGAAGCAGGCGGCGAAGGATCAGAAGCCGTCGCAGGCGCCGCCGTCATCGCCGCAGAAGAAGTCGGATGGCGCGCAGCCATCATCGAACGGACCGGTCGCGAAGCAGCAACCGCCGCCCGCGCCGGTGATCGCGAAGGTTGTCGCGCGCAAGCCTCCTCCTCCGCCGCCGGCGCCGTCGACCGCGCCATCAACGCAGCCTCCGATGACTGCTCCTGTTGCGAAGACGCCCTTCGGGTCCGAGCCTCAGGGTCGAGGACAAGCGGCGCCGGCTCAGTTCAAGGTCCCTGCGACTCCGCCTCCGGCACCGCCCGTGCACGCAGCACCGCCCGCGCCCGCGCCGGCGACATCACCGTCATCCCCTCCCCTCCCCCCACTCCTCTTCGAGATCGGCTGGGAAGTCTGCTGGCAGCTCGGCGGGATCTACACCGTGCTCAAGACCAAGGCCGATTGCATGATCGATCGCTGGGACGATCGATACTGCATGATCGGCCCGTACAACCCCGCGACCGCCGCGCTGGAATTCGAAGAGCGCCCGACGGAAGGAATCATCCGCGAGACGCTCGATCGCCTGCGCGCACAGGGCATCCCCTGTCACTTCGGCCGCTGGCTCATCCCCGGCCGGCCGCGCGTCATCCTGCTCGACTACCGCGCGCGCTACCAGCACCTCGACCACGACAAGTACCTGATGTGGAAGGACCACGGCATCTCCGTCCCCAACAACGACGGCGAGGTGAACGAGGTGGTCGCCTTCGGCTTCACCGTCGCCGAGTTCTTCCGCGAGCTGGCCAACGTCGCGCAGGGACGAACCGTGCTGGCGCACTTCCACGAGTGGATGGCCGGCGTCGCGGTCCCGCGCATCGCGCACAACCAGCTCCCGATCACCACGATCTTCACCACGCACGCGACGCTGCTCGGGCGATACCTGGCGAGCAACAGCCCGAGCTTTTACGACAGCCTGCCCTTCATCAAGCCGGACGAGGAAGCCGCGCGCTACCAGATCTGGCCGCGCTTCGCGATCGAGCGCGCGGCGGCGCACGCGTCGGTCGTCTTCACGACCGTCAGCGAAGTCACCGCGTTCGAGGCGGAGAAACTCCTCGGCCGCCGGCCGGACGTCATTCTTCCCAACGGCCTGAACATCCAGAAATTCGCCGCTTTGCACGAGTTCCAGAACCTGCACCGCCAGTACAAGGAGCGCATCCACGATTTCGTGATGGGGCATTTCTTCCCCAGCTACACGTTCGATCTCAACAACACACTCTACTTCTTCACCAGCGGGCGCTACGAGTACACGAATAAGGGGATCGACCTGTTCATCGAGTCGATGTACCGGCTGAACCAGCGGATGAAGACGCTGCCCGCGATGCTGCCGCGGCCGACGGTCGTCGCGTTCATCATCACCCGCGCGCCGACGCGCAGCATCAACGTCGCCACGCTGCAGAACCAGTCGATGCTCAACGACCTGCGGCAGACGTGCATCGAGCTGCAGACGGAGATGGGCCGCCGCCTCTTCAATTCCGCCGCCACCGGCCGCATCCCCGGCTATCCGGAATTACTACCGGAAGATTCACAGGTGCGCCTCAAGCGCGCGATCCACGCGTGGCGGAGTCATTACCAGCCGACCATCGTCACGCACGATCTCGTCGATGATGCCGGCGATCCGGTGCTCAAGCATCTGCGTCACCGCGGCCTGTTCAATGCCGAGGACGATCCGGTGAAGGTCGTTTTCCATCCCGACTTCGTGACCGCGGTAAGCCCGCTGATCGGGATGGACTACCCGCAGTTCGTCCGCGGGTGTCACCTGGGGATCTTCCCGAGCTACTACGAGCCGTGGGGTTACACGCCGATGGAGTCGATCGCGATGGGCGTGCCCGCCGTGACGACCGACACGAGCGGCTTCGGCGCGTACGTGCAGCGCCACATCCCCGATGCGGCGGAGAACGGCTGTCTCGTTCTCAACCGTCGCACGTCCGGCTTCGATCGCGCGGCGGACGATCTGACCACGTACCTCTTCGACTTCGTCCGCCTCAACCGCCGCCAGCGCATTGAGCTGCGCAACAAAACCGAGCGGTTGGGGGAACAGTTCGACTGGTCAACGCTGGTCAAGCAGTATCACGCCGCCCACGATCTGGCGATGGAACGCGTCGGCGCGCCCAAGCCGGGGAAGCTGGAATTGAGAATGGTGTGAACGGCTTCCGTAGCATGTCCGTTTCCGCCATGCCGGCTCGACAGGGAAAACAGCATGGGCGTGGACGCCCATGCTGCGAAGGGGAAAAGGGGGAATTCAGTGCGATCTCTCCGCCAGCCGCCGGCACACTTGCGGCGCACCCTCCGCCGCGCCTTCGATCCGACGGCCGAGCCGACCAGACCGTTGAACGGCGCGCTCTGGCTGCACGGCACGAGGTCAGCGCGCTGCGCCATCAGGTTCACGGTCGGGCGGGTGATCTCCTTGAGGTTCACCGTGTGTTTGCCGGGCGCTGCCGGCGCAATAAAAAAAGGATCCGGCACCTGAACCAGCGTGCCGGATCCTTCAACGTCTCTAATTCTTCTATCGGCCGATCAGGCGGCGTTCTTGTCCTGCTCCTTGAGCTTTCTTCGCCGCGAGATGATCTCGCGGACGCTCGACCCGGTCGCCGTCGCTGCGGCGTTGCCGGCGGCGTTCAGTTCCGCGGCGCGCTCCGCCGCCTCCTTCTCCGTTTCCAGCGCCTGCTCGATGTCCTTGAGGATACCGGCCATGCAGCCGTTGGGATCGCGGAAGAAGTGCGGCGTCCAGACGCGATGCACCTTCCATCCCTGCTGCTGCAGCATGTGCGTGCGGAAGACTTCCCATTCGACCGGGTCGTCCGTCACGTAGCGCGTCGTGTCGCAAAGCACGCCGATCGAGACGTCCTCGGCACGCTCGGGATGATGAACCGCGAGATCGACGCAGAACCCTTCGTTGCCCCAGTGCACATCCGAACCGACGTTGTGCAGCGTCACCAGCCGACCGGCGAGCGATTTGGCGAACTGCGACGGCGCCTTCGCCGGGCGCGGGTTGACCGCCTGCCGCTCGTCCGCCTTGGCGTTCTTGAGGATCCGCCAGGCGGTTTCGTAATCTTCCGCCAGCCGCTCGGCGTAATTCAGGTACGCGAAGAGCAGCCAGGTTCCGCTGGGCGTCTGACCCTGCGGGATCGGGTGCATCGTCGCGTACTCGCTGCGCGGGATGCTGGTGACGATGTGGATTTGCTCGCGGGCGCGCGTGACGAGCACGTTCAAGCGCCGCCCGCCGCCCGGCTTGCCGACGGGGCCGAAGTTGCGACGGAAGCGGCCCTGCTTATCCGGGCCGTACGTCGTGCTGATGATCAGGTGATCGCGCTCGTCGCCCTGGACGTTCTCCAGGTTCTTGACGAAGAGGCCCTCGGTCGAGTTCTCGCCGCGGCGGCAGCGCGCCTCGGCGAGCTTGGCGGCGAACTCCGCGTCGCTCTCCGCCGCCTCTTCCAGCTTCTCCACGATCAGCTCGCGCTGCGGGAGATTGAAGCAGGCGATGCCGATGCTCGGCGGCTGCGGGCGCTTGAGCAGTTCCTTGACGATCTTGATGACCGCGTCCGCCTCGGTCTCGTTCTTGCGTTTTTCATAAAGGCCTTCGGCGCGATAGAGCGTGAGCGGCGCGTGGCGCGATCGCTTGTGCGGATGCTCCGGAATCGCCTGCAGGCGCGAGCCGTAGAACTGCTCGTTGCTGAAGCCGATCAGGTCCGCGTGGCGCGAGCGGTAGTGCACGTCGAGGTAGCACTGATGGATGTCGAGGCCGAGCGCGGCGCCGAGCACGTCCTCGATCTCCCCCTGGTGCGCCTCGAACAGCTCCTGATCGCTCTCGGTCTCCTCGTCGTCCGCGCTGGCGGCGATGGAGGATTCGAAGAAGCGCGTCGGCGGAAGCTGCTTCGGATCGCCGGCGATGACGACGCGCGTCGCGCGGGTCAGGACCGGCAGCGCCTCTTCCAGCCGGCACTGCGAGGCTTCGTCGAAGACGATCAGGTCGAAGATCGCCTGCCGCGGGAAGAGCTGGGCGACGGTTTCGGGCGACGCCATCCAGACCGGACGGAGCTCGAAGAGCGGATCGCCGCCCTCGACGCCGGCACCGTGCTGGATGACCTGGCGAAGGCGCATCGCGCGGTCGCCCCGCCCGGTGAGCCGGCGGCGGAGGTCCGCGCCGATCGCGTTGAGCCGCGTGCCGGCGTTGATGAGCAGGCGCTCCTTCTGCCGGGCCGTCCACTTGCTGAGGATGACGTCGCGGACGAGGTGTTTCTTCCGCGCGCTCAGCTCGAGGTAGCGGTCGAACGTGTTCTTGAGACGATGACCGTCGACGGCTTGAAGATTGGGCTCGGCGCGGAGTCGGCGGACGATTTCGCCCGCGAGGACGGCGCGTCGGCAGGCGGAATAACCCGCATCCGCGCTGACGCCCGCATCGAGCAACGTCGCCGCGGCTTCGGCGAGCGGACCCGGCAAAAGCGCCAGGCCGTCGCGAACGCGCAGCACGCCTTCGAGCGAGTCCAGCTTCGTCGCCAGCGCGTGGATCGTCGGCAGCGCCTCGGCTCCGCCGCGCACTTCGGCGGCGAAATTATTCAGCCACTTGAGATCGAACAGGAACGTCCCGGACAGCGTTTCTTCCAGCTTCACCAGCGCCAGGGCGCGCCGCGGCGCATCCTGCATCGCGCGGATGATCCCCTCGGCCGCCGCGGGTTCGCGGAGCGCACGCAGGACCGAATCCGTCACCGACACCTTCGCCGCCTCGGCGCGCACGCCGATCAGCAGGTCGAGCAGCGTTCCGTGCGTGTCGATCGTCGAGATCAGCGCGTCATCGTTCGGCGGGAGCGGCGCGTTGGGCTCGGCGAGCGTCTGCTTGAAGACTTCGATCAGCCGCGCCCGAGCTTCGAGCCGACGCAATGCGGTCTCGAGGCGCTTGGCGTCCTTCGGCGAGGTCTCGAGGCCGAAGTTGCTCAGCACCTTCGTCGCCGGCCCGGCGGCGGTGGCGATCAGGCCGTTGATCGTCGTCACATGTTCATCCGGCACGGAGATCTCTCCGCCCGCTTGCGTCTTCGCGCCAGGATTCTTGCACAGGGTCTGGACGACCGCGTGGTGACGGCGGAAATCCGTGATGAGCGTGTCGTCATCGACGCGCCGGCCGTACGCCTCGCCGGTGATGTTCTCGATCACCGTCTGCAGATCGAGCCGCGCCTGCAGATTGAGGAGGAAATCCTTGATCTCGGCGGCGGACTGCGCGCCGAGCGGCTTGTTGAACTGCTTGCACACCGTCTCGGCGGCGCCCTTCTTGCCGAAGGCAAGCCCGCCGAACATCTTGCCGGCGACTTCGATGTACGCATCGAGCGCGCCGATCCACTCGTTGATCTGCGCGGCATCGATCTTCACGCGCTCGATCTTCATCGCCATGCCGGCGTCGAGGTGGCTCTGCTCGATCGCGGCGGCGATGGACTGGGCGGCGTCGAGGCGCTTGAGGGCGCTCGTCGCGGCTTTGCTCCCGGCTTCGAGCCAGTGCAGGATCGTCTCATCGTCCGCATCGGCGCCGGCGGCGCGCTGGACGCGCGCGAAGTCCGCGGCGATCGTGTTGAACGCCTTCACGTAGCGGCTGGTGATCTCGCGATCGCGCGCGATCTGATCGGCGGTCGCGGTCGTCGGCGCTTCCAGCACGTTGTCCGGCGGCTCAAACCGCAGCACGTCGGCCCAATCCTTCACCTGCGTGATGCGATCGCGCGCCGCCTGAACGAGGTTCTCGGCGCGGCTGGCCCAGCGGATGCGGTCGGCCGTCGGGACCTTGGCGATCACGTCGCGGATTTGCTGCGCGAGCTTGACGCGCTCGTCCGCCTCGGCCGCCGGGAACGCGCCGGCAGAGTACGCGGGCGCGAGCGGATCGCGCGCGGCGTCGGCGTCGGTCGCGTACTTCACGCACGCGGCCAGCGCCTGGCGGAATTGCTCCATCGGCGTGGCGAGGAAGTCCGCCAGCGGCACGCCGGCGGCGTCCTTCCACGGGTTGGTCGCGAAGCCGCACTGCATCCCGCGCTCGAGCACTTCCTTGAAGCGCGTGCCCTGCGTGCGCAGATCGGCGGCGGAAGACTCTGCCAGCGTCCGCTCGTCGATGTTGACGCCTTCCAGCGGAACTTCCTGCAGCCACAGGCCGACCAGGTGATGGAACGATCCGGGGCCGCCATTGCTCTGCACCAGCAGCTTGTGATACTCCGTCAGGTCCGCGTGAAGCGTCTGCAGATCGGCGTCGATCTTGGCCAGTTCCTCGGCGACGCGCTGCTTGGGCTGCGCGTCAACGAGACCGTCGAGCTGCTCGCGGATCGACTTGTACAGATCGCGCTGGTCCTTCTGCGGGTCGTGGATGATCGCGCACAGGTCGCCCAGCCCGAGCACGGCCAGGCGATCGGCGACGACGTCGAGCGCGGTGCGCTTGTCGCAGACGAACAACACGCGCTGCCCGCGGCCGAGATGATCGCTGACGATGTTGGTGATCGTCTGCGACTTGCCGGTGCCGGGAGGGCCGTGAATGACCAGGCCGCGATACTCGCGGGCGAGGCGGACGGCTTTCGCCTGGCACGGGTCGGCGTCGGTCACCATTTTCTCTTCGCCGAACGCGCGCTTGATCGATTCGTCCGCGGGCTTGGCCTTGGTGCTGTCGTGATCGGGGATGATCGGCGCGGCGGCGCTGGGACGATTGTCGAGGTTCACGCCCAGACGAACGAACGACGAGAGCGGCCCGTCGCCTGCGCCGGCGGCGACCATCTCGCGCATGTCGCGCAGCAAGCCCTGGTTCGACGCGGGATAGAGGCCCAGCACCGCGGCGGAGAGGATGCACGGGCCGGCTTCGTCGTCGGTCTTCGGGGTCGCTTCCAGCGGGAAGGTCGTCGGGAATTTCTCCGTGTTCAGCTCATCCGGGATCGCCAGCTCGACCAGCTCCGCCAGCGCGCGGACGAGCTGCACGATGTCGCGCCACGGGTCTTCGCCGCGCTCGGCGCCGGCCAGGTCCGCCAGCGCCTTGCCGGTTTCCTTTTCCAGCCACGCGAGCAGCGCCTGGTTCGGCACGATCGCATCGGCGCCTTCGCGGCGGCAGATTTCGACCGCCTGCTGCGCGCCGGTCTTCACCATCATGGTCAGCGGGATGAAGGTGATCGGCGCGAGCACGCGCCGCGAGGGCGGCATGCCGAAGCGCCCGCCGAACGTGCCTGGCGGGAGGCTCAGCAACGGAAAACCGAGGTTCAGCGCGCACACGCCGGTGTCCTGTTCATAGGTGCGGGCGTCGTCGGCGATCACGCGCAGCTTGGTGCGGACATACTGCTGATCCGCCCACGCCTCGGCGGCGGCGACCTGCTCGGGCGATTCCGGCTCGCCGTTGGTGTTCTTGCGGGTCACGATCGGCACGCGGGCCGCGAGCTTGACCGAACCTTCCTTGCCCAGCAGCGCCATGAGCACGTCGCCCGGCGGGATGTCCTTGAGCTTGGCGAGGTGCAGCAGATCGAGCCGCTGCCGCGATGCGTGCGGCCGGCAGTTCATCGACGGCCCGTTCAACATCGCCGCGAACAGGCGATCGAGCATCTTCGAGAGGATCGGGTTGTTCGGTTCGATCATGGCCGCTCACACTCCTGGGCTGCTGCTGTCTCTTCAATGCCAACGGCGACGTGCGGATCGCCGCCTTACGGTTATCGTCCCTTGTATATCGGGCCTTAACTTGAGGGAGATGGAGAGATTTTGACGCCGGCGAGGGCGTCGAATCGCGTGATGCTGATCGTCGCGAAGTTATCGGTCGCACGCTCGCGACGCGCCGCGTCGCGGCTACACGAACTTGGCGCCGACGTCGAAGAACCCGTCCGCCCGGTCGCGCGAGGAGATGATGCGGATGGTGCTGGTCAGGTGCAGCGGGCCCGCGCCGATCCGCATGGTGTAGGCGGCGCCGGGGCGATAGCCGACGGGCGCGCGGAACGCGCAGCCGTGCAGCGAGACGTTCAGGACGCTCACTTCGAGCTGCTTGTCGGAGTTCGCTTCAGTCAGGATTCCGACGACGCCGAGTGGCTGACGGTTTCCACGCCGGCGTTCGCGCGGCGGGATCGGGATGTTCGGATGGATCGACGGGCTGGCCGCGGCGCGCGCCATGCATCATGTATCGGCTGGCCGGTGTCCTGACTTGCAGCGAATCGCGTCGTATACTCCGCGCCGCATCGTTTTTATCGGAGTCGAAGAAGTGAGCGAGCGCGTCTGCACGTCCTATAAAGTTTTGGTCGGGATGGAGATTCACGTCCAGCTCGCGACCAGGACCAAGATGTTCACGTCCGCCCCCAACGGCGCGACCAACTTCGGCGCCGCGCCGAACTCGCTGGTTGATGAAGTCATCCTCGGCCTGCCCGGCGTGCTGCCGGTGATGAACAAGCGCGCGGTCGAGTATTCGATCATGGTGGGGCTGGCGCTCGGGTGCAAAATCGCCAGGCACACCAAGTGGGACCGCAAGAGCTACTTCTATCCCGATTTGCCGAAGAACTATCAGATCAGTCAGTACGACCTGCCGCTCTGCGGCGAAGGTCTATTCGAAATCGCGGGTGAGGACGGATCGACGAAGAAGGTGCGGATCCGCCGCGCCCACCTGGAAGAGGATGCGGGCAAACTGCTGCACGAAGCGCCGGGCGGGCACAGGATCGATCACAGCATCGTCGATCTCAATCGCGCGGGCACGCCGCTGCTGGAGATCGTGACGGAACCGGATCTCTCCTCGCCGAAGGACGTGGCGACGTTCGGGCAGGAGCTGCAGAAGCTGGTGCAGTTCCTCGGCGTATCGGAAGGTCAGATGCAGATGGGCCACATGCGCTTCGAGCCGAACATCAACGTGCACATCACCGATCAAACCGGCCAGGTGCACAAGACGGCGATCACGGAAATTAAAAACCTCAACAGCTTCAACGTGCTCGAGCGCGCGACGGCGTATGAGATCCAGCGGCAGATTCAGAACTGGATCGATACCGGCTCGCTCGGCAAGAAAAGCACGATGGGCTGGGACACCGGAAGTGAGACAACCTTCCTGCAGCGCGAGAAGGAAGAAGCGCACGACTATCGTTACTTCCCCGATCCGGACCTCGTGCCGGTCGAGGTGAGCGACCAGTGGCTGGCGGAGCTGATAGCGCAGGTCGGCGAGCTGCCCGCCGCGCGGCGGGTGCGCTATGTTGATGCGCTGGGACTTTCTCCGGCGGATGCTGCAACGCTTGCAGGTGATCGCGCCACCGGCGATTACTTCGAGAAGGCGCTACTCGCCGCGGGCGGAAGTCGCCGCGTTGCGACGCTCGTCCTCACGCACGGCCGCCGCCTCTGCAACGAGCGCGCGTGCTCGCTGAGTGAGCTGGGAATCCTCCCCGAGCGCATCGCGGAGATCGCAAAGCTCATCGACGACAACAAACTTGCCCCCAGCAGCGCCGGCGCCGTCTTCGACAAGCTGATGGACGAAGACGCCCCCGCCGAGCAAATCGCCAAATCGCTTAATTTGATCCAGTCCAGCGACAGCAGCGCGATCGACGCGGCGATCGGCGATCTGATCGCTAAAAACCCCCCGCCTCTCCAGGATTTTCGCGCCGGGAAGCAGGCGGCTCTCGGCGCGCTGGTCGGCATGATCATGAAGAGCGGCAAGGGTTTAAATCCGAAGCTGGTGCAGGAGCGGCTCAAGCAGCGGCTCTCATGATCAGAGGGTGATTCACTCCCGTATTGCACGCGGCTGGTCCGATGAGTACGTTGTGTTTCACACTTCGCATACAAAGATGAAGACGCAGACGTCCGAGCGACCGTCGCTTCCCGCCGCCATCGGCATGCACTGCGCGTTGCTTTCGCTCGCCAGCGGATGTGTCGGATTGGCCGTCTCCTTCATCCTCTGGTGGCGGAGCCTGCCGCGCGACATCCAGCGCATCGGCGAACAAGCCGGGATGTTCTCGGCGGCGATGGGGCTGGTGCTGGCGGGGATCGCGCTTGCCGCCCCGCGGAAACTCGTGCATTGGCTCGGACTGATCGCTCTGATCATCAACCTCGCCATTCTCAGCGTCGTGCTCGACAAGATCTTCATGATCGTCCACTAGCCGCCGCCCTCCTACTGTTCATCGATGAGCCCAGAGACCACGCCGACGCGCCTCGATCTGAAGAAGACCGAGCAATTGACCATCGAGTGGCAGGACGGGCGGACGTGCACGTACTCCGTCTCGCTGTTGCGCTCGATGTGCCCGTGCGCGTTGTGCAAGCTGCAGCGCGATCAGCGCGATCCGCACCAGCTCATGACGGAGCAGAAGAAGAAAAAAACGGCGCTGACGGTCTTACCGGGGAATTACGCGGAGCCGATCGTGGTGAAGGACGCGTCGCTCGTCGGCAACTACGCGATGAAGATCGAGTGGTCGGACGGGCATGATTCGGGGATTTACTCCTTCGAGTATTTGAGATCGATTTGCCCGACATAGCCCGCCGTTTACGGCGGGGCATTTCGTCTTTCGCGTACTCGACGCGAAAGACCCCGCCGCAAGCGGCGGGCTATGTGGTTGCGAGCGCCTGCGATAAGCGTCTCACCTCGTGCAACGCCATTCCTCCCAGCTTCGGGATGTTGTTGCCGACGTGGGGAACGATCGCGTGGCCGAGTCCGAGCCGCGCGGCTTCGCGCAGGCGCGTCTCGAGCTGCGGGACGGAGCGCACTTCTCCTCCGAGGCCCAGCTCCCCTACCGCGAAGGTTCCCGGCGAGAGCGGACGATTCGAGTGCGCCGACGCAATCGCCAGCGCGATGGCGAGATCGATCGCCGGCTCGGCGACTTTCACGCCGCCGGCGACATTGACGAAGACGTCTTCCGCCGCCAGCCGCATCTCGGCGCGCTTTTCCAGCACGGCGATGATCATGCCGACGCGGTCGGAGCTGGCGCCGCTCACTTTTCGCCTGGCGGCGCCGATGACGCTTGATGCGGTCAGCGCCTGCACTTCCACGAGGAGCACGCGCGAGCCCTGCATGGCGGCGGTGATGACCGAGCCGCTGGGCTGGCCTTGCGGGCCGTAGTGTTCCATGAACAGGTTGCCGGGATCGATGACCTCGCGCAGGCCTTCCCCGGTCATCTCGAAGAGGCCCACCTCGTGCGTCGAGCCGAAGCGGTTCTTCATGCAGCGGACGATTCGGTGCGAGTGAAATCGGTCGCCTTCGAAGTACACGACGGTATCGACGATGTGCTCAATGATCTTCGGCCCCGCCAGCGTGCCGGCTTTCGTTACATGTCCGACGAAGATGACCGCGACGCCGCTCGATTTGGCGAGGTAGACCAGGTCCATGCAGCAATCGCGAAGCTGCGTCACCGACCCCGGCGCGGCGGGCAGATCAGGCTTGTAGATCATCTGGATCGAGTCGATCACGACGACCGCGGGCTGCGTCTTGTGGATCTGATTGATAATCCGCTCGACGTTGGTCTCCGCGAGGACGAGGAGATTGGATGAAGTGACACCGAGACGCCCAGCACGGAGCTTGGTCTGTCGCGCCGACTCTTCGCTCGTCACGTAGAGGACGCGCGCGCCTCCGTCTTCGGAGGAAGACCCCGAACTGGCGTTCGGGGCTGCGAAGCCCGCTTTGCGCAGCGCTTTGTCCTGCTTCGACAGAACCGCTTCCGCGACCCCCGTGCCGCGCGCGAGATCGTTGGCGACCTGGAGCAACAGCGTCGATTTTCCGATCCCCGGTTCACCACCGACCAGCACCGCGGATCCCGGGACGATTCCCCCGCCGAGGATCCGATCGAACTCCCCGATCCCCGTCGGCGTGCGCGGCGCTTCCGCCTGATCGATCTGATCCAGCGTCAGCGCTTCCGCACCGGTTGCGACGTCGCTGTGTTGGAACGACGTTCCCGGCGCGGGACGAACCGCCGCCGCGCGGGCATCGGGCGTCGGCGCTTTGTACTCCTGCAGCGAATCCCACGTCCCGCAATCCGGGCACTTGCCCATCCACTTGGGGTGCAGGCTGCCGCAGTTGGAGCAGAGGAACTCTTTTCGCGCCTTGGCCATGGCGGGGCATTTTAGGTTGTCGTTTGGGTAAAGGCGATTCGATTGCGCGCGACCGATCCGTTAGATTCAGCCGCACGCATGAACGATCGTTCCCACCTGCTGACGGAACAGCGTCTTCCCGAATCGATGAACCTCGACGCGATGAGCGTCGAGGAGTGCGTCGCGCTGATGAACGCGCAGGACCTGCGTGCCGTGCGGGCGGTCGGCGCCGTTCGCGAATCCGTCGCGGCGGCGGTGGAGATCGTCGTCGCTCAGCTCAAAGCCGGCGGGCGATTGCTCTATTTCGGCGCGGGGACGAGCGGGCGATTGGCCGTCGTCGATGCATCGGAGTGTCCGCCGACGTTCCGCACCGATCCGGACATGGTGCAGGGCGTGATGGCCGGCGGGATGGAGGCGATGTTCAAGGCCAAGGAAGGCGCCGAGGACTCCGCCGAGGGCGGCGCCGCCGCGGTCGATGAGAAACACGTCGGCAAGAACGATGTGGTGATGGGCATCGCCGCCGGCGGGACGACGCCTTATGTCCACGGCGCGCTGCGTCGCGCCGCCGAGCACGGGGCGAAGACGATTTTTCTCTCCTGCGTTCAGCCGGTCCCCGGCGAGCCGAAAGTGGACGTCGTGATCCGCCCGCTCACGGGGCCGGAGGTCGTCACCGGCTCGACGCGACTCAAAGCCGGCACCGCGACCAAGCTCGTGCTCAACATGATCACGACGATCACGATGGTGCAGCTCAACAAGGTGTACGAGAACCTGATGGTGGACCTGCGCGCGACGAATGCGAAGCTGTGGGACCGCGGCGCGCGGATCATCGCGACGCTGACAAACCTGCCGCGCGATCAGGCGATGGATCTGCTCAAGAAAGCGGACGGGCACGTGAAGGTCGCCATCGTCATGCACCGCCGCAACGTCAGCGCGGACGATGCGCGGACGCTGCTCGATCGGCACGACGGGAAGATGCGGGATGCGATCGGCGACCGCGGCCTCGAGGGGCTGTAACGGGGCAGCGCGAGAGCAATTGTCATCCCGAGCGGTACTCCGCGAGGGATCTTGGCGTAGGAAAACCGTTCGACTCCGAGATCCCTCGGAGTACCTCGGGATGACAGTATTCGGTGCGGGTCGGGTGCGGACTATTCCTGCTTTTTCTTCGCCCCGCGATCGACGGGATAGAACTCGCCCTTGTACTCGTGCTCCTCGCCGGGCCCCTGCGGGCCGGCGGATTCGAGCGGGCCGCCGTCGAGCTTGCGGACCTGACCTGATCCGTTCGCGCCGGCGCCGACGGTTTCGTCCTCCGGGATCGGCATCCCCGCGCGCTGGGCGGCAAGCTTTTTCTCCAGTTCGTCCTCCAACTCGTGCAGGTGCTGCATGTCGGCGGCGGTCGTTTCGGGCCGGGCGCCCGGTTTCTTCTGCTCCTCACCCTTGAAGCGCGACAAATCGTATTCGGGGCCCTTGTCTTCCTTCTTGAATCCGAGCCCCGCGCCGACCATCAGGCTGACGATGCTCGGCCACACGCCGCCGATCAGCAGGATCGACGCGCCGGTCCACAGCGCGTAGATCGCCCAGGTCTGCTTGTACCAGGCGTACTTCCAGCTCACGTCCGGCTCGTTCTGCTTGACGCTCTTCAGATACTCGATGACGTTCGGAAAGCTCTCCCCTTCGCCGCGCCATTGCCCGGCCTTGTAGGGAGACTCGGCGACGAACGCGACGGGGCGCAGGTCGACCACGCCGGGCGTCTTGGTGTTGCGCACCTGCTCGGCGACGATCTTGTACATCCCGCCCTGCACCGGCGGCATGACGGTGACGTTGTCGAGGTGTCCCTGTTGCGGGAATTTCACCACGAGTCCGGCTTCGAAATCGCGCTGGCCGATGGTCGGGAGGTTCTCATCCCACTCGACGCTGGACCAGACGTACGAAAGCGCCAGCCCCACGCCGATTGCGATCAGCACCCAGTGCCAGCGTTTGAGATCTTGTATGTGAAAGTCCATCGGTAGCCCCGCGGAAATGCCTTAGTCAGTTTTAACCCAGAGTAGTTCGACGAATGGCACACTTTATTACGCGCAGCCGGGGCGCAAGTTGCCACCGGGCAATAAAGAAATGTCGCCGGGACCACCCAAGCGGACAGAAAAACGCCCCTTTCACTGCCGCATCTCCGCCCGATGTCATCCTGAGCGGGTGTCTGAGAAGCCGAAATGATGCGACGGCAGCGACGTCATGCTGAGGTACTGGTTACTCGCGCAGCGGGCGATCCGAGCATCTGCCCGCCCGCACCCGGATGCTTCGGGGTCACCTCAGCATGACTACCCTCGCACGTCGCGCTTCTTTAGACACGCTCTGAGCGCTACTCCGGGAAGGATCTCGGACGCGACGGGTCAGCGAGATCCGTCGGAGTACCTCGGGATGACATCTTTCGACCACCCTGCGGTCAACCACCTGCCGCTGTCACATCTCCCCAATCCACGCCCACATTCTGCGGGTCATAGGTCATGTACGCCGGATCGAAGCGCTTGAACGGCGCGACGTGTCCGTCGCCGAAGAGGACATTGTTGCCCGCCGGGTGCGCGTTGAAGCCGTATTCTTCGCCGAAGAAAGAGAGGCACTTCCAGCGGACATCGTCCTTGTCACAGTCCTGCGTGCTGAACTTGGTCTGTGCCGCGCCCCAGGGCGGCGGGTAGAGGCGCTGGTGCGTACACTCGCCGCCGAGCACGAACTCGCTCGAACGCTTCACGTCCGTGACGAGCAGACACTCGTGCCCGCGCGCGGCGTTCCAGTGCGCGCCCATGAAATAATTGAACTGCGTCTCCGGCGGGAACGACGGGCACCAGTAGATGCCTCCGGTCGGCTTGCCGAGGTATTGCTCCATGCGCTCGCACCACCCGAGCTGGTCGTCATCGTCCTCGCCGCTCCCCGGGTTGCCGTAGACCTCCCAGTTGTTGTACGGCGGATAGCGGCCCTGATTCGCGTTGGCGTACATCGTGAAGGCGTAGCCGACCTGTCGGAGCTTGGCCATGCACTGGAGCTGCTGCGCGTGCAGGCGGACGCGTGTAATGGTCGGCAGGAGGATGCCGAGCAGGATCGCGATGATGCCGAGGACGACCAGGAGCTCGATCAGGGAGAATGCGCGCGGAGGATGATGACGGACGCGATCACACAGCCCCGGCTTTAGCCGGGGGCATTCGCAAGTGCCCCCGGGCAAGCCCGGGGCTATGTGATCATGCATGCTGCTGGCGCGCACGTGATTCGGCCTCCCGCACAAGTTGATCGGCGTCCGGATAACCGTTCGAGCGCGCGATCCGCGCGCTCGCGGCGGCCGCGTCGCAGTTCGGCGGCGACGCGGTCAGTAGCGCGACGCCGCGAAAATAGTGCGCCTCCGCCAGCGTCAAATTTCGCGCGATCGCCCGATCGAACCAGCCGATCGCCTCGCCGTGCTCATTTCGAGCCAGGTACACGCGCCCGAGCGTCACCATGCACTGCTCGCTGGCATCGAGCGCCTGCGGGAAATCCCGCGCGGCGGAGACCGCCTGATCGTACTCGCCGATCGAGGCATACATGGTCATCAACTCATTGAGCGTGACGGAATTCCCCGGGGAATTGCGCAGGCTGTTGTAGAGCGCGATCGCCCGCTGCATCTGCTGCTGATCGGCGGCGGCGACCTGCCGGCCGAGCTGTCTGGCTTCGATCGGGAACTGCGCGCCGCACTGGGTGCACTGCGAGAAGCGCTTGGCGCTGCCGACGGGGAAGACGGGAATGAAAAAGACCGTGAACCAGGGGCGATACACCTTGCCGACGATCTGCGCGCGTTGCCCGCAGCGCGGGCAGACGGCTTCAACGGGATCGACCGACGCGTCGTTGGAGGTGATCGCGCGCGTGCCGAAGAGCAGGATAAACCCGTCAGGACGGTGGCGGGCGCGGCGGCAGGCTCGACCGGTCCGCTTGGTATGCAATTCGCTCTCCTTCGCCCTGGCGTCCTCGCCTTTGTCGCGCAGCCTGGCAGCGGCGACGGTTGCGTCGTCCTTCGCGCACAGGGCGACGCAGGCGTCGCCCCTGCGACCGTCGCGAGCCGCGCTACACCCTAACCGAAGGAGTCTGTCATGTGGAAAAAATCGATCTCGACGACGCTGACGGCGGCGCTGGTTTTGGGTCCCGCCATCGCCGGCTGCCAAAGCCTCCCGGGCAATTCCAAGGAGCAGGGTACGGTCATCGGCGCCGCCGGCGGCGCTGCCGCGGGCGCCGCCGTCACCAAGCACCACGTCACCGGCGCGCTGATCGGCGGTTTGCTGGGCGCCGGCGGCGGATATCTCATCGGCGCCAACGTGGACAAGCACAAGGGCGACGACAAGTCCAAGACCGCCGCCGCCGACGCCGCGCGCAAGGCCACCACCCGTCCCGCCACCGCCGCCGACGTGATGAACTCGAGCACCGCGGACCTGAACGACGACGGCTTCGTCACGCTGGATGAAGTGGTCGCGATGAAGGACGCCGGTGTCGGCGACAAGGAGATGATCAAGCGCCTGCAGGCGACGCAGCAGTACTTCCAGCTCACCGGCGACCAACAGAAGTATCTCCGCGATCACGGCGTCGATGAGAAGGTCGTCACCGCGATGAAGGACATGAGCCCGACGCGCGATGAAGCGCGTACCGCGAGCGGGAACGAATAAAACACGTGGATCGTAGATGGTGGATAGTGGATGGTCAGTCGCGTTTTTAGCATCTACTATCCACGATCTACTATCCACGCTTTTAGCGGGTGTCTGAACGCCAAACCGGTGCAATAATCATCGTATGCGAGCATCCAGCCCGGTCCTCGTGCTGCTCCTCGTCAGCGCGGGCGGTTGCGCCAGCTACGAATACGACCTGACGCAGCCCGCCGACCTGCGCCGTCACGTCGCGACCAAGACCGACACCATCGTTCCCATCGACCCGCTCGAGTACCGCCTGCGCACGGTGGACAACCGCCTGGTCATGCGCATCTTCAACCCGACCGATGACGCGATCCAACTGCTCGGCGAGCGCAGCACCGTGGTCGATCCTTCGGGACAGAGCCATCCGCTCCGCGCGCAGACGATGGCGCCGCACTCGTTCATCAAGCTGATCTTCCCGCCGATCAAGCCCTACGTGTACGACCCCGGCCCGACCTTCGGCTTCGGCGTCGGCACGCACATCGGCTCGGCGTACGGCCCGCGCTGCGCGCCGGGCTTCTACCCGTACTCTCCCTACTACTACTCCCGCTACCCGTCGTACGACTCGTTCTACTACGAGCCGCGCTATCTCTATGTCTCGGACGATGTGGACAACCGCTACTGGAGTTGGGACGGCGAGAGCGACGCGCGGATGACGCTGGTGTTTCAGCGGGGCGACAAACAGTTCACGCACGAGCTGGGGTTTCATCGGCGGAAGATGTGAATGTTGATTGTGGATTGTTGATGGTTGATTCTGGGTTGACGGGATCGCACCTTGATCAACAATCAACGCCCGACAATCAACATTCAAAGGAATTCGATGATCCGCCTCACCGTCTGGAACGAATACCGTCACGAGAAGAAGAACCCGAAGATCGCCGAAATTTATCCCCAGGGGATGCACGGCGCGATCGCGTCGGCGCTGGCGAAGGACGCCGATCTGAAGATCCGCACCGCCACGCTCGATGAGCCCGAGCACGGGCTTACGCAGGAGGTCGTGGACGCCACCGACGTCTTCATCTGGTGGGGCCACATGCACCACCAGGACGTGACCGACCCGATCATCGAGCGCGTGCACAAGCGGGTGGTCGTCGGCGGCGCGGGGATCGTCGTCCTCCATTCCGGCCATTTCTCGCGCATCTTCAAGCGGCTGATGGGCACGACCTGCGACCTCAAATGGCGCGAGGCGAACGACCGCGAGATTCTATGGGTGACGCGCCCCGGCCATCCGATCGTCGCCGGCCTGGACGATCACTTCGTCCTCGCGGCCGAGGAGATGTACGGCGAATACTTCGACGTCCCCGAACCGGAGACGACGTTCCTCATCAGCAGCTTTACCGGCGGCGAAGTCTTCCGCAGCGGCTGCACCTGGCAGCGCGGCGCCGGCAAGGTCGTCTACTTCCGCCCGGGCCACGAGACGTATCCGACCTATCACGACAAGAACGTGCTCAAAGTGATCCACAACGCCGTCCGCTGGGCGGCGCCGAACGCCGGGCTGAAATCGCCGACCTTCGGGAACCGCAAGGTCGGATGGATCGATCAGACGAAGTGATGTCGTGATCGTCTTGTGGTGTCGAGATTCATTGAGCTTCTGATTTGAAGACGCAGAACGAGAGAAGGAGGCGGAAGAGGCACCATCGCCCGGCACCATCGCCCTAAGTTTCCTCTCCCGCCGCCTTCTCTCGTGCTCTCATCCTCCACCCTCACCTTCTTCCCCTTTCATGCCCCCCTCGATCGAAATGATCTGCCGGGGATCCGAAAGATTGCCGTGATAATCGATCCCACGCAGAGAATGAGCGCGAACACGATCAGCACCCACAGGGCGATCGTATCGCCCCACGATATGCGCGGGTGCTTCAGCCGCATGAGCAGGCGTCGCATCGCGAGCAGGCCACACGACTACAACCAACTGAATCACTGCGGGGGGCATGAATGGGGGAAGTGGAAGAGGAGAGTGGAGAGAAGGAGCGCGAGGAGGAGAGGCGAGAGGAGAAAACCTTGGGGCCTGATGGAATGGCGTTCACTTAGCGCCTCCTTTGGTCGTAAGCCGCAGCCGGGCGCGGAGTTGGTGACGCGGGCGTTTCATCCGCGGGAATGAGACGTAGTCCTTCACGCA
>JAICTV010000313.1 GCA_025936175.1 Phycisphaerae bacterium
GATCAACTCCGCCAACCTGCTCGATCTGCTCAGCTTTCTCGGCCCCGACGCGATCCCGCGTCATCTGCTGCGCACGGGCGCGGCGACGCTGCCGGAGGATCTGGCGAAGGTCGTCATGGACGACTTTGCGTTCGGCGAAGCGATCGCCTCGCTGCGGAACTATTCGCTGATCGACGACGACGGGCGGGTGCTGGGCGTGCATCGCCTGGTCGGCACGCTCGTGCGCGACCGACTGCACGACACCGAGAAGAAGATGTGGGCCGAGGCGGCGGTGAAGATGGTGGTCTGCGCCTTCAAGTTCGACAGCCAGGATCTGACGAGCTGGGAGCGATGCGCCGAGCTTCTTCCGCACGCGCTGGCCGCCGCCTGGCACGCGGAGGCGAACGCCGTCGCGCCGCGCGCGACCATCAGTGTCCTCGACGACGCCGGGCGATATCTCATCAAGCGGGCGCAGTACGTCGAGGCGAAAGGGCTCTTCGAACGGGCGATGGCACTGGCGGCGCAATTTTACGGCGAGACGCACCCGCAGGTGTCGGCGCTGGCGAACAACCTCGGCCGCGTCCACCGACAACTCGGCAACATCACCGACGCCAAGGCGTGCTTCGAACGCTCGATGGCGATCGACACTGAAGTCTACGGGGAGGCCGATCCGCACCTGGGTGCGGTCTTCAACAACTACGGCATCGTGCTCCAGCAATCGGGCGATCTCGACGGCGCGCGGCAGCAGTTCGAGTGGGCGTTGCTCGTCTACAAAACCGCCTACGGGGAAGACCATCCGAAGGTCGCCTCGATCGTCAACAACCTCGGCTACATGCTCCGAGGCAGCGGCGACCTGCAGGGCGGCAAGGAGCACTTCGAGCAGGCGCTGGCGATCGCGAAGCAGAACTACGGTGACAATCATCCGATCGTCGGCAGCATCCTGGTCAACCTCGGCATCGTGCAGCGGCTGTCGGGGGATCTGGAAGGCGCGAAGAAGAGCCTCGAGCAGGCGCTGGCGATCCACGAGAACGTGAACGGGCCGTCGCATCCGCATGTCGCGCGTGCGTGCGGTCACCTCGGCGCCGTGCTGCAGGATCAAAATGCGCTCGGCGCCGCCCGCGCGCATTACGAGCGGGCGCTGCAAATCGACGAAGCGTTTTACGGCGGCGTTCATCCCAACATCGCGGGTCGCGCGATGCAGCTCGGACGGGTGCTGCGGGCGCTGAACGACAAGGACGGCGCGCAGAAGTGTTTCGATCGCGCGACGAGCATTCTCGCGAATTCTGCGGACCTGAAAGCGCCCGGTGAAATCCCACAAGCGGCGCAGCAGACGTCATAATTTGTGGCACGGGTTTTCAACCCGTGCGGGCAATACGCACGGGTTGAAAACCCGTGCAACGGGCCTAGACGGGTTGAAGCGACGGGGATTTCTCTTCGCTCGTCGCGACGTCGTCCGGTCGGATCTCGTCGAGTCGTCCGCATCGTCGCAGCTCCGGGGAGAGCAGCGCGACGGTCGCGACGGTGACGAGCGTTCCGATCCCGCCGAAGACGACGGAGGCGACCGGATTCCACAAGGCCGCGGTCAGCCCGGATTCGAACCCGCCGAGCTCGTTGGATGACCCGATGAAGACCTGGTTCACCGCCGACACGCGGCCGCGCATGGCATCGGGCGTGAGCATCTGCACGAGCGTGTGGCGGACGACCACCGACACGTTGTCGAACACCCCGGTCAGCGCGAGCATCGCGAAGCTGAGCCAGAAGTTCTTCGACAGGCCAAAGACGAGCGTGGCGACGCCGAAGCCCGCGACCGCCAGCAGCAGGGCGCGGCCTGCCTTTTTCATCGGCGGTCGGTGGGCCTGGATCAGCGCCATGCTGACCGCGCCGAAGGACGGCGCGGCACGGAGCCAGCCGAAGCCGGTGGGGCCGACGTGCAGGATGTCTTTGGCGAACACCGGGAGCAGGTAGACGGCTCCGCCGAGCAGCACGGCGAAGAGGTCGAGCGACATCGTCGCCAGCAGCAGCCGGCGGTCGAAGACGAACTTGACGCCGGCGAGCAGGGAACGGAATCCGGGAGCTTCCTTCTCGGTCCGCTGGATCGCGACGGAGGGGAACTGCAGCGTCATGATCGCACAGGCGGCGAGGAAAGCGGCGTTGATCAGATAGGCGAGCGGCGTCCCGCCCAGGCCGACGATGAACCCGCCGACCGTCGGGCCGATGATCATCGAGAGCTCGAAGGTCGTCGCGTTCCAGGTGACGGCGTTGCTGAAGATCGCGGGCGCGACCAGTTGCGGCAGGATCGCCGACCGCGCGGGGCGGGCGAAGGTGAGCGTCACGGCGTTGAGCAGCACCACGCCGTACATCGCCGGGACGAGCAGGCGGGCGTCGTGGTGGTAGTACGACAGCTGCGCCAGTGCGATGCCCCAGACGGCGAGCATCCATTGCGTGAAGATGAGCAGCTTCTTGCGGCTCATCGTGTCGACCAGGTGCCCGGCGGGGAGCGAGAGGAGAAACAGCGGGATGACCTGAATGCCCCCCAGCCAGCCGAGGCTCATCGCCGAGCCGGTCTTCTGGTAGATCTCCCACGCCAGCGCGACCGACTGGATCTGCCCGCCGATCACGGCGAGAGAGTAGCTGGCGGCATAGTAGCGATACCCTGAAATCCTGAGCGCGGCATAAGGATCGTGCCCGGCCGGCGGAGGCGAGCCGTCGAGCGCGGCGATTGTCGGCGTCTCGTATGCGAGCTGCTGTTCGGTCGGCGCTGCGGATGCGGCGCGCTGCTCGTCGGGCGTTTCGTACGCCGGTGGCGACTTGTGCTGATCGGAATTCGTCGATTCGGTCTCATCCATGTTCGCTTCGCGTGCGGCGGCAATCCTATGCGCGTGGAAGCATCGACGCGAGATCGATAACATGCGCCCGCCGGAGGCGAACTCCGCCCAGCGGGGCCCGTACCTTTACAGCGGCGGCCGTGCCACGGGTGCGGCGGACGTGAAGCGGCTTACAGGCGTGCGGGCGCGCGCGGGACATGGACGGATGAAGAACTGGACGATGGACCTGCTGAAGTACCGGCCCTTCCCGGAACTTGCGGCGGCGCTGCGCCAGCGCAAGGCGATGGTCATCGAGCGCTGGCTCGAAACCGTTCGCGGCACGCTACCCGCGGCACACGAGCTCACCCTCATTCAAGTCCGCAACGAGCTGCCGCAAACGCTCGACCTGATGGCCGACGCCCTAGAGGCCGATGAGCCCAAGGCTACCAAAGACCTGATGGACCAGGCGGTCACCCACGGCGAGAGCCGCTTCGACCAGAACTTCGCGCTCAACGAGGTGATGATCGAGTACGGCCTGCTGCGGCCGATCCTGACCGAGGAGATGGCCGAGCATCTGGATCGCGTCGTCACGGTCGAAGAGATCCAAGCGCTCAATCTGGCGGTGGACATCGCCGAGCGGCGCGGCGTGGTCGCGTACGTCACCCAGCAGAAAGCGGAACTCCAGGCCCTGGTCGAAGCGCAGACGAAATACCTGTCGTTTCTGTCGCACGACCTCCGCGGCGGGCTAAATGGCGTGCTGCTGATGATCGAAGTCCTGCGCCGCGATCTGGAAACCGAGCCGAAGTTCGGGGAATCGCTCAACGACCTCGAGGTGATGAAGCGATCGATCCTCGAAACGGTCAGCACGATGGACCGCTTCCTGCACGCCGAGCGATTTCGCAAGGGCAAGGTGCAGATCAAGCCGGCGGAGATGGACCTTTGCGCGCTGGCGCGGGAAATGGTCGGGCAGTTCGGATACCAGGCGAAGGACAAGGGGCTGGAGCTGGCGATCGTCACGCCGGCGGACGGGGCGCGGGTCGTGAGCGATCGCGAGCTTCTGACGATGATCCTGCAAAACCTGGTCGGCAACGCGATCAAGTATTCGCGGCGGGGGACCGTGCGCGTCATCGTCGAGCGCGACGGCGGCCCGGAACATCCCTGGCGGCTGGCGGTGAGCGATCAGGGGCCGGGGCTGGATCCGGCCAAGGCTGCTGACCTCTTCAAACCTTTTTCGCGCGGCGAGACTTTCGGGCAGGCGGGCACGGGTCTCGGACTTTCGATCGCGCGGCAGGCCGCCGATCTGCTCGGCGCCACGCTCTGGGCGGAATCGAAGCAGGGCGAGGGATCAAAATTCTGCCTCGATCTTCCGCCCGAACCGCCCACGCGGGCCGCGTGACGCGCGCATCCCCCTGATCGGGGGCGTACCCCAAGTGAACTGGTCCGCCGGCGTTCGCGTCGCAACACTCCTGGCGTCACTCGAACAGGAGACGCAAAAGGTGATGCAACGCAGACTCTTCTTCCTTTACGGCCTTCTCGCCCACGCGATGTTCCTCGTCGTGTACGCGTGGATGGCGCTGTTCGTCGGGAACTTCAGCTTCGGGACAAAGCTGCCGACGATCGACGGTGTCGCGACGACGCCGCTGGCGATGTCGCTCGTGATCGACCTCCTGCTGATCGCGCTGTTCGGCGTGCAGCACTCGGCGATGGCGCGGCCGGCGTTCAAGCGCTGGTGGACGCGCATCATTCCGCAGCCGATCGAGCGCAGCACGTACGTGCTTGTTTCGAACCTGCTGGTCATCCTGCTGATGTTGCAGTGGCGGGCGCTGGGCGGCGTCGTGTGGGATGTGCAGCATCCGCTCGGGCGCGCGATCCTCTACGGGTTCTTCGTCGGCGGATGGCTGATGGTGCCGGCGGTAAGCCTGCTCATCAATCACTTCGACCTCTTCGGCACGCGGCAGGTGTACCTGCACCTGCGCGGCGAAGCGCACGATCAGCCGCCGTTCCGCACGCCGCTCATCTACGCCTACATCCGCCACCCGCTCTACGTCGGATGGATGACCGCCTTCTGGGCGACGCCGACGATGACGGTCACGCACCTGGTTTTCGCCGTGCTGATGACGGCGTACATGCTGATCGCGATCCCGTTCGAGGAGCGCGATCTGCTCGCACACTACGGCAAGACGTACGCGGATTATCGCGATCGCACGGGCGCGCTCATGCCGCGACTGAAGCGCGCCATGCCCGCAGGCGCGGAGTTGGCTATTTGCGACGCAGATAACCCCGCGGGTTGAAGGTCAGCATGTA
>JAICTV010000315.1 GCA_025936175.1 Phycisphaerae bacterium
CGCGGCGCCGCGGGCCCGGTTTGAACTGGCGGGGTGTTCCTGGGCGGTACGCGCTTTTTATCGCATCAATGATCTGCTGCCCTCGTCGCGGGAAGGAATCGGCGGCTCCGGCGTGTACGCGTTGAGCGAGGCGGGGCGCAAGCGGTTCGGCGAGTTCCCGAACGTCATCGCCGACGACGGGTTCGTGCGGCTGCAGTTCCGTGACGACGAGCGCGTGACCTTGCATGACTGCACTTCAACCGTCTACGCGCCGCGCACGCTCGCGGAGCTCGTTCGGATTAAGACCCGCAGTCACCTGGGCACCGCGCAGCTTCGCCGCATGTTTCCGCACCTCTGGCAGAACCGTGGCGCGACGAACGGCGGCGCGCTGCGATCGCTCGTTCGCCGGCCGGGGCTGTGGCCGGCGCTGGCGGTGTATTGCTTCGTCAAAGGCGTCGCGCGGGTTCGAGCCTGGAAGCGGCTGCGTGGGGCGAATCTCGAGTGGGAACGCGATCAGAGCTCGCGTTTGCCCGCGAACCAGCCGTCCGAGTTGCGGACGCCCGTCACGACATCAGTTCCTGTCGCCAATCTGCAGACCTGATTGATCGCTCAACTCACTTCCGCGCCAAGACAACGGAGCGTCTCGATGCTGAAGTTCCTCAAAGTCCCATCGCGTCAACGACGAGTGCTGGCCGTCGCCTCGGGCGGCGGGCACTGGGTGCAGTTGCTGCGCTTGATGCCGGCGTTCGACGACTGCGACATCGCCTTCGTCACCGTGAGCGACGCCTATCGCTCGCAAATCTCCGGCGCGACACGGCGGTTCCACGTCGTCCCGGACGCGACGCGATGGAACAAGTTGAAGCTCGCGTGGATGGCGCTGCGGCTGATCGTGATCCTGCTAATCGAGCGGCCGGACGTGATCGTCTCGACGGGCGCGGCGCCGGGCTTCTTCGCGCTGCGGGTCGGGCGCTTCTTCGGCGCGCGGACGGTGTGGATCGACAGCATCGCCAACGTCGAACAGCTCTCCATGTCGGGGGAGAAGATCGGGCGTCATGCCGATTTGTGGCTGACGCAGTGGCCGCACCTGGCGCGGCCGCAGGGACCGCATTTCGCCGGAGCAGTTCTATGATTTTCGTCACGGTGGGCGCGCAGATGCCGTTCGACCGGCTCATCGCCGCGGTCGATCGATGGGCGAGACAAACCAGTCGCGGCGAGGACGTCTTCGCGCAGGTCGGCGATCACATCTACCGCCCGTCGCACATCCGTTACACGAAGCAGCTCGAGCCGCAGGCGTTCCGCGCCAAGGTGGAGTCGGCGGACTTGCTCGTCGCGCACGCGGGGATGGGATCGATCCTGACGGCGCTGGAGCTGGGCAAGCCGATCCTCGTCATGCCGCGGCGCGGCGATCTGAAAGAGACGCGCAACGATCACCAGGTCGCGACGGCGAAGAAGCTCGGGGCCTTCGGCCGCGTCAACGTCGCGATGGACGAAGCGGAACTGCTCGAGAAGCTCGATCAGCTCAATGAGATTTCGGCGGCACAGCAGATCGGGCCGCACGCGTCGAGCGATTTGTTGCAGGCGGTGCGGAGCTTCATCTTCCACGGGAAGCGGCGTGGCGCGTCGTCGCTTGACGCGGGGGTGGGGCTGGCGGCGGCGGACGTCGAGCTGGGGCGGCACGTTTCCGGCGGGGCGGTGTTGGCCAACGGGTGAGGGTGAGGGCGATGTCAATCGATCTAGCCGTCAGTGAGGGCGAGGGCGTGGTGACCGCGGCGGGCGCGCAAGCCCTCGCGACGCCGCCACGACGCGCGGTCGTGCGCGCCTTGCGACAACCGGCCATTTCCTCGCCGCTGCGGGAGCGGCTGCGGAAGTTGCGGGCGGTGGTGTTGCTCGACGGGACGATCCGCAAGTCGGCGTTCGCCGAGGCGATCGATCGGTCGCTGCTCGAGCTTCCGCTGGCGCCGGATCAGGTGCTGCTCGACATGTGGCGGGAGCAGATCGGCGGATTGAACCACGAGCTGCAAACGCTTCACCCGACGCCGTGCCGTATCGTGCTCGGGCAATCCACCCGCGCCCCCGCGCTGCGTCCGCAGGACCAGGCGGCGAATTTCACGATTCAGAGAGATCCGGCCGAGCTGCGCGGGACCGGGGGCGTGCTCCGCGATCTGGCCGAGGGCTACGACGACGATGACATGCTGCTCGTCGTCAATGCGGCACAGGTGCTGCTCGTCCCATTAGCGGAGCTGGTGCTCGCATCGCCGGTGGCGGGAGACGTGACGGTCTTCGCCAGCGACGACGGCGCTCCGGTTTCGCTGATGGTCGTGCGCTGCGGCGCGCTGCGCGATCTGCCGGCGGTGGGGTTCGTCGATCTGAAGGAACAAGGCCTTCCGCTGATGGCCAGGCGTCACGACATCCGCGTGGCCAGCCGCGCGGTTGCCGCGAAGATCGCGATCCGCACACCGAAGGATTACATCGAAGCGGTCGCCGCCTACACCCACGCGCGGGCGCCGGATTTGTCCGGGAGCGGCGGGGCGGAGGTCCGGCGGGGGGCGTTCGCGGAGCACTGGCGGCGGCGGTTCTCGCTCGTCGAGCACGGCGCGCTGGTCGCGCGGGACGCGGTGCTGCACGACACTGTCGTGCTGCGAAACGCGACCGTCGAGGCCGGCGCCGCTTGTGCCCATTCGATCATCTGCGGCGGCGCCGTGATCCGCCGACACGAGCGCGTGCTGCGGCAGGTGGTTTCCGTCGGCCGACGCGCCGCGCTTGAATAGGATTACATGAGCGTTGCGGGATTCTCATATCGACTTTTCCAGCGCAACGGCTGGCGGCCGCGCCACTTGTTCCTGGCCGTGGGCCTGGCGGCGGCGGGCATGGCGCTCACCTGGCAGGCGTGGTCCGATTTGATCCGGATCGGGTTGAAGGACGAAGAGTCGAGCCACATCCTCCTGGTGCCGGTCATCGCGGCGTGGCTGATGTGGGTGCGGCGCGGGCGGATCCGTCACTGTCGCCCGACGGGGCAGTGGATCGGGCCGGTGCTGACGCTCCTGGGCGCGGCGATGTATCTGCTCGGTGAGGCGAGGCTGATCGAATCGTTCTGGCACGGCGGGGCGATCATCGTGGCGATCGGATGCGCGTTGACGGTGCTGGGCAAGCAAGTTCTGTGGGATTTTCTCCCGGTTTTCCTCGTGCTGATGTTCCTCGTGCCGGTCCCCGGCCGCGTGCGACAGCGCATCGCGATCCCGCTGCAAAGCTCGACAGCGAGCGCCACGCGGGCGGTGTGCGAGCTGGCCGGGATCCCGGTGGATCAATCGGGAAACCTGCTGACGATCAACGGCGTGGACGTGGCGATCGGCGAGGCGTGCAACGGGATGCGCATGACCTTTGCGCTGATGCTGGTCTGCTTCGCGTTCGCGCTGACGACGCCTCTGCGCGGTTATGTCCGCGTGCTGATCGTGCTGCTGAGCCCCTTGTCGGCCGTGATCTGCAACGTAATCCGGCTGGTGCCGACGGTCTGGGTGTACGGCAACTGCAGCGCGACGACGGCCCAGGCCTTTCACGATGCCAGCGGGTGGGTGATGTTGTTCATCGGGTTCTTTTCTCTGATGGGCGTCATCCGGGCGCTGCAATGGTTCGCGGTGCCGGTCGCACCGTTTCCGCTCGCGTTCGATATGGCAACGATCGGTCGCTGATGACGATTCACCACACCAATTCGCACGCGGGAGGCGCGGGAGCGGGTCGGCTGCCGCTGCTGGCGACGGGCGTCATCCTGCTCGCGCTGCTGGGCGACCGCGCGTTCCTGCGCATGTCGCCGGCCCAGACCGACTCGTACCACGCCAACGTGCGCACCGCGGTGGAAAGGCTGCCGCTGGCCTTCGGGTCGTGGCTCGGGACCGACACGCCGGTTCCGGAGGCCGCCGTAAGGATGCTCCATCCGAACATCATTCTTTCCCGCCGCTTCCGCAACATCAGCACGAACGAATCGGTGACGCTTCTGCTCGTACACGTCCGCGACGCCCGCGACATCCTGGGGCACTACCCGCCGGTCTGCTATCCCGGACAGGGATGGAAGCTCGAGAACAAATCCGAGCAGGATTGGCGCGCGGACAGTCAGGCGGTTCACGGGACCGAGTACGTCTTCACGCGCGCCCGTCAGGAGATGACCGCCGCCCTGGCGGTGGACAACTTTCTGACGATGCGCGGCGGCGAAACGTGCCGGAACATGGACGCGGTCGAATTGGCGGCGCAGGACCGGCAGCGCAAGTTCTACGGCGCCGGTCAGATTCAGATCGTGCAGGACGATCCGGCGGTGACGCCGGCGCGGCGGGCCGAGATCGTTGATGAGTTCATCGCCTACGTCGAACCGGTGTTGCGGGCGATCAGTGACGGTGGGAAGCATGAGCAGTAGCAGTTCTTCCGAAAACGCGATGGTGGCTTCGGGCGGCTATCTCCCCGACGGCGCGATGATGGGGGTGACGGGCGAAGAGTCGCTGGCGCCGGCCGCGTCGAACCCGCTGCTCCAGGTGCACGCGCTGCTGCGCGGTCGTTATTGGGTGGCGGTGACGCTGGCGATCATCGGTCTCACCGCCGGCGCGCTGGTCGGATACCGCCTGCAGAAGCCGACCTACCAGAGCACCGCGCTGTTGCGGGTGCGACCCAACCTTCCGCGCCTCGTCTACCAGAGCGACCAGAACGGCCTGATGCCGATGTTCGATGCGTTCGTCGAGGCTCAAGAGGCGCTGATCCAGGACCAGCAGGTCATCATCGCAGCCATGGAGGACCCGGAGTGGAGAGCCCTCGGCCGCGGAAGTTCCCCGGAGGAGAAAGAAGAGTTCACGAAGAGCCTGACGGCGACCCACCCGCGCAACGGCGAATTGGTGATCGTCAACTTCACCGATCGCGACCCCAATGCCGCGCGGATCGCGATCAACTGCGTCTTCCGCGCGTACGACGCGAAGTTCGGCGAGAAGGACGCTGAGAACACGCAGCAGCTGCTCGACACCGTGAAGGTCGTGATGGATGAGCAGACCCGCGCGTTCAACAACGCCCGCGCGGCGGTTCAGGAAG
>JAICTV010000137.1 GCA_025936175.1 Phycisphaerae bacterium
CGCTGCGCTACGCCCCGGGCGTAGCGCAGCGGAGCCCGGGGATGATCTTCTGCTCTCCCGAGCTCCAATGAAGCGTCTCGTGTTATTTGTCCTCTGCATCGCGCTCGTCGCGTGCGATCGCACGACGGGCGCGGCATCGCCGCCGATGGGCACCGGGCCGCGGCTGTCGCTCAAGTTGATGGCCAAAGGTTTGAGCTCGCCGGTCGATCTCGTCACCGACGGCAAGCGCTTCTTCGTCGTCGAGCAGCCGGGGCGGATCAAGCGGCTTGATCAGGGCGGCTCGCTGAAGTCGGCGTACCTCGACATCAGCGACGACGTCACGTTCCAAGGCGAGTGCGGCTTCCTCGGCGTGGCGTTTCATCCGGACTTCGCGACCAACGGCTACTTCTACGTCGATTACACGACCGGCCGCGGCTCGTCGCTGCGGACGGTGATCGCCGAATTCCACGCCGACCCGTCGGCCGACCACGTCGATCCGTCCACGCGGCGCGTGCTGCTGGAGATCCCGCAGCCGTACCCGAATCACAACGGCGGGCAAGTCAGGTTCGGGCCGGACGGGATGCTCTACATCGGCATGGGCGACGGCGGATCCGCGGGCGATCCGGGCAACCGCGCGCAGAACCCGCAGGAACTGCTCGGCAAAATGCTGCGCATCGACGTCACGTCGAACCGCATGCCTTATGCGATCCCCAAGGACAACCCGTTCGTCAACGATAAACGATTTCGCCCGGAGATCTGGACGCTGGGCATGCGCAATCCGTGGCGCTTCAGCTTCGACCGCAAGACCGGCGCCTGCTACGCCGGCGACGTCGGGCAGAACACGTGGGAGGAGATTGACGTGCTGACCTCCGGCGGGAATTACGGCTGGCATTTGCGCGAAGCCAGGCACGAGTTCAAACCCGAGCGAAATGCGGCGACGAACCTGATCGACCCGATCGTGGAATACGCGCGCGACAAGGGCGCCTCCGTCACGGGCGGCGTCGTCTATCGCGGCAAGAAGTTCCCCGCGCTCGACGGCATCTATATTTACGCCGACTACGTCAGCGGCCGATTCTTCGGCCTGCGCTACGAGAGCGGCAAGCTGCTCGCGAACGACGAGCTGCGCGTGACAGTGGACGGCAAGCCGACGCTCAACCGCGTGCAGCCGTCAGCGTTCGGGGAGGACGTGGAGGGAGAGGTGTACGTATGCGATCATTCGCACGGGAACGTGTACCAGGTCGTGGCGGAATGATGGCGTGCTGCCATGACATTTGTGGTCATCCTTCGCTAATAGTGATCTTCTTGATCTTCGTCGGGTTCTTCGGCCGGTCCTGCGCGCCTTTTGGGGCGTTGGCGATTTTATCGATCACGTCGGCGCCCGCCGTCACTTTGCCGAAGGCGGTGTACTGGTGGTCGAGGTGCGGGCTGTTGGCGTGCATGACGAAGAACTGGGAGCCGGCGGAGTTGGGATCGTTCGTGCGCGCCATCGAGAGCACGCCGCGCTCGTGCTTGATGTCATTGAACTCGGCCTTGAGCTTGTAGCCGGGACCGCCGGTGCCGGTGCCGGTCGGGTCGCCGCCCTGGATCATGAAGCCGGGGATCACGCGGTGGAAGATGACGCCTTCGTAGTACCCCTCGCGCGCGAGGAAGACGAAGGCGTTGACGGTCCTGGGGGCGATCTTGGGATAGAGCTCGGCGGTCATGGTGCCGGCGTCGGTTTCGATGGTGGCGGTGTAGCTCTTGTTGGGATCGATCGTCATGGCGGGTTCGGAGGCGTAGGTTTTGGACATTGTTGGCGCTCCTTCTCGGTTAAATGTGGGGCGACAACGGTCGCAGTGTTGGGCGGTCGTGTCAAGCGGGCTCGGTCGTCAGCGCGCTGATGCGACGCTCTTGCGACGGATAGCTTCGAATCAGCTCGTCGCGCGACCCGTGCTGATAATCGGCGTAGTCGAATCCCGGTGACATCGTGCAGCCGAGCAGGGCGAATTGTCCTCCGTCGATCAAGCGCGAACCTTGCCACGCGTTCGCCGGGACGATCACTTGAGGCGACTGTCCGCGCGAGAGGTCCTTGCCGATCGTGATGATCTCGCTCTGTCCGCCCGGATGAAGCAGCAGCATCTCGACGGCGCCGCCGAGATAGTGGTGGAAGATTTCTTCGCCCGGCAGGCGGTGCAGCGCCGAGAAGCTGTCGGGAGTGATGAGGTAGTAGATCGCCGTGGAGAAACTGCGCGGGCCGGAGTACGCGCCGGGCAGGTGCTCGCGCGGGACCGACAGTGGCGACCGATACGTCTCTCGGAAGTAGCCGCCTTCCTCCGGGTGCTTTTCAAGCTTCAGTTGCCGGATGATGTCTTGAGCGGTCATCGTATCGGTGGTTTTTAACGGGTCGCCGGCTGCGTCGCCGTCGCACGCGCCATGCGCTGGGCGACGGCGTTCACTGGCGGATCGAACATCATTGCCATGCGATAAAGCTCCGGCGGCGTGGAGTGGATAGCGGCCGTGAGCGTGTCGACGAGGTCGTTGCGCTCGCCGCGGACCGTGGCCATCAGGCGCTCGAGCGGGTCGACGAACGCGCTGTTCAGGCTCGCGATGTGCAGCTTGGCCTGCAGGTGCGTGACGTCGTCGAGAAAGGCGTTCATCGCGTGTTGTGCGGCGTCGGCGGTGCGGCCGCGGGCGCGCAGCTCGAGCGTCAGCCCGCGGCCATCCTTCAGCGCGGTCAGGCGCAGGGCTTCGATGTCCGTCAGGAAGGTCGATTGCTGATACGCGGGCGAGACCTGACAGATGCCCCACATCGGGCTGGTCATGTCCACGGTCTTGAGCATGCGCAGCAGCGCCTGCGTCGTGACGTGGGAAGTCTGATGCGCCTTGACGTAGCCCGCGATTTCCGACAGCGGCAGCAGCTCGCGGTGCATGCCGCTGATGAGGACAAGCCGACTGGAATCGACGACGAAGACCGCGGCGGCGGGACCGAAGTGGTAGACGGGCAGGCCGTCGCAGTCGCGTGGGTCGCCGGCGATGGTCTGCATCGCGCCGCGCATCGCGTCGGCGTCGAAGGCGCCGCGGATGCTGGCGACGAAGTAGCCGCTGATCGGGCTGACGTCGTCGCTCAGGCCGAAAGTGATCGCGTCCACGCGGACGTTGCCGACGCGCTCGGCGAGATCGACCAGGCGCATCGTGAACGCGTCGGCCAGCGCGACGCGATCCTGTCCCGGCTCGAGCGGGAACTGAGCCAGCAGCGTGTTCGGATCCGCCGACACGTCTCCCCGCTCGCTGAGCTGGACGATCGTCGAGCAATGCACCGGCAGCAGCCCGAGCTCGTTGGCCAGTTGCGGCGGCGGAAGCGCCGCCCGCGCCGGGACCTTCTCGTGCTTTGCCATCGCGATGGCGCGGCGGGCGTAATCGGCGACGAAGGGCTCGGTGCTGTCGGCGAAAGGCTGGAGCATCGGGATGACGCTGGCATTCTGCATCTCCCCGAGCGAACGCAGCGCCATCAGCTTGCGGACCTGCGCGGCCTTGCTCGTGTCCCCGGCTTTGATCGCCATCAACTCCGCGGCGATGTTGTCGGCGGTGGGGATGACATTCTTGAGCTTCCAGTAAGGCTGGCTGGGGACGTAGTCGAGCAGCTCGTTCCCGCCGGGGCCGAGCATCATCGCGAAGAGGATCAACGCGGTCGGGACAGACATGTGGGGAATATATTCGAATCGGTCGAAAAAAGGCGTGGATAGTCGATGCTGGATAGTGGATGGTAGCGGCGCGAGATACCATCCACTATCCACCATCTACTATCCACGTTCTCGGGAGCAATTGGCGCTCGGCGGGGAAATCCGTACAACGACTCCCGAATGTCTTCGATGAGCTACGAGCAGAGCGGCGTGCGCTACGACACGCTCGACGCGTTCAAGCGCGCATGCCAGCGCGAGGCCGCCGGGACGGTCGATCTGCTCGCGCGGCAGGGTTTGTCCGAGCCGGCGGGAGTCCGCGGCGAGAGCGCGTACCTCATCGAGACGCCGAACGAATATCTCGCGCATGTCGAAGAGGGTTTAGGCACCAAAAACCTCGTCGCCGACGCGATGCTCAAGCTGACCGGCAAGAGCTATTACGCGAATGTCGGGATCGATACGGTCGCGACGATCGTCAACGATCTGATCACGACCGGCGCGCTGCCGATCTCGGTGGCGATGCATGCGGCGGTGGGGGATTCGGGCTGGTTCGAGAACAGCAGCCGCGCGGAAGATCTGGCGCGCGGGTTCGCGCAGGGCTGTCGTCGCGCCGGCGCGGGGTGGGGCGGCGGGGACACGCCGGCGTTGCAGGGGATCGTCAATACCGTGAGAATCGTCCGGGCCGGCAGCGCGATCGGACGGATCGCGCCCAAGTCAAATCGGATCGCCGGTGACGTGCGCGACGGCGACGCGATCGTGCTGCTGGCGAGCAGCGGCGTGCAGACGAACGGTTTGACGCTTTGTCGCGCGCTCGCCGACCGATTGCCGCAGGGATATCTCACGAAGATCGGCGACGGCCGCACGTACGGCCAAGCGCTGCTCGATCCCTCGGCGATCTACGCCGACTTCGTCGCCGCCGCGCAGCGCGACGGATTGCGCCCGCATTATCTCGCGCACGTCACCGGGCACGGCTGGCGAAAATTGATGCGGCTGGACGAGCCGTTCGTCTATCACATGAGCGATGTCGGTGAAGTCGCGCCGATCTTCGCGTTTCTGATGAAGGCCGGCCCGATCGACGTTCGCGAGGCGTACGCGACGTTCAACATGGGCGCTGGTTTCGCGGCATACGTCGCGTCGGAAGACGCGGAGCGATGTCTCACGATCGCCCGGCGCTGCGGACATGGCGCATGGATCGCGGGGACGGTCGCGAAGGAGGGGAATCGAAAAGCAGTGGAGATCGCGCCGTTGGGGATCACGTTCGAAGGCGAAACGCTGCAGGTGCGGTAGGCGCGCGACCGGCTTAAATCAGTAAAATCCGGATGCACTTTCGCAAACTTGGGGTAGAATTATATAACTCAAAACCGGCCGCTTCGTCCGCGAGAGGGAGAGCTTCGGATGACCGTTCGATCACGTCGGTGGGGCAATCGTCGAGGATTCTGCGCCGTCGCCGGCGCGGCGGCGGTCGCCGCGTGTGCGGCGATGTCGCCTTCGGTCGCGAACGCGCAGCGCCTCAAGGGCGTTGACATCTCCGACTGGCAGGGGAACCTCAGCCAGACGACGTGGAACAACGTCAAGGCTCAAGGCCGCGACTTCGTCTTCCTCCGCTCCGATCGCGGCGGGACGAGCGGCTACTACGACGAGACCAACGCCAACAACTCCGCGCGCAAGAACACGCTCGGTCAGCGCTACGATGACCTCTACTTCGAGCAAAATGCGACCCGCGCCGTCGCCGCGGGAATCTACATCGGCCCGTACCACTTCGGCCGCGCGGACATTTTCAACTCCGGCCTGTTCAACGTCAGCGACTCGGCCAACACCGGCGCGGACGAAGCGCGGCACATGCTTCAGGCGTCGGGCGCGTGGATGAAGCCGGGGTTCATTCGTCCGGTCTTCGACCTCGAAGCCGGCGACACGCTCAGCACGGCGGGTCTCTCCACATTCTGCGTCGACTTTGCCAATACGATCCTTGCGGCCAAGGGCGTCAGCCCGATCTGCTACGTCAACCAGAACTACGCGCTGAACGAGGTGAACTCGACGGTGCCGGCGGCGATGCCGACCAACTGGGTCGCGCGCTGGCCGAACCAGACCAACCCGGAAGCGATCGACGTCCAGAACATCGATCCGACGCCGTCGCCTTTGACTGCGAACGTGTACGGCGTGTGGTACCCGGCGGGGCAGCCTTATCCGACGCCGCAGCCGTGGGTCTTCTGGCAGTACGGGAGCAGCAACACCAACGTCGCCGGGATCACGCCGGTGGATGTGGACGTGCTGCACGGCGATCTGGAGGTGCTCAAGGACCAGCTCGTGCCGGCGCTGTGGGTGAAGGGTTCGAGCGTCTCCAACGGCCTGTGGAGCGACGTCCACAACTGGAACAGCGACATCGATCCGAGTGGCAAAGGCCCCGCCGCCCGCCTGCCGAACAACATCGACACCGTCATTCTCGACAACGCCGGCTTCAGCGGCGCGATCACGGTCAATTCGGGAAACCAGACGGTCCGCAAGCTGATCACGCGCGAGACGCTGGCGATCACGGGCGGGTCGCTGTCAGTCATCTTCACGCCGCACGCGCCGCGGTCGATTGATCTGAGCGCGGGGACGACCGGGACGGAGTTCGATTCGAACGTGACGATCTCCGGGACCGGCGCCTTCAGCGGGCACACGATCCAGCTCGACACGACGCGGACGCTCAACGTCAACGGCGGGAGCCTCACCTTCGCCGCGATCAACATGCAGGGGACGGGGAGGATCAGCGTCGGCGGCGACGCGACGCTGGCGGGTTTCGCGGGGGGCGCCGGAATGATCAACACGACCGGCACGGGGACCGTCGATCTCGCCGGCGGGACACGCACGCTCAACATCCCTGACGGCGCTGCGGCAATCGACGTACAGGTCAACGTTCCGGTGACGAATGGCTCGCTCGTCAAGTCCGGCGCCGGGGCGCTCAATCTCCCCGCGGCCAATACGCTGGCCGGTTCCGTCACGGTCAACAACGGCAACCTTCTGCTCGACGGCGCGAACGGGACGCTGACATCGGCGAGCGGCTTCACGATCAATGCCGGCGGGACGATCACCCTCGACAGCTCCGCCGCCAACAACTCCAACCGGCTGGCGAACGCTTCGGTCACGCTCAACGGTGGGACGCTGGCGATGGTGGGCAACGGCTCGAGCTCGACGGTGGAGACCACCGGCAACCTCGCCGTCGCCGCAGGCGCTTCTGCCATCTCCGAGATCAGCGGGTTCGGTCCCGGTTTCAGCTTCGGCACGTACACGCGCAGCAGCGGCGCGACGCTGAACATCACCGCCGCCGGCCCGTCGGCGCTGATGTCGTTCACCAACCTCGCGGCCGGGTCGTTCGTTGACCAGGGGACCTTTGTCAACGGCGCGGACTACGCCGTCTACTCTGTCACCACCGCGCCGTTCATGAAAGCGATGGTCGTCGGCGCGGGGGCAAGCGACTACGCGACGTCGATGATCACCAGTCGCCACGTGAAGCTCTCCAGCAGTGTTGCAGCGCAGCCGTCGATCCAGATCAACACGCTCAATCTCGCCGGCGCGACGGTCGGCCTGGACATGGCCGCCGGTGGAACGCTCACGCTCGTCAACGGCGGGATCATCAAGTCCGGCGGGGGAGCGAGCGCGATCAGCGGCGGGGCCGGGGCGAGCATCACGACCCCCATCGGCGGCGGCGCGGAGTACGTCATCAACACCGTCGCCGCGAACGATCAACTCACCGTCTCGATCCCGATCGGCGGAGGTCCGGGACTGACCAAAACCGGCGCGGGGACGCTCATCCTCAGCGCCGCCGGCGCCTACACCGGCGCCACCACCGTCGCGCAGGGTTCGCTGCTGCTCGGGCACAGCGACGTCGTTCCCGATTCATCGACCGTCGTGGTCGGCTCGGGCGCGACGTTCTCGATGAACAACTTCAACGACATCGTCGGCGGGATCACGATGGGCGACGGCACGCTCAGCGGCGCCGGCGCGATCACGCTCGGCGGCGCCAGCCCGACGGTCAGCTACAACGGCGTCGGGACCGGCGGGACGATCTCCAACGGCGCGCTCTCCCTCGGCACCGGCGCCGGAACGACCACCCTCGACGTCGCCGACGGCGCTGCGGCCAGCGAGCTGACAATCAGCGCGATCATGATCGACGGCGTCGGCTCGCACGCGATCAGCAAGACCGGCGCCGGCAGGCTCGCGCTGAGCGGGACCAACAGCTTCACCGGCGGCATCACCGTCGCCGGGGGGACGCTTTCGGTCAACTCGATCAACTCCACCGCGACGGTCAATCAGCCGCTGGGAAATTCCTCCGCCGACATCAACCTCTCGGGCGGCGGCGCGCTCGAGTACACCGGTTCCCCGGCGATCATCCTGCATCGCGTGCTGAACATCGGCGCCGGCGGCGGGACGATCCGCGCGACGCTGGGGGCGGTGAACCTCAACGGCATCAGCGCGACCGGCGGCGTGCGCGGGAACGGAAACCCCGTCACCTTCGACGCCAACGGCGGTGACATCACGTGCGACGCCATCTCCGGCACCGGAACCACCGTCACCAAGACCGGGCCGAACCTGCTGACGCTGAGCGGCACGAACTCGTATACCGGCAACACGATCGTCAACGGCGGTACGCTGGCGTACACCACGCCCTCCAACCTCGGCACGTCCAACGCGATCGTCCTGTCCGGCGGCGGCACGCTCCGCACCCTCGCCGCGATCAATGAGACGCGCAACGTGGCGCTCAACGCCGGCGGCGGGTCGATCGATACCAACTCCTTCAACGCCACCTTTGGCGGCATCATTTCCGGCGCGGGCGGGCTGACAAAAAACGGCACCGGGACGCTCACCGTCAGCAACACCAGCACCTATACCGGCCCCACCATCGTCAACGCCGGCACCCTCAACCTCACCGGATCCACCGCGCTCGCTTCAACCGTCATCGTCAACGCCGGCGGGACGATCGCCGGCTCCGGCGTGATCAACGGCAACGCGACGATCGTCACCGGCGGCGCGATCAACTTCGCCTCCGGCGGGACGATCATGGGCAACCTCACCGCCAACGGAGGCAACTGGAACGGCGTCGGCCTGGTCATCAACGGAACCGTCAGCGTCAACACGTACAACGCGGCCTTCACGCTCGGCCCGTCCAGCAGCCTGCAGGCGACGCAAACCAATATCGACGCCGGCACCCTCGCCGGCAGCGGGACGCTGATCGGCAGCGCGACGCTCACCAACGCGGGGACGATCAACCTCAGCGGCGCGGGAATGATCAACGGGTCACTGACCGTCGGCGCCGGCGGGGGGACGTGGGCGGGCTCCGGCTCCGTTCAGTCAACCACCACCGTTACCGCCGATACCTTCACCGTCACCGGAACGCTCGGGGGCAGCGGCGGATTGACGATGAACGCCGGCACCACGCTCGCCGGCAACGGGACGATCAATAAGTCCGTCGTGCTCGGCACCAACGTGCGCGTCTCCGCGTCCACCGCGCTCGGCCCGCTCACCTTCGGCTCACCCCTCACCTGGGGCGCGAGCGGCCTGCACCTCTACAGCGGCGTGGTGAACACGCCCGGCGACACGATCTCCGTATCACTGCAAGTCACCGGCACGCTCGGGGGCACCGGTACGGCGGCGATCAGCGGCGGCACCGTGACCGGCTCCGGAACGATCAACAAGCCCACGACGCTCGGCGGCGGCGGGAACATCAACTTCTCCAGCCTCGTCTTCCAGGGCACCACGTACACCGGCTCGATCGCCAACACGCTCAACGTGATCGCCGGCGGCGGGAACTGGAGCGGCATCGGCAGCGTCAGCGGCGCGGTCACCGTCTCGGCGGGAAATCTCAACATCAACTCCGGCGCCAACCTCACCGCGCCGGCGAACGTCACGGTCAACGGCACGGGCACGATCTCCGGCATCGGCTCGACGTCGCTCATCACCGGCTCGGTCAATTACGCCAGCTCCGCCGTCAGCACCTTTAACGGCAACATCACCGGCCCGGGCAAGACGCTGACGATGAACAACACCGCCGGCAAACTTGTCCTCACCGGCACGAACAACTTCACCGGCGCGACAACCGTCAACGACGGGATCCTGCAGATCGCCAGCGCCACGGCGCTGAACGGCACCAGCGGCGTCGTCACCACTGAAACTGTCACCACGCCCGGCGCGGCGGGCCACGGGGGGACGGTCCAACTCGCCAACAACGTGAGCATCAATCTCCCGCTCACGCTCGGCGGCGCGGGACTCATCGGCATCAGCATCACGCCGCCCGGAAGCACCGGCGCGCTCGACAGCTCCTTTGGCACGAACACATGGGTCGGGCAGATCACGCTGGCGGGCGGCGCCTCCGGCGGCACCGATCCGCTGATCAACCAGGTCTCCGCCGCCGCGAGCGCGACGCTCGTGCTCTCCAACGTCGTCAAGGACCAGACGGCGGTCAGCGCGACGCTGGCAAAAAGCGGCGACGGGGACGTCGTCCTCACCGGCGCCGCTCCCAACACCTATTCGAACCTCACGCGCGTCTACGGCGGTCGGCTCATCCTTGAAAAGGACGGCGCGCTCGGCGCCGCCGGCAGTCCCACCGGGGCTACCGGCAACACGTTCCAGCTCGCCGGCTCCAACTCCACCATCGCCTTCCGCGCGCCCGCTTCGTCCCCCGCGGGCTTCAACTACGCGACCAGCGAGTGGATCAACCTCGAGGGCAACGGCGCATCCGGCCTCGGACAGCTCGACAACCTCGGCGGCAGCAACACCTTCGCCGGAAACCTCGGGCTCAGCGGACCTTCCAACGTCTCGACGATCGGCGTGAGCACCGGCTCCCTCCTGCTGACCGGCAGCATCTACACCCGCGGCGCAAGCGGATCGCGCACGCTCAACAAGCTCGGCGCCGGCACGCTCATCATTGCCGGCGACTCCTCCGCGCCGCCGACCAACCCTTCCAACACCGGCTCGCTCACCGCCAGCACCGTCAACGTCAACGCCGGCACGCTCGAGTTCCGCGGCGCGACCGCGAACCTGCCCGGGGTGACGACCTGGAACGCCAACAGCGGCGGCACGCTCAAGATCACCTCCGGCACGCTCACGACCGGCGCCGTCGGCGCCGGCGGCACCGGGCGCATCGACCTCACCAATCGCAAGATCGTCCTCACCGCGCAGCCGGTCGGATCCTGGAACGGCGCCGCCTACACCGATGCCACGGGCCTGATCGCCTCCGGCTACAACGGCGGCGACTTCCTCGGCGCCGGCATCGTCACCACGCAATCCGGCGCCACCGGCGGGAACACGCTCACCAGCGTCGGCGCCGCATCGAATTCGGATCTGGGTCTGGCAACGTTCGGCGGCACGAGCGTCGGCGCGAGCGACACGCTCGTCGCCTACACCTACGCCGGCGATGCGAACCTGGACGGCGTTATCAATGGTGACGATTACTTCCAGATCGATTCGAGCTTCCCCGCCGCCGGCCACGGCTGGTTCAACGGCGACTTCAACTACGACGGCGTGATCAACGGCGACGACTACTTCCTGATCGACTCCAACTTCTCCGCGCAGGGCCCGCCGATCCCGACGGGTGGCGGAATCGGTTCGGTGTCCGCGGTGCCGGAGCCGACGTCGTCGCTCATTCTGGTTGCGGCGCTCGCTCTTTGCGGTTCGAAGCGCCCGCGCCGACGCGGATAAGGCCGCGGCACAGAGTGCCGGGCTTTTCGCTGCCGCTCACAAACAAAAAACCCCGCGTCTTCGTGACGCGGGGTTTCTGATTCGATCGCTCGAACTTTCTTTCAGCGATTATGCCAGGCCCATTCGCAGGCCCTGGGCGAGCTGGATCGCCAGGTGCGTGCCGATCACGTTCTGGAACGCGTCGATGTTGTTGATCACCGTGTTGCTGAACTGCGTGTTGGCGGCGAGGTTGCCGCCGGTGACGGCGTCGGAATAGGTCTTGAGGATCGGGAGGCCCGGCGTGTTCTGCGAGACGGAGCCGCGCGCCTTGTAGATGCGCTGGATGAAGTTGTCGAAGCCGCTGTAGACGCCCAGGCCGTCGCCGGGCGTCTTCTGGCCCGGGAACACGCCGCTGGAGAGGTTGATCGTGTGCGGCGCATCGAGCACGCCCGGGTAGGGGAAGATCGTGCGGCCGGACTGAATGAACGACGCGAGCTTCTCGTTCTCGAGGTTCACCAGCGCGGTGTTCTGCGACATGACGGTCGAGACCGGCTTGGTGCCGGCGGCGATCTGCGCCTGGATCTGCTGGGCGTAGATCAGGGTCTCGAAGATGTTGGCGGTCTCCTCTTCCTGCAGGCCGGTGCTGGTGTCCTGGTGCAGCGCCTCGTGCGCCAGATGCGCCGAGAGGGCGATGAACGATTCGCCGGCGAACTTGGGCCAGAAGATGGTGCGCAGGCGGCCGTCGCTGGCGCGGACGCTGGTCTGCGCCACCGGCACGGTCGTGTCGGTCGGCGTCTGGAAGGTGATGATGGTGTACGGCTTGCCGGTGATGTTGTTGCCGTCGAGGTACGACGAGATCGCGCTCTCGGCGAAGGTGCCGGTGAGCGAGAAGAGCGCGGCGCGGAGGTTGGCGTCTGGGATGGTGCCCTTGGCGGCGTCGCTGTTGTAGCGGGTGATGGCGGCGTCGGCCTGTGCCTGCGTGATGATGCCGGCGGTCACCTTCTGGCCGAGGAACGTCGTCAGCCCGGCGGTCACCGTCGCATCCGCGGGCGCCGTCGAGGCGTTGGCCGGGTTGGCGTCGGCGAAGATGTCGTTGGTGAAGCGGGTGTGATCGGTCATGGTGAACAGGCGGCAGGCGAGCGTGAAGCGCTCCTTGTTCTGGCCCTTGACGGTCTTGAGCGTCTGCGTCGCCAGCGTGTTGCCGTTCGCATCGGTGAGCGCGCCTTCGTTGAGGATGATCGTACCGCCCTTGCGCATCAGGCGGTCGGTGGTGAGCTGCAGCAGCGAGTGATCGACGGTCCCGTCGCCGTTGGCGTCCAGCGCCAGCACCTGCGCGTTGGTGACGTTGATGGTCTTCTTCACCTGGCCGAGCGACGCGCTGAGCGGGTTGGTGGCGTAGCCGAAGATGCGGATCTTCGACGCATCAACGAGCGTGATGTCGTTGCTCACCGCCGGATCGGTCGAGGCGAAGGGGATGATGATGACGGTCGAGTTGGTCGAGATGTTGTTGACCGACTGGTTGATGCCCTTGATCTTGGAGCCGGCGATGACCGGGCTGACCGCGAGCATCTGTCGGTTCTCGAGGCGCTCGAGCATCGGCGCGGGAGCGCGATGGTTCGAGACGACAGCCTGATTTTCCTTACAGGGACGAAGCGAACGAGCGAGGCGAGCGAGCATGGGTACTCTCCGATAAAAGGGTGACTTGCGGCGAAAAAACCTACTTGGTTATCGGCAAGATGCAACGCGAAACAGTTGCCGATCTGCTGTTGATTGCCGATCGCAACGCGCTGGCGCGCCTGCCATCTCGCTCCTCAGCCGCCAAGGTGCGTGTGAAGATGTACGATACGAACGTCAAAGCTGGCAACTGCCCGAACGCCGCGACACGCCGAATCATTTGACGTCCGATAATCGGCGTGGCGCAAGCACGTTCGCGCCGGCTGCGACGAAACAAGAGACACGGCCCGCCCCGGTTTGTTTCATCTTTGAGCGCGTTGTGTGACGAAACTCACCAAGAATCGCTGTTTTTAGCGCTGAAAACCGCGTTGTCCCATAACGCTCAAGTTTCCTGCGCCCTCGCTCCGATAACAAAAGCGGGCAAAAAACTGCGGCGAGTTCCAGTCGGCCGCGGCGGGCACCCCCTTGTCGGGTGCGGAGATCGGTCGAACCATCAAGGAAGAAGGTTCCACGTCATGCGAACCATCGCGATCATCAATCAAAAGGGCGGCTGCGGGAAGACGACCACCAGCATTAACCTCGCCGCCTGCCTGGCGCGGCTCGGACAGAAAACCGTCCTGGTCGACATGGACCCGCAGGGCCACTGCGGCGTCGGACTCGCCGTGCCGGAGGACCAGATCGAGCGCACGATCTACGACGCGCTGATCGAGGACTCCGACGGCAAGCCGGCGCGGGTCAGCGAGATCGTGTGGCAGATCGCGACGGACTTCGATCTGGCGCCCAGCAACATCAAGCTCGCCGCGTTCGAGCAAGTGTTCGCCGGCCGCGCGGGACGCGAGGACCGGCTGACCAAAGCGCTGGAGCAGGTTCGCGGCGCCTATCAGTGGGCGATCGTCGATTGCCCGCCGAGCGTCGGGCTGATCACCTTCAACGCGCTGCGCGCGTGCGATGAGGTCATCGTCCCGGTGGAGACCGGATTCTTCAGCCTGCACGGGTTGGCGAAGGTGATGGAGACGCTGGAGCTGATGAAGGAGCGGTGCGAGAAGGACATCCTCATCCGCGTGCTGCCGACGCTGTACGACACGCGCACCAAGCTGGCGCGCGAGGTGCTCAGCGAGCTGCGCACCAAGTTCCGCGACTACCTGATGGACAGCACCGTCAACTTCAACACCAAGCTCAAGGAAGCGGCGAGCTTCGGGCAGCCGATCACGGAATACGATCCGGGTTCGCGCGGGTACAAGGATTTCGTCAACCTGGCCCGCGAGCTGATGGGGCACAAGCCGGTCGATGTCGAGCCCGCGCCGACGGAGAAGATGTCCCGTCCGGCGGAGCTGGTGCAGCGGGCGAAGCAGCTTTCGCAGCTCACGAACTTTTCGTTCGGACGGAACACGATCACCGCGCCGGCCGGCGCCGGCAATGGCAACGGTCAGGCGCCCGCGATCGCGGAGCAGCCGATCATCACGGCCAATCCGCGCATCACGATCACGGACGAGGACATGCCGAAGATGGAGGCGCCCGCGCCCGTGGGTGCAGCGCCCGCGCCGGTCGCCAAGACCACGCAGCAGAAGATCGAAGAGTTTTACGGCGTGAAGCAGCAGGGCGATGAAGTCGTCTTCGCGGCGCGGTTCGAGGACGCCAAGAAGGTGTTGATCGCCGGCGATTTCAACAACTGGTCGCCGATGTCCACGCCGATGTCCGTCAACGGCCGAGCCGGCGTGTGGACGACGAAGCTTCCGCTCCCGCGCGGGCGGTATCGTTATCGGCTGGTGGTCGACGGGCAGTGGATCACGGACCCGAACAACAAGTACGTCGAGACCAACGAGTACGGCGAGTTGAACAACATCGTCGAAGTGGATTGATTTTGACGTGGCACGGGCGCCTCGCCCGTGTGTTTGCTGGTTAGTTGCAAGGATCACGGGCGAGGCGCCCG
>JAICTV010000118.1 GCA_025936175.1 Phycisphaerae bacterium
CGCTGCCGTCCGGGGAACGCGCCGACAATTACGAAAAACTCATCGCTGGCTTCAGGGAAGCGTATATCGCATTTAACCGGGACAAAGGCGTCAGCGAAACGGCGATTATGCTGGCTCGAGCGCGCGACCTGTACTCCAGCTTGTCCGCCGATAGGGAATTGCTTCACATTGTCGCACGAAATCTTGAAGCCGAGCCGCTGACGGATGTCGATGCTTCTGGACAGTTGCAGGTCTTAATCCACTCGCACCTCGAGATGGAAGATTTAGTTAAGAAGCTAGGCGCGCTGTTGCAGATGTATCAGGAGATATCTCCCCTCGTCGGCGCTTCGACACGCGAATACCCGCTACGTCTGGCAAAAGTAGAGAGCGGGTCACTATGGGCGTCGGTCTTTGGACATCCCGCGGTTATTGCCCTCATGACGGCTTTGATTACGTCAGCCGTGAACTACCTTCACCGGCGCTATACGCAGGAAGGAAAGATCGCGTCGATTCCAAAACAGGTCGAAGCATTTGAATCCGTTTTAGGATTGCATGCAAAACTCAAAGATCAAGGTATCGATGCTGCGCCGATGAACGACGACCTAGCCCGCGCGGCTGTTAAACTAGCCGGTAACTGGAATACTCTGCTCCAGAGCGAGCCCGCTGTTACTGTCAATGGCCAGTACTTTTCCCTCGGGCTGGAACTTCAGAAGCGGCTCCTCGAGGAGCGGCGGATGAAACAACTTGAGGATCAACGCCCAAGCGAAGAGGAATGAAGCGGGCGGGCGAATAGGGTGACGGGAAGCTAAAGGGGAGAGCTAAAGATGACGGGAGAAATAACGATGACGCGAACCTTCAGCCACGCCTGATCCATGCGGGGAATGAAACGGGGACGCAGCTAGTTTTACTTCCGCCCCATCGTCATCACGCGTTCCATTTCTTCCACCGACATGCCGCGGGCGATCATGCTTTGTTTCAGCTCGTAATCCGCCCGCGTCTTGTTCCACTTGTACCAGAAGAAGGCGACGATGGCCGTGATCGGGACGGCGAACGTGCCGGCCACCGCAAGCGTTTGCTGGTCCCAGATGATCTCGGCCACCATGACATCCTCCCGCGCAGGGCTACCCCTACAGGATTTCGATCCTCGCCGCGGATTATTTCAACATCGCCCGGCAGACCAGCACAAGGAACACCGGGGACAGCCAGACAGCCACCTACCGGATTTGACATCTCGTCAATCAATGCGTACAAATTTTGGTACAGATCATGCCCGACGCCTCCGATAAGACGACACCAATGAAGAAGAAGCACCTCGGCTCGAATTTCGAAGACTTCCTCGAATCCGAAGGGATCGTCGAGGATTGCCGCGCTTCCGCCATCAAGTTCAAGCTGGCCCGCGAGCTGGAGCGCGCGATGGCCCGGCAGAAGATCAGCAAGGCGGAGATGGCGCGGCGCCTCAAGACCAGCCGCACGGGGATCGAGCGGTTGCTCGATCCGGAGAACACGTCGATCACGCTGAACACGATGGCCAAGGTCGCGAACCTGCTAGGCAAGCGCATCGAGTTCGCGCTGCGATAGGAGTGCCGTCGTGCTGAGCTAGAAGTGACGCGAAGGCTGTGTTTCGACCTTCTGGTTCGCGGGATTTTGTAGGGGCGACTCCTGCGTCGCCCTCTTCGGATCTGGTGCGAAACGCGCAACCCGCAAATGCGGGCGAGGCAGGCCTCGCCCCTACAGAACGCGTTGAGACAGAGCATCTTTCCTCGTCACAGCTCCGCCGGGTGTTCGTCTCGTTGGGGTTGAGCGGCGACCAGCTCGTCGAGGGTGAAGCTGCCGCCGCACTCGGGGCAGCGGGCTTCGCGCAGGCCGGTGAGGTTGTAGCCGCAGACCGGGCACAGGATCGTGGGGGCGTTGATCAGCTTGGACATCCTCGCCAGTCGCTCGCTCGCCGTCTCGCGCCAGAGGAGGACGGTTCCCAGCACCCAGATGATCGGCACGAAGCCGCCGCCGAGCAGCAGGGCGATCGCCGGCGGGACCTGCCGGTTCACCGCGGTCGCCGTGACCGCGAAGCCCGCGCCCACCGCCAGCGCCGCCAGTCCGGCCAGCGCGGTCTTCCATGCGCGTGACGCCGTCCACTTCACCGTCGTTCGCCACAGCAGGATCCAGTACGTCGCGACGAACGCGTAGACGATCATCCAGAGCATGGCGACGGCCGCGAGGGTCGGCGGCCCCGGCCCGCCGCTCCGCGCGACGAAGGCGATGAACGTCAGGATGAACACGGCGCCCGTGGCCGGGAGAATCAACATCGCGAGGATGAGCCGGGCGATGGTCCCCGTCATACTTTACATTGTAAAGTAAAGGCGGCGGTGATCCAACGCGCGATCGCGAACGCGATCATCCGCCATCACCGACGCCGGCAGATTTGCAGGATCCGCACGCCGGCGAGCAGCGGCAGGGCGGCGGCGACGTACATGAAGCGCGGCGCGCCGCCGCGGGTGGTGGCGAGCATTACGATCAGCAGCGCGCCGACGACGCTCGCCGTCCAACCGACCGCCAGCCCCAGCGACAGCGCCATCGAACGCGGCCGCGGCGCGCCGGGCGCGGGTGCGGAGGCGCGGGCGGGCGCGGGCGCGGGTCCGCGCTGCTGCGCGCGGGCGATGCGCGCAATCATGACGAACAGCATCGCGATGACACCCAGGCCGATCGCTCCGAAGAAAATGATCGGCACCGCGGGCGAGATCGATTCGGCCAGGACGGGAGGGATCGGCGTGACCGGTACGGCGGGAATGACGAGCATGGCTGCGGTTCCTCGCGAGCGGAAATCTTGCCACTCGTTCGTTAGCGATCACTATACTGTCGCGCCAATCCGTCACAAGGTCTCTCTGGCTCTGTCTCAACCCCGTGATTCGCCGGATTTTGCTACGGGCGACGCCTGCGTCGCCCTCTTCGAATTTGGCGGGAAATGCGCGGGCCTGCAAAGGCGGGCGAGGGTTGAGCCAGGGCCGGTCTGTTTCACGCCGCCACGACAGAGAGAACGTGCGCGTTCGAATCTGCAACGCCATTCCGGGGCAAACCGGAGATTTCAGATTTAAGATTTGAGGTTTCGTTCCCCATTCGGCGCGATCGCTTCGCCGCGTTGCACGTTCGTGATCACGTTTCTGCAATCGACCAGGAGGAAGGGAGAGCGCGATCGGTGGCGAGCGAAGATGAGGGGCAGATGGATGCACGAGACGATGTCCGCAAATGTCGGAATAATGCCCGATTATCCGCGACTGTGCCCGAGGTGATGCGAAATGTGCGGAACGAAGCCAATGGCGCATGGCGGCGCGCGGGCGAGCGCGGGGGAGAGCGCCGGCAGCAAAACGAACCCAATCGAAGCCACCTTTTTGCGGCGAAAAACCGCGCTGGCGGCAAAAAAACGCGGAAACGTCATCGAACCGCGCGCTTCGGGATTGCAAAACGAACCCATCGCGCCAGGAAAACACATTGCACAGGGAGGAACAAGGCGAGTCGGCTATACTGGAATCTTGCTCAAGGGAAAAATCCCGCCCGGCGCGGTTGGCAAGCCGGCGGCGATTTCACACAGGAGGCCTGTCATGTCCAAGCGTCTGCTTCTTCCCGTTCTTCTCGCACTCATCGCCCTCTCGCCCGCGCCTTTCGCTCGCGCTCAAGACTCGAGCGACGAGGACGCCGCCATTCGCAAGCGGCACGACGAATGGTGTGAGGCGTGGAACAAGCATGATCCCAAGGCGATGGCCGCGTTCTGGACCGCCGACGGGGATCTGATCAATCCGTTTGGTCGTCATGCGAAAGGGACGGCGGAGATCGAGAAGCTCTTCACCGAAGAGCAGACCGGCCCGATGAAGGACAGCACCTACTCCGGTACGGTCGAGAGCATCCGCCACATCGGCGACGTGGCGATCGTGGACGTCGAAGGCGAGATCACCGGCATGAAGAACGCCGACGGGAACGAGATGCCGCCGTTCAAGCACCACGTGACGTGGATCGCGCGCAAGGTGGATGGCAAATGGATGGCGGAAGGCGCGCGGGCGTTCGCATATCGCCGTCCGCCCGCGGGGGCGGCGAATGCGCCGAAGGCGGCGAAGGGGTCGTGAGCATCGATGGTCCTGCTGGCCGAGAACTTCGACGGGCTGTGGGTCTTCGTTTTCGTCCCGCCGATCGTGCTGGCGGTGCTGGCGGCGGGAAGCCTTGCGATGTCTGCGCGCGGCCACTGGAGCGGGCCGGCGCTGGCCGCGCTGCCGGCGGTCCTGGGTGGCGTGCTCTTTCTCTTCGCGGCCATGGGGCACGCGCCCGGGTGGTACGTGCTGCTCACCATCCTGCCTGCGGCGCTGGGTGTCTCGTCGATGCAGCTCTGGTCGCGCCGCCGACGCGGAAGCGAATGAGCGCCCGCCGGCGAGGGAAACAGAGGGACGCAGCGCGCGGCAGCGAGGAGGGCATCGTGCGCGGCTGCGTCCCGTGTTGGCCTGCTATCGGTTACATGCACCCGATCCGCCACCACTTGCCGGCGAAGTAGCAGTAGTAGCAGCGGCCGAGCCACTGGCAGCGCGCGTATTGCGGGTGCTGGCTTGCGCGGTCCTCGATGTCCTTCTTCCTCTTCTTCGTGGTGGCGCCGGTCTCGTCGTCGGCACTGGCGCGATCGAGGAGCCTGGCGACCTCCGGATGCGCCGGCGTGTGCGCGGGCGTCGTCCTGGGCCTGGGGATGTCGAGTTTCTTGCGCTTGTTTTTGCCGATGACTTCAACGCCGTAGTTGCCCAGGCCGCGGGTGACGTCGGCCTCGACCGTGTACGGCGTCATTGTCGGCAGCCCGACGCCGTTCAGTGATCCGACGACCTGCCAGCCCCAGTAGTCGGGCTTCTGAATGTAGACGAGCGGTTGCAGCGAGACCTTCATGTTCGCGTAGGGCTTTCGGCCGGAGACGCGGAGGAAGATGCTTCTGCCGCGCGGAAGCAGCTCGGCGGAGTCGAAGGCGATCAACCCGCCGCCCCCGCCGGACTTTCCGCCACCTTTGCCGTCGGATTTCATGCGTTTTGTTCCACTCTTTGCCATGTTGGTCGCTCCTTTGGTTAGGACATTTTGGACTCGTGACGCTTGCACATCCCACTTCGCACAGGCGCCGGACGCCGTCGACGGCTGCCGTCGAGCGGCGTCCGCGCGCCGCTCCCCGCAAAGGCGCGCATCGACAACATGCGCGCCCGCGTTCCCACCCGACATCACAGCTTGATGATGTAGTTGACGTAGACATTCTTCGGCCGCGTCTCGGCGCCGCCGATCGCGGAGCTGCCGTACGCGTGGGTCATCGGGTGCGATCGGCCGGAGTTGGTGTCGAAGCCCGCGCCGTCGAAGCCGTGTCCCTCGCGCGCTTCGAGATGGAAGCCCTGGAGGGTGTGCGCGTGACGCGCGAGGTCGTCATCCTGCACGCTGCCCACGGCGTTGCCGGAGTTGCCGGTGTTCCCCTTGCCGGGAGGCCGGCGGTTGTTGCGATCATCGTCGAGCCCGCGGTTGAGATCGACGCCGCGCAGGAACATCCCGCGGTAGTCCGGGAGCTGGAAGCTGGGATTCGCGTCGCCGCCGTGGATCGTCCCGATGACCTCGAACAGCGCGGCGTAGCGCGCGTTGTGCTTGTCGAGCATGCGTCCGTCGCACAGTTCCCAGCCCTGGGGGACTTTGGTTCCCGCAAACGCCGCGACGATGCCGGTATCCATAAGTGTGATCTCCTTGAAAAAGAAATTCTCCTGAAGCCACACGCGTGTGATCGTCTGGATCGAACAATACGCCGCCGCCCGACGGCGACCATCCGCCTGAACGGACTAGTGCCCGCTGTCCACCTGATTTCATAATGTTCACGAATTGAGCGATGCGAGCGGAACGATCGTGGTTCTAGAACGGCGTGTGCAGGTCGATGTTGGGCCGGACCTCCCTGCCGCGGTAAGCCGGGGCGATGCCGGGATGGCCGTCGGACCCGCGCTTGCGATGCTTTACCTCTCCACGTCGGCGGCCTACCGTTGCGGCGGCGGTTGCAACGGAGAGACTGACGACGGTGAAACAAGAGGGTTTGGACGAAGAGTCGCCCGGCGGCGACGTGCGCGTGCTGGAGGAGGGATCGCTGGTCCTGCCGCCGCGCGACGACGCGCGGGTGGCGGAGTCTCGCGCACTCTCAGCCGACGCAGAGCCACAGCGGTCCCGACGTCGCTTCATTACCGCGGCGCTGCTGCTGGTGATGGTGCTGGTGTCGATGGAGATGACCGTCACCAGCACGGCGATGCCGACGATCATCGGCGACCTGCACGGCCTCGAGCATTATTCCTGGGTCGCATCGATCTACCTGCTGGCGTGCACGGTAACCATGCCGTTGTACGGTCGCATGGCGGATGCGATCGGGCGCAAACGGGTGGTGCTGGCGGCGATCACGATCTTTTGCGGGGCCTCGTTGCTCGCCTCGTTCTCGCATTCGATGACGCAGTTGATCGTCTTTCGCGGCATCCAGGGCCTCGGCGCGGGCGGGGTGATGCCCGTCGTGCTGACGATCCTGGGCGACATTTTCACGCTGGAAGAACGCGCGAAGATTCAGGGGTTCTTCAGTGCCGTCTGGGGTACCTCGTCTCTCGCCGGGCCGGCTCTGGGAGCGCTGCTGGTGAAGACGCTCGGCTGGCGGTCGGTCTTCTGGGTGAATCTCCCGGTCGGGTTGCTCGGACTTCTCGTGCTCGCGACGCAATACCACGAACGGCGCGAGCGACACGAAATGGATCTGGATCTGCCGGGCGTCATTGCGCTCGCGCTGGCGAGCATGGGATTGCTGTCACTGGTCTCGCGACTGGGGCCGGGAGGCTGGTCGTGGACGATGATCGCCGTTTTGATCGTCGTCACCGTCGGCGCGATGGGCTACTTCGCGCGGCACGAGAAGCAAGCGGCCCATCCGATCCTGCCGACTGACCTCGTGATGCAGCGTGCCGTCGGCCCGGCGATCCTGGGAAGCTGCCTCTTCGGCGCCGGGTTCCTGAGTCTCGACACCTACGTGCCCCTCTACGTGCAAGGAGGTCGCGGCGGGGACGCGACGGCGGCGGCGGGCGTCGTCACGCCGGTCATGCTCACCTGGGCACTGAGCGGCGTCTTTGCGGCGCCGCTGCTGGTGAGATGGGGATTCCGCCGGACGGCGACGCTCGGCGCCACGTTGATCGTGCTCGGCTTCGCCGGATTACTCACCTGCGCCCTGACCAACGCCCGCAGCTCGCTGATGACCGCGGCGCTCTCCGTCACGGGTTTTGGATTCGGGCCGGCGTCGATGGCATTTCTCATCGTCGCGCAGGAAGCCGTCGACTACCGCCAGCGCGGCATCGTCACCAGCGCGATCAGTTTCTTTCGAACGATGGGCGGCGCCGTGGGCATCGGCGTGCTCGGCGGGATGTTCAACGTCCTCACGGCGAAGGAGACGGCGCACTTGCGCCAACTCGGCGTGAGGCCCGCGGCATTGCTCGATCCTCACGCGCACGCAAGCCTCGCGGCCGACGTGCTTCGCGCGGCGCGACAGATGATCGCCGGCGGGTTGACCTGGGTCTTTGCCGCGATGCTCGCGTGCTCGATCGTCCTTTGGTTCGTAACTCGACTGATGCCGGCGCGGAAGACGACCCAGACATCCGTATCCGCCGTCGACGCGATGGAGGTTTAACCCGCGATGACAGATTTAATCGTTCCGACGTTCGACCGGCTGCTGGGGATTGCGCAGAAGCTGATGGCCGACGTACCGGACGAGCGCATGACCGCGCAGCCTATCGCGGGCGTCGTGATGAATCACGCGGCTTGGATCATCGGCCACCTGGCGTGGGCGAACAACAACGGTCTGGTGCTGCTCGGCGCGGAGCCGGCAGTTCCGCCGCAGTACAAGGACTTGTTCGGCACCGGGACGAAGCCGGATGCGGAGCGATCGATGTATCCGAGCAAAGCCGAGCTGATCACGACGCTCGAATCGTCGCACCGCCGGCTCGCGGACGCGTGGCGGCAGGCGAGCGCGGAGGCACTGGCGAAGCCCGCGCCGGAGCGCATGCGCGCGTCGTTCCCGACGCTCGGCCACATGCTCGCCGGGCTGATGACGGGGCATTTCGGCAGCCACCTTGGCCAGCTCTCCGCCTGGCGGCGGGCGCTGGCGATGCCGTCAGCCTTTTGAGGATGAACAATCGAACGTGGCGAGTCGTTTGAGCGCCTGCGACTTGTCTGTCTCGCCGACGCGCGCCTTGCGCACCGCGTCGGTGAGGACGGCGATGCTGCGGTCGTAGGTTTCGCGATCAACGGGGTGCGGCGTGCCGTCCTTGCCGCCGTGTGCGTAGCTGTAGTCGGCCCAAGAACGGCTCTTCAGGACGGGCGGGAGCTTGGTCGCATCAGCGGGGTCGCGATGGGATGCGGGGGCGTCGTAGATCAACTCCGCGAGGAGCGAGAGCGCGCGGACGGTCGCGGGTCCGACGCCGGGTGCGCCAAGGAGCGTCGCGAAGTCGCCGGGATTTCGCGCGTGCACGTCGCACACGATTTTTTCCAGTCGATCCACGTTCACGTCGCTCGGGAGCACCTCGTGATGCTCCGGCGCGAAGAGCGTCGGCCCGTCGGTGAAGCGCCGAACCTGGGCCATCAGCTTGTCCGGCTTCCACCCGACCAGATCGACGCTTCGCTTGCGATTCGCATCGGCCTCGGTCGCGACCATATTGAGCAGATACTGCCCGCTCAGATCCTCGAGCGGTTCGTTCGCGTCGCGGAGATCATCGATCGCGTTGTGCGGCTCGCAGACGAAATCGTCGACCGTTTCTCCCAGCCAGTGATATCGCCGCGCGGACTTCGCGGTGTCGCTCATCCCCTGCTGCACGACGCACCATTGACCTGCCGGCGTGAAGAAGAAGCTGTGGTGATACAGATCGTAGCCGTCCTGCACCGCCGCCGAGTCGACTTTGGCGCTCAGCTTAGACGCGCGGACGAGCTGATCGCCGGACGCGATCGCTTCCTTATCCGCGACGGCGATGATCTCGCCCGGCGTCTTGCGACTCGTTGCGCCCTTGCCGCCGGCGACATGGAGGCCGAGGTCGTTCCTGAAATGCCTGTACGCCTCCTTCATCGCGCCGCAGGTGACGGTGGTGACGCCGGAGGAATGCCAGTCGAAGCCGAGCACGCAGCCGAAGGCCTGGAACCACCACGGATCGGCAAGCCGTCGCAGCATCTCGCCTGAGCCGTATTCGTCGACGACGGCCATCGTGATCGCCCCGGCGAGCCGCCACATGCGCGCGAACAGCCATGGCGGGGCGGAGCCGGTGTGCAGCGGAAGTTGGGCGAGTTGACGGCGCACCGATAGAGTGAGGGTGAATGGTATGCGAGAAGGCGAGGTGAGTCGTGGGCGAGCGGGAGAAGTTTGACCCGATCCTTTTGGATCTGCCGGAACAGATCGCGACGGCGCGACTGACGCTGCGCCCGCCGCGCGCTGGCGATGGCGCCAAGATCAACGCGGCGATCGTCGAGTCGGCGAAGGAGCTGGCCAAATGGATGCCCTGGGCGCGGCCGACGCCGGCGGTGCGCGATACCGAGCTGTGGGTCCGCAACTCCGCGGTCAAATACCTGGCGCGACAGGACCTGAACTTCTCGCTCTACCTCAAGGGCACCGACACGTTCATCGGCTCGTGCGGCGTGCCGCGGATGAACTGGGACGTGCCGATGTTCGAGATCGGGTACTGGCTGCGCGCGTCGCAGTGCGGCAAGGGATACATGGCCGAGGCGGTGGAGGCGGTCAAGCGTTTCGCGATCGAGCACTTAAAGGCCCGGCGGATCGAGATCCGATGCGACGACCGCAACGTCCGCAGCTACCGCGTCGCCGAGCGCGCCGGGTTCACGCTCGAAGGCGTGCTGCGGAGCGACGCACGCTGCACGATGGACGCGGCGAAGCTGCGCGACACCCGCGTGTACGCGTTCATCCCGCCGACGTCAGGAACTTGAGATCGATCGGCGTGCGCGCGATGGCGCCGCTCGACGAACGCAGCTCGATGCCGTCGCTCGCCGGCTCGATCGAAGCGATGCGGTCGAACTTTGGCGGGATCGCGACGACGCCGAAGATGTAGTTCACCGTCAGCGGCTCACTCGGCTTGAGATAGGCGCTCGTCTGGATGCCCCGTTGCGACAGCGGATTCGGCTTGACCGACTCGGCGAGGCCGAGATGGAAATACGACGTCACTTCCTCCAGCCCCATCACGTTCACATGACGCCCGTTCCAGGGCGGATAGTGCCGTCCGCCATTGCTGATCCAGAAAATCGTGCTTTGCAGCACGCGCGGGTCCTTGAGCGCGAACCATACGTAACGCTGCCTCGGGAACGTCACCGCCGTCCACGCGAAGGGCGCGCTGGCGTCGCTGACGAGCATCACGATGTCCTCGAAGCCTCGCCGCGCGGGGTAGCGGGATAAATCCGTCGTCTCTCCGGTGGTCGTCGGCACGCGCTCGAGCGATTCGAACTCCTCGGCGGGTTTGAGGATCGAGTAGCCGCGATTCGCCGGCAGCTCCGTCGGCCGCACGAAGACTTGACCGTGGACGAACCGGCTGGTCGAGACGACCCCGCTCTCCGGCTCGTTGGGGAACTTGATCATCGCGTGATGGCCGAAGTTCATCGGGCCTGACGTCTCGCTGACGACGTGCCGCTGGTAGATCGCGTCGTGATCCGCGGGGGTCGAGATGTATTTGTCGACGCGGCCGGGGCGGATCTTCGTGCGGAGGGCGAGGTGAAGTCGGACGCAACCGGCGTCGTCCTCGTCGAGCGATTCAAACTTCCACTTCGCGTTGGCCGTCTCGCCATGGACCGGATGGCGTTCGCCGCGGTAGGCGCTCTCGTTACCGCCGAAAGGCATGCAGAAGAAGTCGCCGCGGAGAACGCGGATGATCGCCGGCGTCGAGCGGTCGAGATCCTCCTCCGCCCATGGCGCAACGGAGAGCGGCGCGATCTTCTTGCCGCGGCGATCGAATATTACCGGCCCGAGATGACCGCCTGTTTCGGTGACGAACGCCTCGACCCGCGGCGTCGCGATCCGCCACGACGGTTGACCCAGAACGTTCCTCAGCCCCGGCCGCTTTGCCATGGCGCGGCATTGTATCGGGCCGGCGCGCGATTACGCTGATCGGATCATGTCGCGAATGCTCTTCTGGCTTTGGCTATTGATGCTCGCCACATCGCTTCGTGCGGCTGAGCCGTTCGTCATCGAAGTGGTTGACGATCAAACCGGCCGTGGCGTGCCGCTGGTCGAGCTGACGACGACCAGCAACATTCGCTACTACACGGACAGCGCCGGCATCGTCGCGTTCGACGAGCCCGGGCTGATGGGGCAGAAGGTCTGGTTCACGATCTCGAGCTACGGTTATGAGTTTCCCGCCGACGGCTTCGGCTCGCGCGGCGCGGCGCTCGATGCGGAGCCGGGCAAGTCGGCGAAGCTGAAGATCAAGCGAGTCAACATCGCCGAGCGGCTGTATCGCATCACCGGCCAGGGGATCTATCGAGATACCGTCCTCGCCGGCCGAAAGCCGCCGATCAAAGAGCCGCTGCTCAACGCACAGGTCGTCGGACAGGACTCGGTGCAGTCGGTCATCTATCGCGGCAAGGCCTGCTTCTTCTGGGGCGACACCGGACGGATCGGCTACCCGCTGGGCAACTTCAGCATGACCGGCGGGACGATCGCGCTGCCGGGGCAAGGCGGGCTCGATCCGTCGGCGGGCCTGAACATCGACTATTTTGAGGACGAGCACGGCTTCACCCGCCGGATGGTGCCGATGAAGGAGCCCGGCGCCGTCTGGGCTGATGGCTTCATGGCAGTCAAGGACGATCACGGCGAAGAACGGCTCATCGCCCACTTCTCCCGCGTGCCGGGGCTCGCCAAGGCGTACGAGCGCGGACTGATCCTCTTCAACGATGAGAAAGGGATCTTCGAGCGGTTCAAGTCGATCCCGGTCGATGCGGAAGTCGCGCCAGTCGGGCACCCGTTTCCAGTGACGGTGCACGGCCAGGCGTACTTTTACTTCCCGCAGCCCTACCCGTGCGTGCGCGTGAAGGCGGACTGGAAGGACGTGACGGACGTGTCGGCATACGAGGCGTACACGCCGCTGAAGCAGGGCGCGAAGCTCGACAAGGGCCGTCCGGATCTCGATCGCGATCGAGCCGGCAAATTGGCTTACTCCTGGAAGAAGAACACGCCGCCGGTGGCGCCGCGCGATCTGGCGGACTGGATCAAGTCCGGCAAGATCAAGCGCGATGAGACACCGATGCGCTTGCGCGACGCGACCACCAACACGCCGGTGCTGCTGCACGGCAGCTCCGTCTTCTGGAACGACTGCCGCAAGAAGTACGTGATGATCGGCGTCGAAACGTTCGGCGCCTCGATGCTCGGCGAGATCTGGTACGCCGAGTCATCCGCCCCGGAGGGCCCGTGGGACGCGGCAGTGAAAGTGGCGACGCATCACCGCGAAAGCGGCGGGACGCTCGGCAAGGTGCAGGACAACATGGACCTGTACAACCCGAAGCATCACCCGTTCCTCGATCAGCAGGGCGGCCGGATCATCTACTTCGAGGGGACGTACACCCACAGCTTCTCGGGCAATCCCGTTCAGACGCCGAGGTACGAGTACAACCAGTTGATGTACCGCCTGGATTTGTCCGACCCGCGCCTCAAACCCGCGCAAATCGATTAGACCAGTTACTCTTCGACGTACTCCAGCACCGGGATGCTCACGCCGCGCGGCGTCGGCGCGGTGGTCGGCATCACGATCATCGGCACGTCCCACAGGGTCTTGACCATCGCGATCTCGTCGCACCCGTCGCGCTTGGGACAGCGCACGCAGTCGCTCCACACCTTCAGCGGCAGCGTGTCCTTGTTCACCACTTCGAAGCCGAACTTCTCGAAGAACGGCTGCTCGTACGTGAGGCTCATCAACCGCCGGATCTGCAAACGCCGGCATTCGTCGACGCACCACTCGACCAGCCGCCGGCCGATGCCCTGGCCGCGGTAAGCGTCATCGACGGCGAGCGAGCGGATCTCGGTCAGGTCCGCCCAGATGATCGCCAGCGCGCAGCAGCCGGCGACGCGGCCGTCTTTCTCGTAGACGGCAAAGTCGCGCAGGTCCTCGTAGAGCTGCGCGTAGCTCTTGAAGAGCATGCGGCCCAGCTCCGCGTGGGAGTTGATGATCTCGCTGATGCGCGAGACGTCGTGGACGGTTGCGGAACGAATCATCGTGTTACGGCGCGGCTCCTCCGGCCGCTGCTGGAACTATCGGCCAATGATAGCAGGGCACGCGAGCGTCTGCCGGGCGGGACTGCGGCGCCGCTTCGTCCGCCGTCGATCAGCCCTTGGCCTCGAAGATCACTTCGATCTCGACCGAAGCATCGCGCGGCAGCGTGTTGACGCCGACCGCCGCCCGGGCGTGCTTGCCGGCGTCGCCAAAGATCTGCGTGAGCAGCTCGCTGGCGGCGTCCGCGACCTTCGGCTGCTCCGTGAAGCTGGTGTCGCTGCTGACAAACGCCCCCACGCGAACGACGCCGGCGATGGAGTCGACCGCATCGGGAGCGATCATCTGCACGGCGGCGATGGCGTTAACGACGCACTGCCGCGCGGCGTCTCGCGCGTCTTCCAGCGACGTCCGCGAGGGCACCTGGCCCGTCGCCATCAGCTTCCCGTCCTTCATCGGGAGCTGCCCGGCGACGTAGATCAGGTTCCCGACTCGGCGGGCGGGGACGTACGCGCCGAAAGGGCCCGACACCGGTGGAAGCGAGAGGTTCAGGGACGCCAGTTTTTCCTTCACCGTCATGTCGGATTAGCCTCCTCGCCACTGCCCCCGAACGCAAGGTCATTCCCGCCATGGCGCTCTTGCGGCCCTGTCCCATCGGCAGAGTCGCCACCGGCGGCCGCGACTGGCACCTTGTTCTGCTTGAATTGAATGGTGTTTTCGGCTACCGTTCCACGCCCCCGCCGATCCCGGCGGGGTTTTCGTTCGTAATGATTCTCTCGTGAGCGACAGCAGGCGAAAGTCGAAATAGGTGAGTTATGGCACATAAGAAGGGTCAGGGTTCCACCAAGAACGGCCGCGACAGCAACGCGCAGTATCGCGGCGTCAAAGCGTACGGTGGGCAGCTCGTCCAGGCCGGCGCGATCATCATCCGCCAGCGCGGCACCCAGTATAAGCCCGGCTTCAACGTCGGCCTGGGCAGCGATTACACGATCTTCGCGCTCAAGGACGGCAAGGTCGAGTTCCAGGGCCGCAAGGTCCACGTCCGCGAAGCGCAACCCGCCTAAGGTCAAGATCGATCAACGGTTGCCAAGCCCGCGGATTGCAGTCCGCGGGTTTTTCGTTGCGCGCCCGATTACTCTTCGGTGCTGATATGTTCGTCGATGAAGCGGTGATCCACGTGAAGGCGGGTGACGGCGGGGCGGGATGCGTCTCGTTCCGGCGGGAGAAGTTCGTCCCCAAGGGCGGACCGGACGGCGGCGACGGGGGCAGCGGCGGGGACGTCATCTTCGTCGCCGATCCCAACAAGAACACGCTGCTCGACTTCATGGGGCGCCATCACTGGAAAGCGCCGCGCGGCGAAGCGGGGATGGGCAAGAAGATGTACGGCGAGAGCGGCGACGATCTGCTCATTCCCGTCCCGCCGGGGACGATCGTTTTCGACACCGATCACGACGTTCGGCTGGCGGATCTCGACGAGCCGGGCAAGCGCGTGGTGATCGCCAGGGGCGGACGCGGCGGGCGCGGGAACTGGCACTTCAAATCGCCGACCAACCAGGCGCCGCGCTACGCCGAGCCGGGCGGCGAAGGACAGGAGCGAAACCTCCGCCTCGAGCTGAAGCTGATCGCGGATGTCGGTCTCGTCGGCATGCCCAACGCGGGAAAGAGCACGCTGCTCTCGGTGATCTCCGCGGCCCGGCCGAAGATCGCCGACTATCCTTTCACCACCCTCGAGCCGCAGCTCGGCATCGCCGAGCTGACCGGCGACCGCCGCATCGTCTTCGCCGACATCCCTGGCCTGATCGAAGGCGCGCAGCACGGCGCGGGCCTGGGCCACGCGTTCCTCCGGCACATCGAGCGGACGCAAACCATCGTCCACCTGCTCGATCTGTTCCCGCTGGATGGCTCCGACCCCGCGGCCAACTACCGCAAGATCCGCGGCGAGCTGGAAGCCTTCTCGCCGGAACTGGCGAACAAGCGCGAGATCATCGCCGCGAACAAGCTGGACCTGGCAACCGACGATTCGGCGCTGGAGAAGCTGATGGACGAACTGCCCGAGCGCGAGATCTTCGCGATCTCGGGCGCGACCCGTCAGGGCGTCGAGCCGCTGCTGGAAGAGATCTGGCGGATGCTCCATCCGCCGGCCGATCCAAGTTAAGCTGCGATTCAAGAGAACGCGCGTGTTGCTGACTGGTGGGGCAATCCTCGTCCCGGTGATCGCGGTCGCGCTGGGCGCGTGGATCATCCTGCGCGCGATGCGCCGGGCGGCGGACCAGGTCGATCCGCGCTGCGCGGTCTGCGGTCAAGGCGGCGCCAGCCTCACGTCCTTTCGATGCCCGGGTTGCGGCCACGATGTCCGCGAGCGCGGATTGATCGTCCGCCGCGGACGCTCGCCGATGGCGATCCTCTGCATCGCCTGCGCCGTCGCATTGGTCGTCGCGTTTTTGACCGGCTTGGCGATGAGCTTGATCGGCTCGCGCAACAGCGTCCCGCCAATCTACAGCTTTTCCCTGCAGGTCGGCTTCGCGCCGACGGCATGGCTGCCGCAGAAGTTCAGCACGATCGACGTGACGGCGACCGGCCGGCGCAGCGAGGCGGGCTTTCATCAGGGCCGCGCCTGGCTCGACCTGAAGCTGCCCGATGGCGCGATCAGCACGCTGGAGGTGGATCTCGCTTCGCACGCGAGCCGCCTCACACCCGTCGGCGGAAAACCGGCCGACGCCGGCATGTTCGAGCGCCCGCTGCTCGAGAAATGGATGGACCGGGCGGGCGTGCCGGACGGCGCTGCGCGGCGGCGCTACCTCGATGAGTTCGCGCCCCTGGTCAAAGGGGTGATGGACGAGGGGACGCTGCCGCAGCACCACATGGAGGTGATGAAGACCGCGCTGATGATCGGCGGC
>JAICTV010000110.1 GCA_025936175.1 Phycisphaerae bacterium
CAGTGAGCCGGCGGATTTGCTCGGCGGCGGGTTGGATCGGCGACGTGCGCGGTCGCGCTTTCGTCGCTTGGCCAGTGCGCGCTGCCGCTTGCGATAGAGCTTGTGATGCGCGGGGCTGCGCCAGTCGTAGCCCATGTACTTGCCGTCCTTCCACTTGTACGGAACGGGATCGGGCGGCGGGGGTGGGAGTTTGTAGTTGCGTTTTTTCTTCGATGACACGACGCGATCGATGGCCGGGTGCTCGGGGTGGAGTTCGTCCTCGTCGCCGAGCGGGCGGCGGGGGTGGAAGAGGGGGACGCGCGCGAGCGTTTGCAGGAAGCGCTTGGGCAGATCGGCGATGCAGGTGCGGCCGGTCCAGTCCCAGGCGCGGTCGCCTTCGGCGTCGGCGAAGTTGCGGGCGCATGGATCGATCTCGCGCTCGGTGTAGAGCAGCGCGACGCGGCGGCCGGCCCAGGTGCCGGAGCCGTTGATGTAGTTGTGGCGGAAGGAGCCATTCAAGCGGCCGGTGAGAAGGCCCATCGGTTTGCGGCCGAGCTTTTTGGCGACGTCGGTCACGGGCTCGCCGGGGCGGGCGAGTTTCACCGGCTCGCAGAGGCGGCGGAGGCGGTGGGCGTTGATCGTGATCTCCTGCCGCGACGGGATGCCGGCGCGACGGCGGGAGCGGTCACGCTCGTTGTCGCTGTCGTCGTCGTCCTCGCCATAGAACGTGCGGATGTGGGAGCCGGCGAGGTCGTAGGCGGTGGGCTCGTCGAGCGGGTCATCCGAATAAATATCGTCGTCGGCGATGAGGCGGGAGTCGTTGGCGCGGATGGCGATGCACCAGGGGCGCGGGGGACGCGCCAGCTCCTTGCTCGCGCGGCGGGCGAGGCGTCTGACCAGCTCCGCGGGATCGGATTGCAGGCGCGGGCGGATGCGCTTCCAGGCGGAGAGGATTGAGATTTCGACGTCGTCCAATTCGGGCTCCTTTCCGTGCAGGGGCGAGGCCTGCCTCGCCCGCGCTCGGCAGATGCGCGCGGGCGGCGCGGTGAAGAGAACGACACAAGTGTCGCCCTGTTATTGTATGGCATATGTTAGGTACCAGAATGGATGCGGTCGAGACGGCAAAGAAAAGACGCTCGACTGCGTTTTCGGGGATGACGGGAGGCACCGGGTTTGTGTCTGCTGGTTGCCGGACGGATCGCACGCGTCGGGCGGTGAACGCGAACGCACTTCAGGAATGAAGGGAGAACATCATGGCAGCAGAGACCGTCATCGGATTGTTTCCGCAAAGCGAGCAGGGGGAAGAGGTCGTGCCGATGCTGGCCAACCGCGGGTACGGGTCGCGCGATGTCGAGAAGCTCGGCGGGCGCGCGGGGAGCCTGAGCGCCAGCGGCGCGGACATTATCGACAAGCTCGCCGAACTGGGCGTGAGCGATGTCGATCAGATCGAGGCGATGGTGGAGGCGGTCAATCACGGCGGGGTGATCGTCGCCGCGCGCACGCCGGACCAGCGCAAGGCCACGCAGCTCGAGGAGCTGATGCTCGAGCACGGGGCCACGAAGTGTCTGCATACGGATGAGACCGGGTGGGAGGCGGCGTGACGCGCTTGGCGAGACTGGGTCATTGAGTCATCGGGTCATTGAGTCATTGATGAGCCCTGGCATCTTCAATGAATCCACAGTCGCAATTCTCTTTCATCGACTTCTTCCGGGGGTTCGCGCGGCGGCGGAGCGCGTCTTAGGATGGCCGATTCGTTCAACCCAGGAGGTGTTGTCATGACCGCAGGTCGAATCGGAATGTCGGGCGCGATCTTGATCGTGTCCGGGATCGTCGCGCTGGCGATGGCGCAGGAGCATCGAACGGACGCGGCGCCGCAGCACGTGGTGCTGACGCCGGACCAGCTCAAGTGGAGCGATCAGATGCCGCCGGGATTGCCCGCGGGCGGGCAGATGGCGGTCCTGGAAGGGGACCCGGCCAAAGGCGCGTTTACCGTGCGACTCAAGGCGCCGGCGAACTTCGTGATCAAGCCGCACTTCCATTCGGCGGGCGAGCACATCACGGTGATCGAGGGGACGTTCTACATCGGCTCAGGCGACACGTTCGAGAAGACGAAGGCGACGGCGCTGCCGGCCGGCGGCTTCACGGCGATGCCCGCCGGGATGCGCCACTTCGCGTTCAACGATCAGCCGTGCGTGATCCAGATCCACTCCGACGGCCCGTTCGACATCACTTATGTCAACGCGGCGGACGACCCGCGCGCGGCGGGAACGAAGTGATCAGCGCGTCCGGTCGATGATTCAAGGATCGAAACCGCGGAAGACGCCGCCGGCGCCGTCGGCGGCTTTGCGAAAATCGTCGAACTCCATGTTGGCCAGCGCGAGGTTGGCGGCGACTTCGCCGAGGGCGGCGGGGGTGACGCGGAAGGTCCTGGGTTTCTTGCGCGAAAGGTCGATCACGAGGATCGGGTGATCTTTGCCGGTCATCGCCGTCGCGTCGGCGAGGAAGGCGAAGGTGTGCTCGGCGTCGTCCGGCAGCAGCCCGCGTAATTGCTCGGGCGCGCTGTTCGCGAAGGTGGCATCATCGACGATCGTGAGATCGGGCGATTCATCGGTCGATGCACGGGCGAGAGCGGATTGAAGCGTCTGCCACGCGGCGGGGTCGGAATAGTCGGTCCGAAGGAGGATCGGGTTGTCGGTGGCGGGCAGCTTCGGTCCCGCGGCGGACTTCTTCGGTTTGATCAGCGCGGGATCGGGCGGCGGGAGATCGATCGGCTTGCCGGGCGATTTCACGCAGGAGAGCAGCTCGCCGGTCTCGTTGGCGCGGATCAGGTCCTCCAGAAACGATTCGAAGGAGTCGCAGGCTTCGAGCACGTGCTTGTCGTTCGCGATGACGACGACGCGGTTGTTGCCCTGCGCCGTGAGATCGATCGCGATCTGATCGCCGGACTTGTTGAGCATGAAGGGGAAGAATCGGCCGGCGAGGAGCGCGGACTCCGCGAGCTTGGGCGCGAACTTCTTCCAGCGTTTGAGATCAGTGATCCCGCCGTCGAAGGATAAGAAGGTGTACGCGTTGTAGATCTTCCTGTTCGGGTCGAACTTGTGGCCGAGCCCCTGCATGAATTCGACCGACTTCGCATCGAGCTGTGACACGACCGGCGGGGCGAAGCCTTGCGCGTACGCGTCGTCTTGTTTCGTGAAGCGCGCGCCGTTGTGCCAGGTGTAGAGAGCGATGATCGGGTCGATGCGGTCCTTGATCCCGAGGCGCTTGAGGTCCTTGCGGATCTGGTCTTCCGTGAGCGGCGGCTGCAGCGCGGCGGCGGCGCCGGGGTTGCGGCGGAGCAGCGCGGATTCGAAGCGGGCGAGGAGTTCGTTCATGATCGCGGGGCCGGCGACGGCATGCTACCGTAAGCCGCCTATGACACGATATCTGTTCCTGCTCGGCGCGGCGATGATCGGCGCGTGCTTTGCTCCATCGTCGATCGTGGAGGCAGCGGAGAATCCATCCATGCTCGTTTACATCGGCACCGGCACGGGCGCGAACGATCCCGGCCACGGCATCTTCGTCATGCGCTTCGACCCGGCGAGCGGGAAGATGTCGGATGTGAAGCTCGCCGGGCAATCGGCGCGATCGACGTTCATCTTCATCCATCCGAACCGCAAATGGCTGTACGCGGTCAATGAGCTCAGCGACGCGAAGGGGAACAAGGGCGGCGGCGTGGAGGCGTTTGAGATCGATCCGTCGGGCGGCGCGCTGAAGCTGATCAACAATCAACCCTCCGGCGGGAAGGGGCCGTGCTACGTGGCGGTAGACCCGAGCGGGCGGTGCGCGCTGGTGGCGAATTATGGCAGCGGCGCGCTGGCGTCGCTGGCGATCGATCAATCGACCGGCGCGCTTTCGCCGCCGGTGTCGGTGATTCAGCACACGGGTTCAAGCGCGAACAAGGAGCGGCAAAGCGGGCCGCACGCGCATTCGCTCAACGCCGATCCGAGCGGCAAGTTCGCGATCTCCTGCGATCTCGGCACCGATCACGTCGACGTGTACAAGCTCGACGCGGCGAGCGCGAAGTTGACGCCGAACGATCCGCCGTTCGCGACGGTCGCGCCGGGGTCCGGCCCGCGGCACCTGGCTTTCTCGAAGGGTCAAAAATTCGTCTATGTCTGCAACGAAGTGAACAACACCATCACCGTCTTCGCGTGGGACGGCTCGCGCGGGACGCTCACGGAGGTGCAGACCATCAACACGCTGCCGGCGGATTATCGCGGCACGGATACGGCGTCGGAAGTTCAGGTCTCGCCCAACGGCAGGTTCGTCTACGCCGCCAATCGCGGGAGCAACACGATCGCGATCTTCGCGGCGGATCAATCGAGCGGGAAGCTCGAATCGCGCGGCCACGTCCCGTGCGGCGGAAACTGGCCGCGGAATTTTCGCATCGATCCCGGCGGCAGATTCATGCTGGTGACGAACGAGCGCTCGGGCAACGTCGCCGAGTTTGCGATCGACGAATCGACCGGCGCGCTGGCGCCGACGGGGGAGTCGGTACAGATTCCGACGCCGATGTGCGCGAAGTTTCTCGAAACGGGCAGCTAGCTGACGGACCTTTGACGTCGTCGTCGCGCCGCCACGATCGGCAGGAGGGCGATCGCCGCTCCGGCGCTGGGCTCCGGGACGAGGAATGTGCTGACCGGCGTGTTGGGCGTGGTCTCGAAGGCGATGTACTCGACGAAGATGCCGGGCGGCTCCGTGGTCGGCGCGCCCGCGCCGCCCGTCGGCGGCGGCAGCGCGTCCATCTGGATCTGCATGAAGCCGTAGCAGTCGCCCAGCCCCGAGCTGTCGGCCAGACGGAACGCGGCGAAGCCGAACTGACCGGCGAAATCGCTCGCCATCAGCGGCGGGTTGACGTGCGGATCGGCGTAGCCGAGCGGCGCGGCGGGCGCCGTGTCGCCGATGCCGAAGCGCTTGATCGGCACCGCATCACCGGGCGCGTAGACGATCGTCGGGTCGTAGACGCGCAGGCCCAGCAGGTAGCGGTCCTCGGTGTAATTGACCATCGAGTCGAGGAGCGTGGAGAACTGCTGCTCGGTCGGCTTGTCGCCGCTCTGGAAGAAGGTCTTGAGGATCGGCCGGCTGATGATGGCGCCGTCGGCGGGCGACGCCGCGACGGAGAGCAGCGCGACCGTCGCCGCCGCCGCGGCGACGAGCGAGACCACGGGCGACGAGAGGCGTGCGCGGCGATCGACTGACGCCGGCAGCGGCAATGACGAGACGTTCATGTTTGCCCTCTCCGCCCGAAGGTGCGGCTGGTTCGTGTGCGCGCGGGCGGTCGCGAGTGAGGTGTCTTCCCCTTAGCCCAACGATCGAGCCGGCATGCTAAGCCCGCGCCGGCGACGGGTCGAGCAAAATCCTGTATCGAGCAATTCATTCGCCGATGACATCGACGCGATAGAGGCGATCGTGCACGACCTGGTCATCCAGCATCAGCGGAACCATCCAGTGCAGGTTGGGAATCGTGTCGGGCGGCAGAGTCGCGACGGGGTGGATTTCGAGCGTCTCATCCGTCAGACCGCGGGCGGAATCCGCGTCGCCGAAGGCGCGGAAGAAGTGGCCGCGCCACGCGACGCCGCTGCCGGCGTCGTCGGCGCCGCCGAGCGTGAGGATTTCCTGCCACGTGGAGATATCGAGCGCGGCTTCCTCGCGGAACTCGCGTCGCATGGCCTCCGCCGGCGTTTCGCCGCGCTCGATCTTGCCGCCGATGCCGTTGAGTTTCCCCGCCTGCCACGCCGGGCGGTTTTTGCGGATCAGCAACACGCGCGACCGGTCGGGCGAGAAGAGAAATCCGCAAGCGTAGGTCTGCATGGCCGGCGATTTTCGATCAGGCGATCGGGATTTCAATCCTGCCGATGTGGTCGATCTGCCGAGAATACGCCGCCGGCTCCGCTGCTACGGCGCCGCTAGCGATCCCCAGTAGCCGAGATACAGCGCGACGATGACCATGGCGCATGCGACTGAGGCTGAATGCCAGTACGCCAGTCGATTCATGAGCGACCGCCGTTCGCGGCAGACGACAAGCAGAGCGAATGCCGCCGATATCGGGAAAGCGCTGGCAAGTACCATGATGCTGAGGTTGAGTGACCGGGAAACACCGATTCGATTGACATCCGCGTACAGGGCAAGCAGGTACGCACCCAGCAGGGCTGCGCTGAGCAAAGGCGTGATACGAACTGACAGCGGACCCGCATGCGGCAACTTGCCGAGCAGCTTTCGCCAACCCCAAACCGGCGCGAAGAGAACAGAGCTCAGCATGAGCAGTAGAATTAAGCCGCTGGCGACCAATTGTCCCCAGACCTGCAGCGCGGAGACTTTTTTAAATGTTCTGGACCAGTATTCCAGGAGAATTTCCCCGTCCGCATCCGGCACCAGAGCGAGCGTCGCAATGGAGTTTTCTTCCCGGCGAAGCAATCGCTCCGAGACGGGCACCCAGCGTTCGCCGCGGCGGTCAGAAGTTGTCGCCGCGCGGCCGTCGGCGCTGAAACTCAGCTTCATTACCGTGATCAGGCGCTCGACGGGGTAAAGCCGCTGCGTGCGGGGACAATTCGCCTGATAGTATCCGGCATAATGCTGTCGCAGTTCGACGGGGATCGAGGCGATCGGTGGCAACGCGGGTGGTGTCAAGTCGCGGGTCAAATACCGGCGGAGCAACCGGGAAATCCGGCCCAGTACGTCTGCGTTTTCGGAGTTGATCATGACAGCGAAACCGCGGCCGGCGTCCGGCAGATAAGCCATCTCGGTGAGGCCGCCCGAAATGCCTCCGTTATGTCCATGGAATACGAACGGACCTTCTGCGGACGGAAAGTTGAAGAGACCGTATGCCGCCGGATAGCCCAGCTTTGCCGACGGCAGAGATTCGTTGGTTTCCATTCGCTCGATTGAGGACGGCTGGAGCAACTGCATGCCCCTCACGTTTCCGCGCTGTAGATAAAACCGCACGTAATTCGCCATGTCCTTCGGCGATGCGTTAATGGAGCCGGTGGCGCGGTAAGGCAGGTTCCAATAGGGAGCCGGCGTCATGCCGTCGGCTCGGTACAGCTTGGTCAGCCGCCGCGCCACTTCCGGAGAATAGAAGTAACAGGCGCTATCCATGTGCAGCGGTTTGAAGAAGTGTTGCCGGACGTAGTCCTCGAAGGGTTGTCCAGAAATCTTTTCCACGACGGCGGCCACCACGCCGGGTCCGGAATTGCAGTAAGCCATCCGGCTGCCGGGCCGCCAGCGCGATACGCGTGAGGCGGCGCAATGAGTCAACGCGTCCTTCAACGTCACATCGGGATCATCGAGTGTGTACAGCCACTCCCGCAGTTGAATGTCGTCAAAGCCGCTCGTGTGTTCCATCAAGTGGACGAGGCGGACGGGATCGGTCGCCTCCCAGGGATTGCGGAACTCCACCTCGGGCACCCATTGCTTCACGGTGTCGCTCAGGCGGAGTTTGCCCTGCTCCTGCAACTGCAGAGCGGCCAGGGCGGCGAAAGTTTTAGACACGGATCCGATGCGAAAGATCGTGTCGGCGGTCGCTGGTATGTTGGCGGCGACGTCGGCCTTCCCGATTCCGGTTACCCAATCCGCGTCGTCTCGCGAGACGGCGGCGATGCCGACGCCGGCGGTTCCGGTTTCCTGCAAAAGGTTTTCGATTGCCGCCCGCAGTTCCGGAATCGATTGAGGTTCGCCCTTCAGGTCCGACGCCAGCGCAATGCCGGAGGCACACGAGAGCAACCACAGCGCCGGCGCTGCTTTCTTCCAAAGGCCGATGGCGTTGCTCATCATCAGCGCGGTCATTATTGAGGGCGAACGGGGGACAGTCACCTGTTTCCCCACCTGTTTCCCATGCCGTTGAATTCTCCCGTCTGCTGCGCGATGCGGTTCATGCGGATCAGCAGCAGGCGCGATCGGTCGGGCGAGAAGAGAAATCCGCAGGTGTAGGTCTGCATGATCCGGCATTGTCGATCGCGCACCGACAGTTTCAATTCTCGCAGCGTTTTCGCGGCAGTAATGAAGAACTGGACCTTTTCGGTCCCGCATTTCCCAGCCATAGATCGCAGCGGCTGATATCCCGCGCGCGGTTAGACTGCATAGAAAGGGTGAAAAACGGGGACGCCGGACGTCGCATGATTCCTCGGCCCGGTGATCGCGCTCGGAGGTTGTCCGCCCACGCGAGGCTTGTCATGCTGAGGTACTGGGTACTCGCGCATGCGGTGATGTAAGCATCTGCCTGCCCGCACCCGGATGCTTCGGATTACTTCAGCATGACGACGCGTAAGATTCGACGCCTTTGATGCCCGGGCGCCATGATCCCGCCGATTGTCGATTTTTGTGGTGCGGGCGTGAATCGAGACCGCTAGCATGTTCTGCCGCGTGGGCTCTGTCCCACGCGCGGCCGCACGTCACTTGAGGGGAAATGGAGGATGCGTTGATGAGAAGGGCGTCGCTCGGCGTCTTGGTCATGATCGCCTTTCTGGGCGGGGCATCCGCCGTTTCCGCCACGACGTTGTTGACCTCATTCCCGCAGACCGGCAACGGGGCGTTCACCTTGAACGGGTCGCCGCCGTTCAATGACGCGGCCGGATTCACGCTCGGCGGGACGGCGTTCAACCTGACGTCGGCGACGGTGGAATTCTCCGCGGTGGGGGTCGCGCAGTTTCCGACATCCGACATCGCCGCGGACCTGTACGGCGGCACGGGCGGGCCGAGCGGGACGCCTTCGGGCTCGCCGCTGGTTTCGTTCACCATTCCGGCGGGGACGATCGCGGGGGGCGCCAACGACATCACGATGACGCCGATGTCGCCGTTCACGATGCAGGCGTCAACCACGTACTGGCTGGTGATGCGCGCCGACGCGTCGGTCGGCGGGAATCTCGCCGTGAACTCGGCCGCCAACCCGGCGACGGGACCATTCGCGACGTACGCGGGCATGACGCAGGACGGCAGCCTGCCGCCGCAGACCCGCCAGGGCGGCAACCTGATGTTCGCGATCGACGGGGTGCCGGAGCCGGGAAGTTGTTGCGCGCTCGCGCTGGCGTTTGGGATTCTCGTACCGCGGCGTCGCCGGCGCGGAGGAAGCGCTCGACGCTGATCAGGAAGGCCTCAGAGCGGCAAACGGGGGAGAAGAACGGGGACGCAGCGGCTCGGTCTCAACCCTCTTCTGTAGCGGCGGCGCCTGCCTCGCCCGCATTTGCGGATTGCGCATTTCCCGCCAAATTCGCCGAATCGCAGCGTCGAGACCGAGCGATTCGCCTCCCGTTTGATTCCTCCGAGGTGCACCCGTCGGTCAGCGGTTGATGTCAGATGCCACGGCCTGATCATTCCGCCGCCGAGGCGGTGGTTCGCGTGGCGGGCAGCTTATTCGCGCCGCGGTTGGCAAGCTGGGCGCGGATGGCTTCAAGGTTGCTCCGGGTCACCAGATCGCACGCGAGGTTTTCGGTTTGGAACATGGGGAGGCTCGTGGTGTCGCCGCGGGCGGCGTCGCCGAGGATGCGGACGGATTCAAAGCCGATGTTCCACGGGCTCTGCATCATGGTGGCGATGACGGTGCCGTCCTCGATGCCTTTGAGCGTTTCGTCGTTGGTGTCGAAGCCGACGATCTTGATCTTTCCGGTCTTGCCGGCGGAATTGATCGCCTTGAGGACGGACGGCGTGCTGTAGGCGTAGAGGCAGGCGAAGGCTTTGACGTCCGGATGATCCTTGATCGCCTGCGTGGCCAGATCCGTTGCCTTGTTCGGATCGATGCCATCGGTAAGCGTGGCGATGATTGTGAACTTCGTGCCTTTGATCGCGCCGTCGAGCGGGTCCATCGGGCGCTGCGGCTCGAAGGAGCGGTCGAGCAGCTCGTCGATCAAGCCTTGGCGGCGGCGCTGGCCGTTGTCTTTTTCGACGGTGCCGACGGAGACGATGACGTCGCCGCCGTCGGCGATGGATTCCTTGAGCTGCTTGCCCGCCATGCGGCCGGCGTCGTAGTTGTCGGTGCCGACGAAGCAGAGTTTTCCCGAGACGAGTGAGTCGGAGTCAAAGGTGACGAGGCGGGACTGCGTGGCGGCCTGCGCGAGGACGGCGGCCTGGTGGGGCGGGTCCTGCGGGCTGACGGCGATACCGTCGTAGCGGTCTTCGAGCAGCTTGGAGATCTGATCGGTCTGCTGCTGCGTGTCGCCGGAGGAGCGGACGACGGTCAGGCGGATGTTGTAGCGGTCGGCGGCGTCCTGTGCGCCGCGGATGATCGATTCCCAATACGGGCCGGTGGAGTTGGCCGTGACCAGCGCGACCTTCGGCCGCGGCTGAAGCATCCCGGTGAACCAGAGCGCGTACAGACCGAGGATGAGGAAGATCAGGATGAGCGAGATCTTGCGCGGGAGAGAGGTGCGCGGCGGCGGCGGAAGCTGGCGATCGGACTGCGGTCGATCAGACGGGGACGACGAGCCGGTGTCGGACGAAGGCGCGGTCATGTGATGTCCTCCCAAGCCGATCGATTTGCGGGCGCGTGCAGGTGAATGCGCTCGCGCATGTGATGTGGATCGCAAATCAGGATAGCTTTCGCGGGAAACTGCTGCAATTATTTGTTGCGATGGCGCGACCGCCGTGGGAACTGAGTGACGAAAAGCTGTCGGCCGAGTGCCGGTTCGAGGCGTTCGTCGGCTCGGGGCCGGGCGGGCAGAAGCGGCATAAGACCAATGCGGCGGTGCGGTTTACGCATGTTCCCAGCGGCATCTCCGCCGTCGCATCGGAGTCGCGCTCGCAGCGGGAGAATCGCATTCACGCGCTGCGCCGGCTGCGGCATAAGCTGGCGATGGAGATCCGGCGGGAGGTCGAGGATCCGGTGAACTATTCGCCGCCGGGATGGTTCGGCGAGTATCCGGGGCTGCACATCAATTCGAAGAATCCGCGCTATCCCGTGGCGGTGGCGGAGGTGCTGGACGTGCTCAAGGCGATGCAATGGAGCGCCGGCCGCGCCGCGGTGATGCTCGGCGCCACCACCAGCGCGCTGACCCGCTTCCTGCACGATGATCCGGCGCTCTGGACGAAGGTGAACCAGACGCGCGGTGGATTGGGGATGAAACCGCTGCGGTGGGAGTAGGTCCGACGCAAATCAAAGGATTTTCGGCGGGACGGCGGCAGCCACCTCGGACGGAGGGTGACAGTCACCCTCCTTGTAAGTCGTTGTGGGCAAGGTGATTATTCGGACCAGGGGGGGCGCAGAATGAGCGGACTTGGATGTCCTTTGTTTTCGGGTACCATCGCGTTATCGCGAGGACGAATCCGCATGGGCGACGTTCAATTGCAGCATGGCAACGATCGAGCGACATGGCTTGATGGCTCGGCGGTCCCGTGTTCGCTCGGCTCCGGTCATCCGACACGCGTCTGGCGACTGGTCCTGCTCGGCGCGCCGGGCGTCGGCAAAGGGACGCAGGCGGAAATGCTTTGCACGCGGCTGATGGCATGCCACCTCTCCACCGGCGACATTTTTCGCGCGGCGAAGAACGCGTGCGGGTGCGAGCCCACCGCGGCGATGAAGAGCGCGCTGGAATACATGCGCCGCGGCGATCTCGTTCCCGATGCGACGGTGCTCGACATCGTCCGCGAGCGCGTCGGCTGCCTGCGCTGCGGCGGCGGGTTTCTGCTGGACGGGTTTCCGCGCACGGTCGCGCAGGCGGATACGCTGGCGGGAATCCTGCTGAAGGAAAAGATCGCGCTCGACGCGGTGATCGATTATCGCCTGCCGATTGACGAGATCGTCTCGCGCCTCAGCGGCCGCCGAACGTGCTCCGCGTGCAAAGCCGTCTTCCACGTCACCGGGCGCCCGCCGCGAAAGAGCGGGGTCTGCGATCACTGCGGCGGGATGCTCGTGCAGCGCGAGGATGACCGCCCGGAGGCCGTGCGCGTGCGCATGGAAGCGTACGAGCGCAGCACCGCGCCGCTGACGGCGTTCTACAAGAGGCTGGGCGTGCTCGTTCCGGTCAACGCCGACGGTTCACCCGAGCAGGTCTTCGAGCGGACGCTCGTTGCGCTCAAAGCTTAGGGATCGATGATCGACGCGATGCGCCGAAGCGCTTTTGCCGCGGCGCGCGCGGCTCGGCGGTGGATCGGGGCGCCGTTGAGCGGTATCGACATGCTCGCGCGGTTCGTCGGCGTGTGATCGATTGCCGCGATCGCGTCGCCGAAGGCGGCGGCGAAGAGGCCCTGGCCGAGCAGGCGCGGCGGCGCGGTGCGATTGGGGGCGACGGTGATCGTCGGATTGGTGTTGATCTCCCACGCCTGGATCTTTCCGTCGAGAAGCGCGTAATCAATCCTGCCGTAATCAATGTGGGCCAGTTCAAAGATCCGCCGAAGCTCTGGCTCGTGCGGGTTTTCGCGCAGATACCTTAGCTCTTCCTCGACGAACGCATCATCGACGAGGTCGGCTTTCTTGAGCATCCACTTTCGGCTGTGGAACAGGTGGCGGGCGATGATGCGCTCGCCGACGCGGAAGGCGGAGTATTTGCGATAGATGCCGGCGGCGTCGGCGGTGTCGCAATGCTCGACGACGAGCAGGTCATCCCGTTGCGATTTCGCATCGGCAAGGGCGCGATCGAGCCGATCGCGCGACTGCAACAACGGCGAAATCGCGCCGTCGTGCTCGCTGGCCCGGCGGATGAAGACGGGGAAACGCAAGTCATTCGGCAACTCCTTCACGCGACAAGCTCGGAAGCGATTGACGCCGGCGGCGCGGAGAGCGCAAAGCAGCTCGAAACGGCGGAGAAGTTTGGACGGATCATTCAGCAGACGGAAATCCGGCGATCGCGCGGACAACGTCCGCCAGACGATCGCTGCGCGCTCCATCTGCGGCGGGGGGAGGCGTTCGAGATCCGTGAAGACGTATGCGCCGGGCGAGAGCGTCGGGCCGAAGGCGAGTTCCTCGTAGTAGAGCGGCTTGATCGTCCCGCGCAGCTCGCGGCCCCACGTTTCGAGGTAGTGCTCGATCGTGTAGGCGTGATCGCGCGTGACAAAGACGTGGATCATGGCAATTGCGATTTCAGAGCGCGCCGGGCCTGGGATCCGGAACGCGGGAGAAATGCGAGTGGCAGCAGAGCCAGCGATCGCCTGATTCATCGTCGCGCCGCAGGACGAGCGTGCAGCGGCCGAAGCGGTCATACCAGGCGCCGCCGGCGCCCTTGCCCTGGCTGTGCCACGGGACGGCGATCCACGCGAGATTGCCGCTCGATTCGCAATGAAGCTGATCGAGCGCGAACACAAAGCCGCGGGTGACCTCCCAGATATTCTTCCACTGCCCGGCGATGAGTTCCTCGCGGCCGATCAGCATCCTGGCGAACGTGCCGAAGCCGACGACGTCGGCAGCGAACATCGCCCGGCCGGCGTCGTAGTCGACGGCGCGAACGGCCGCCGCGAACGCTTCCAGCCACGCGCGAATCTGACATGCCACATGGACGGCGGGAGGTTGTGGGGCGGCGAAGGGCATCGTGGCGGCAGCGTATGGAAGATCATCGGCTCATGAAACGATCATCTTGAAAGGCCCGCGGTGTACAATGTTGCCGCCGCGGGACCGAACATTTCATGTCCGAGAAAGATTCGATTCTGGAGCTGATGTGGAAGCCGCTGGCGTTGCCGCGCGCGGCGGCGCGGATGGAGGGGGAGCGCGCGGCGCGGCTGGCGATGGTCGGCTGGGGTTTCGCGGCGGGCCTGGTCTGCGCGCAGAACGCGCTGAACGCGAAACTGGCGCGCGTGCCAAAGTGAGACCCGCGTCATACCATCCGCGACAATCGTATTTTCGCGGAGGTTCATCGTGGCCGGTAAAGCGTTGATCGTGTGGGGCGGATGGGACGGGCATCAGCCCAAAGAAGTCGCACAAGTCTTCGAGCGCGTGCTGAAGGAGGACGGCTTCGACGTCGAGGTGTCGGACACGCTCGATGCGTTCAAGGACGAAGCGAAGCTCATGTCCCTCGATCTCATCGTCCCCGTCTGGACGATGGGCCAGATCACCAACGAACAAGCGGCGCCGATCTTCAAGGCGGTCAAGAGCGGCGTCGGGATGGGCGGCTGCCACGGCGGGATGTGCGACGCGTTTCGGATGAACTGCGAGTGGCAGTTCATGACCGGCGGGCAATGGGTGGCGCATCCGGGCAACGACGGCGTGAAGTACACCGTCGAGATCAAGGATCACGATCACCCGATCACGAAGGGCGTCAAGGATTTCGGCGTCGCATCGGAGCAGTATTACATGCACGTGGACCCGGCGGTGAAAGTGCTGGCGAGCACGAAGTTCCCGACGAGCGGCGCGGACGGGCCGCACGTGCCGAACGGACAGTTCGACATGCCGGTGGTGTGGACCAAGTTCTACGGGCAGGGCCGCGTGTTCTACAACTCGCTCGGGCACCAGGCGAACATCATCGAAGCGGAGCCGTGCCTGACGATCATGCGACGCGGGTTTCAGTGGGCCGCGAAGAGACGGTGACCGCTCAAGCGGGCGGCGGCGGACGCGCGCAGGAAGGCGGACGCGCTGGCGGCCGCCGGCGGCGTGAAGATCGTCGCCATCGACGGCATCGACGAGGGAAGCGTCGAGTACCGCCGGCAGACGGCGGCGGGACGGGTGGACAGGCGAGCCCCGAGGAACCGCCGTTCTGCAAGCCGGCCGCGTCCGGCTCACCGCATCGGTCAACGTCCGTTATCGCATTTCGCAGTGACGTTTCAGGATCAAATTTGCCAGCCCGCGGCACGCCGCTTACAACATGCCTCAGGCGCATGGTGATCACGATCGACGGGCCTGCGGGGACGGGAAAATCGACGGTCGCGATGGCGTTGGCCGAGCGACTGGGCTTCGATTTTCTCGACACCGGCGCGATGTACCGCGCGGTGGGGCTGGAAGCGCTGCGGCGGAACACCAATCTCGAAGACCCGCGCGAGCTCGCCTTCGTCGCGCGGCACGCGCGGATCGATTTCGACTGGGCGAAACATCCGCCGACCGTGAAGCTCAACGGCGAAACCGTCGGGCACCTGCTCCGCGGCGGGGAGGCGACGCGGGCGGCATCTTACGTCGCGGTGGTGCCGGCGATCCGCGAGATGCTGGTGGCGCAGCAGCAGCGGATCGGCCGCGAGCGGCAGAACCTCGTCACCGAAGGGCGCGATCAGGGGACGGTGGCTTTTCCCAAGGCCGAGTTCAAGTTTTATCTCGACGCGACGCCGGCCGAGCGGGCGCGCCGGCGCGTGGCGCAGCTTCGCTCACGCGGGGAGATCGTGGATTACAACGAGGTGCTCGGGGGGATCGTCTCGCGCGATACGCGCGACGCGACGCGCAGCGTCGGGCCGCTCGCGGTGCCGCCCGATGCGCAGGTGATCGACACCACCAGGATGACACAGCAGCAGGTCGTCGATGCGATGGCCGAGCGCGTCCGGGCGGCCAGCGCCGCCGCATCGCGCAGCGCGGCGCCGGCGGGCGGATGAGCATGGAGGCGACGCCGTTCTACAAAACCATCCGCGGGATGTCCCGCGTCACCACCACGCTCGCGTTCGACCTCAAGGTGTACAGGCAGGATTACGTGCCGATGCGCGGCGGAGTGGTGATCGCCTCCAATCACCAGAGCTATCTCGACCCCGTCCTCATCGCGTCGCAGCTCAAGCGGCCGCTCAGTTTTCTCGCCAAGAGCGAGTTGTTCGAGAACAAGTACTTCGGCTGGCTGATCCGCAACCTCAACGCGTTTCCGGTCAAGCAGGGCGCCGGCGACGTCGGCGCGGTGAAGGAGACGATCCGGCGGCTGCAGGAGGGGCACGCGCTCAACCTGTTTCCCGAAGGCTCGCGCTGCGACGACGGCGAGATCGGGCCGATGCAGGCGGGGATCGGGCTGATCATCCGCAAGGCGGGCGTGCCGGTGGTCCCGGCGGCGATCGACGGATCGTTTCAGGCTTGGCCCAAGACGCGAACGCTGCCCAAGCCGCGACCGATCCGCATGCTGTACGGCCCGCCGATGCAACTGGATAACCTCAAGGCGGCGGAGATCGTGAAGCGCATCGACGTGACGCTGCGCGGGTTGCTGTCGCGCCTGCGGGAGATGGAACGTGGCGAAGGGATCGAAGTCTAGCGACTCGTTGCGCGCGCTCACCAAGTCCGCGCTGGCGTTCCGCGACGAGCGCGAGTGGAAGCAGTTCCACAACTTCAAGGACCTGGCGGTCACGCTGTCGCTCGAGGCGGCGGAAGTGCTGGAGCACGCGCAGTGGAAGACGGCGGCGGAGCTGGAGAAGTACCTGCGCACGCACCGCGAGCAGGTCGGCGACGAGCTGGCGGACGTGCTGCACGTGCTGCTGTTGCTGGCGGAGCACTGCGGCATCGATCTCGCCGAGGCGTTCGAGCAGAAGATGAAGCAGAACCGCCTCAAGTATCCGGTGGAGAAGGCGCGGGGGAGCGCGAAGAAATATCATGAGTTGTAGGGTGGGCAGTGCCCACCCTAAGGGGATAACACGATGTCGATTTGCGCGGTGAAGGCACGCCAGCCGCGGCCGAGGGCGAGTTGGTCGGTGAGGAGGGACTCGAGCGTGGGGGTAACGACGCCTTCGAAACGAGAGCGGTTGTTGACCACGACAACGAGGGGTTTGGAGAGGTCGAGCATGTCGGGAGCGAGGTGGAGGCGGAATGAGGCGACGTTTTCGGCGATGACGTCGATGCGGCGACGCTCCTTGTCG
>JAICTV010000182.1 GCA_025936175.1 Phycisphaerae bacterium
CGGATATCCTCAGCCGCTATTGGCGATCGAGCGGTTTCAACGTCCTGCACACGATGGGCTGGGACGCCTTCGGGCTGCCCGCCGAGCAGTATGCGGTGAAGACGAACACCCATCCCGCCGAGACGACCAAGAAGAATGTCGCCCGCTTCCGCGAGCAGATCCGGATGCTGGGGCTCAGCTACGACTGGGAGCGCGAGGTTGACACCACCGACCCGAAATACTACCGCTGGTCGCAGTGGATCTTCCTGCAATTGTTCAACAGCTACTTCGACCCCGGCGAGCAGCGGGCCAAGCCGATCGGGCATCTGGTTAACGAGCTCGAGAACGAGAACCTGGTCGTCGCGCCGGACGGCACGATTCACGTCAACCCGACGCTGGAGGGGCTGGAACGGGTGGTCGGCGAAGTGCGGGTCGAGCGGGTCTGGCGCGAGCTGTCGCCGGAGGAGCGGCGGGAGGTCATCGAGGATCAGCGGCTGGCGTACGTGGCCGAGGTGCCGGTGAACTGGTGCCCCGGGCTGGGTACTGTGCTGGCGAACGAAGAAGTGATCGACGGCAAGAGCGAAGTCGGCGGGTTTCCCGTCGAGCGCCGCCCGATGCGGCAGTGGATGCTGCGCATCACCGCGTACGCCGAGAGGCTGCTGAAGGATCTGGAAATCCTCGACTGGCCGGAATCTCTCAAGGAGATGCAGCGGAACTGGATCGGCAAGAGTGTCGGCGCCGAGGTCGATTTCGAGATCGACGTGCCGGTCAGCGAGGGGGAGGACCTGTCGATCACCGTCTTCACCACGCGTCCCGACACGCTCTACGGCGCCACGTACATGGTGCTCGCGCCGGAGCATCCGCTGGTCGATCGCATCTGCCCCCCGGAGCGGCGCGAAACCATCGAGGCGTATCGCACGCAGGTTTCCGGCAAGAGCGAGCGCGATCGCGTCGCGGAAACCAAAGAAAAGACCGGCGTCTTCACCGGAGCGTACGCGATTAATCCGGTCAACGACGCGCGGATCCCGATCTACATCGCCGACTACGTGGTGATGGGATATGGCACGGGCGCGATCATGGCGGTGCCGGCGCATGATGAGCGCGACTACGCGTTCGCGAAGAAGTTTGATCTGCCGATCAAGTACGTCGTCAACCCGACGAAGGGTGATCTGCCGAAAGAGGATCGCGCATTCGTCGAGGAAGGCGTCGCGATCAACTCGCCGCTGATCGACGGCATGCCGACCGAAGCGGCGAAGGATCGCATCACCGCCGCGCTGGCGCGCGAGGGAAACGCGCATCGCGCGGTGAACTACAAGCTGCGCGACTGGCTCTTCTCGCGGCAGCGCTATTGGGGTGAGCCGTTCCCCATCCTGCTCGATGAAGAGAGACGCCCGGTCGCGGTGAATGAGGACGAGCTGCCGATCACGCTCCCGGACATGGCCGACTTCAAGCCCACCGGCACACCCGAACCGCCGTTGTCAAAGGCGGCTGATTGGCTGAACATCACGATCGACGGCAAGCACTACACACGCGAGACGAACGTCATGCCGCAGTGGGCCGGATCGTGCTGGTACTACCTGCGCTACATCGATCCGAAGAACGACAACCGCTTCGTCGACGCGCTCAAGGAGCGTTACTGGATGCCGGTGGATCTGTACGTCGGCGGCGCCGAGCATGCCGTGCTGCACCTGCTCTATTCTCGCTTCTGGCACAAAATCCTTTACGACCAGGGTCAGGTGTCGACGCCGGAGCCGTTCATGCGGCTGGTGAACCAGGGGATCATCCTGGGAGAAGACGGGCAGAAAATGAGCAAGGCGCGCGGGAACGTCGTCAATCCCGACGACATCGTGCGCGACTACGGCGCCGACAGCTTTCGCCTGTACGAGATGTACATGGGCCCGCTGGAGGCGATGAAGCCGTGGGCGACGCGCGACATCGTCGGCATGAGCCGGTTTCTCAACGCGGTCTGGCGAAACCTCGTCGGTGACGAGGAAGATCCGAAGGTGAAGCCGAAGGTCGTGTCGGAGCCGATCCCCGGCGCGCTCGAGCGCCTGATGAACCGCACGATCAAGAAGGTCGGCGACGACATCGCCGCCATGCGCTTCAACACCGCCATCGCGGAGCTCATCAAGCTCAATAACGAGATGACGAAGCTGACGGGCATTCCCCGCGATCTGGCGGAGACCTTCGTGCTGATGCTCTCGCCGCTCGCGCCGCACATCGCCGAGGAGATCTGGTCGCGCCTCGGCCACACCAAGACGCTGGCGCATCGCCCGTGGCCGGAATACGACCCGAAGAAGCTGGCTGAATCCACGATGGAGCTGCCGGTGCAGGTCAACGGAAAGCTGCGCGACAAGATCAGCGTGCCGACGGACGCCGACGAGGCGACGATCCTGCAGGCCGCGCAAGCGACGCCCGGCGTGCAGCAGTGGATCAACGGCAAAGAGATCAAGAAGCGGCTGTACGTGCCGAAAAAGCTGGTGAACTTCGTGGTCGCATGAAGATCGATGCCGCTCGAAATCGAAATCAAGTTGAAGGTGGACGATCTCGCGCCGGTGAGAGAGCGGCTGAAGCAGCTCGGCGCGAAGCGCGTCGGGGAAGCGCTCGAAACCAACGTTTTCTTCGACACCGCCGATCGCGCACTGCTCGGCAGCGATTGCGGGCTGCGCCTGCGGCTTAGTCGCGACAGCGCGAGCGGAAACGAGAAGCTTCGAATCACCTACAAAGGCCCGCGCGCCGAAGGCCCGGTCAAGTCGCGCGAAGAGATCGAGGTGGGCGTCGATTCGATGGACACCGCCGTTGAGCTGCTCGAACGACTGGGCTACATGCGCATGCTCACGTTCGAAAAACGGCGCGAGACGTGGATGCTTGAGAAGAGCTGCTCGGTCGAGCTCGACACGCTGCCGCACATCGGGTCCTTCGTGGAGATCGAGTGCAAGAGTGAAGCCGATGTGCTGCGCATCCGCGAAAAGCTCGGGCTCGCGCACGTCAATCACGTCCTGCCGACCTACGCGGACCTCGTTTCCCGCCATCTCAACGATCGCGGCACGCGGCAGATGTCGTTGCACTTCGAATGAGGTGCGCCAGGGTCACTTCTTTTTCGGCCTCTTCTTCTTGACTGGCTTTGCTTTGGCCGATTTCCGCGCCGGGCGCTTCTTCGGTTTCTTCGCCGCAGCCGCGGTGAAGGTGCCGTTGTCTTCCTCCCACGCCGCGAGATTTCGATCGAATATCTCGCCGACAATCTTCTTCACGCTCGAGAACTCCCGTCCGCCCGCGCGCGGCATCATCATCCACGTCAGCACGAGCGCCTGCCGCATGTGCCCGTCGGCGGCGTAGGGAAGGAGGTTCTCGAAGAACGCCTGCGGCGCCGGTTTCTTGATCGCGCTCCAGACGCGCATGTTGCGGTTATAGACCTCGAGCACCCGCTTGCGGACATTGTCGAAGCTGCGCGTCTCTTCCGGGTACTCTCGCCAGCACGCGTCCATCATCTTGCGGATCAGGTCATCCACCCCGTGCGGGCCGAGGACGTGATACACCTCGGCGGGCGATTTGCTCGTGAGTCGAAACGCTTCCCATGACATGCCGACGATTGTAACGTCATCGCCCATGAAGCCACTTCTGCGGGATTGGGCGAAGCTGAACAAAGTCGTGATCGGAATGCTGCACCTGCCGGCACTTCCGGGATCGCCGCTGTACGGCGGATCGATCGCGCCGATCCGCGAGGCGATGCTGCGCGATGCACAATTGCTGGCCGAGGGCGGCGTTCACGGGCTGATGATTGAGAATTTCGGCGACACGCCGTTCTTTCCGGGCCGCGTTCCTGTTCATGTCGTCTCGCACATCGCGGCGCTGGCAGCGGAGGTGCGGCGTGCCGTGCCGCAGTTGCCATTGGGGATCAACGTGCTGCGGAACGATGGATTATCCGCTCTCGCGGCCGCGCACGCCGTCGGCGCCAGTTACATCCGAGTTAACGTATTGTGCGGGGCGCGCGTCGCCGATCAGGGATTGCTCCAGGGCATCGCCCATGAGTTGTTGCGGCTGCGATCGGAGCTGAAGGCCGAGTCGATCAAGATCTTCGCCGACGTTGATGTCAAACACTCCGCCCCGCTCGCGGCACGGTCGATTGTGGATGAAGTGGACGACACGCTGTATCGCGGGATGGCCGATGCGCTGATCGTTTCCGGCGCCGGAACGGGAAAGCCGACCGATCCGGAAAAGGTTCACGTTGTGAAGGCCGCGGCGAAGGAGACGCCCGTCTTTCTCGGCTCTGGGGTCACGCCGACGTCACTGCCGGCGCTGATGCCGCACGCGGACGGGTTCATCGTCGGAACGTTTTTCAAGAAGGACGGCGTCTCAACCAATCCGGTCGATCCGCAGCGCGTGAAGCAACTGCTCGCGGCGCTACGCGGTTAACTCCGCGAGGCGATCCGCCGGGGCGTGGACGACTAGCCGGTCGCCCGCGGCGATCATCGCATCGGCGGGTGGAGGGGACTGGGCGGGCGAACCGTTCGCCGCGCGCGAGAGCAGTTTGATCGCATGCGCCTGCTCGATCTGATCAACGCGTTGTCCGACCCAGCGGCTCGATTGCCCGACCGTCAGCTCCGCCGCCACGTGGCACGCCCCGCCGATCATAAGGGACGAGAGCACCTTCACCTGCGGCGCCGTCGCATTCTCCCCGGCGGCCTTGGGTCCGAGCGCCATCGCCGCCACCATCGGCGCGGCCAGCGTCGAGGACGAGAAGGCGACCTCCACGTCCATCGCGTCGGAAATCTTCTGCGCGATCTGCTCGTCGAACGCGCGCATCACCACGCGGATGGACGGATTCATGCGTTTCGCGTCCATCGCCACCTCGATGTTCGCGATCGGATCGCGCGTGCTGATGACGATCGCCCGCGCGTGCTCGATCCCGCAATCGATCAGCGCCTGGTCCTCCTTCATGTCGCGGATGACCACCGGGACTTTCAGCTCCTGCGCGCGGCTGACGAAGCGCGCGTTGCGATGTTGCTCGAGGCAGACGATGGATTGGCCGGCGGCGAGGAGCTGCTCGATCACGCGGATGCCGAGATGGCCGAGGCCGCACACGATGATGTGTTCGCGATACGTTGACACCATGACGCGCGTCCACTCCTTCTCGCCACGCCGGCGCGAGACCATCAGAAGCGCAAGGCGGATTACCCCTTCGCCGATAATGATCGCCCCGAGCAGCGGGTACACGCCGCAGAGGAGCGTGAGGTACCACGTCGGCGGCGGGCTGTAGACCTGCTGGGCAAGCAGCGCCATCCAAGCGGCATACATGCTCATGAAGATCGACAGACGTCCGCCGTCGATGTTCGCCATCTCGAACAGGATCGACCCCAGGACGATCGCGGCGAGGAGACCGAGCAAGCTCCAGCGAAATTCGTTCAGCAGCGCGGCGACGTAGAGCAGCAAAACGCGCGGCGAGCGCCGCCGAGGCCGTCGCGACGGCGGACAGGGGCATGCGTCGGTCCGGATTGCAGTCGCAGTGGACATGAAATCAGCGCCCGCGGCACCCGCACCGCCATCGCTCATCGTGCCAAACGGCTCGTGGGAGAATAACATGAAAGCGGCAGATGGTCGTCTTTGAGTGTCATGTTTGCCGCACGAGCCTGTCGGCGGAGGACGCGCAGGCGGGGCAGCTCGTCCGCTGTCCCAAGTGCCTGACGACGCTCCGCGTTCCCGCGCCCGCGCGGCAACGCGCGGCGGTCGGTGTCGGCGCGGGCGGCTCCGGTGGCGCGGGCGGTTCACCGCTGCCGCGCGCCGGCATCGGATCGCTCGGAGGAACGGGCCGTGGCGGCGCCGGTCGGCGCTTCGGCTTCAACTGCGGCTACTGCTCCTCGCGCCTCGAAGCCCACGAAGGCATGTCCGGCCAGGAAGGTCAGTGCCCCACCTGCGGCAACTCGATCGTCATCCCGATCCTCGACCGCTACGGCCGGCTGATCGACCCGATGACCGGGAAGATCATCAAGCCCGATCCGCACCCCGTTCACGCCTACGCCGCCGCCGGCGAACGCGCGCCGCGCATCCTCCGCAGCGACGACAACCGCCAGCACATCCTCTGCCCGCGCTGCCAGTCGCTTTCACCCATTAGCGCGAACAACTGCAAGAGCTGCGGCATGCCGTTTACGATGGAAGGGACGACTCTGGAGGCGAGCGGCACGAGCAACGGCTTCTGCGTCGCGTCGCTGGTGCTGGGCATCATCGGCATCCCCGCGTTCTGCGCGCTCGGCATCCCCAGCGCCCTGGCGATCGTCTTCGGCATCATCGGGTATCAGCAGGTGAGCAAGAGCGGCGCCGAGGGCGGCGGCAAGGGGATGGCGATCGGCGGCATCTGCTGCGGCGCGGTCGGGGCGATGATCGCGGTTTACATGTTTTTCATCCGATGACGGCGGCGAGCGGGCGCATCAGTGCTTTTGCTGCGCGGCTTCGAACTTCTCTTCGGCTTCGGGCTTGCGAATGTAAACAGGCGCGAGGCGATCCGGATCCGCGAAGTGTCCTTCGCGCGCCAACTCCGCGCCGATTCGCGCCACGCTAGAAGCCCGGGGCCGCCACAACTCGCCGGGCGTGAGGATGACGCTTGCGTCTTCGCGAGGAACAACCTTCTCATGATACGGAATCCCTTCCCCCAACAGATGCACTGGTCGCGGCGACCGCTCGATCATCGTCGCAAGCGAATCGAGATGCGGCGGCTCGCGCTCGATCCATCGCCCGTCCACTGCCCGCTCGAAGCGTGCGGTGAAGATCTGATCCCGCTTCGCATCCAGCACGAGGACTACGTGCTTCGCCTCCGCCGGCGCGTTCTCCACCAGCGCCCGCGCGGTGGGAACCGCGAGCAGCTTCACCCCCGTGGCCAGCGCCATCGTCTTGGCCAGCGTGATGCCGATGCGGAGACCGGTGAACGATCCGGGGCCGGCTGAGACGTAAAGGTGCTCGATGTCGCGCGGCGACCAGCCTTGCGAACCGCACAAATGATCGATGATTGGGATGATCTGGGCGGCGTGCTGCAGGCCGTGCTCGAACTGGCGCTCTCCAAGCACGACGTCGTCCTGCACGAGCGCGATCGATCCGACGCGCGCGGAAGTTTCAACGGCCAGCGCTCGCGACATCGGCGGTGTCCTTTGCGAACAGCAACCGCCACACCTGCAGCGCGACCGCCGCGAACAGGATGCCGGAGACGATCGTGTGCGCGGTCATCCAGCAGCGCTGCCAGTCCGTGCCGAACCAGGTCATCATCATGAACAGCGCGGTGATGATCGTCGCGAACGACATCAGCAGGATCAGGCGGACGAGGCAGGAGAACCGCTGCACCCAGCGCACGGCGAGGACCGCAATCGCGATGCAAAAGATCGGCGCGACCGTCATGTGCAGCAGGAGCATCCAGCCGCGCATATGCGCGCCGAAGGCGAGCACGACGGTGCTCGAAATCGTCATCAACGCCAGCGTGAGCACGAACAGCAGGTACAACCCGCGCTCGCCACGCGCAAGCGGCGCGGACCCCGCGCACGGCCGGCGCGGAAGCAGTCGCATCGCGTCCAGCAACACGAGCAGGCCGGCGACGACGAGTGCGAGGATGGCGATTCCCTGTTGCATGACCGCTTACTGTTTCGTCGTTCCCATCGTCGCGAGCTTTTGCTTCAGCCAAGCGAGAAGCACGATCGCGGCACTGATGTAGCCGACGATGATGACCATCCAGCGCAGCCGGTAGGTCGCGTTAAGGACCTGCATCGCGGCGGAGCCACGAGACAGATCGACGATGACACCGGGGGCGGCTGCGATCGTCGTGTGAAAAATCGGGGCCCCGTTGGTGTGGCACTCCGTGCATCCGCGGGCGCCCAGGGCCTGCTGCGCGGGGCGAACATCGTGAGCGAGCGGCCACGCATACGGAGCGCCGATCGACGCCGGAAGCGGCGTGATCCCGGATCGCTTGTACAACGATTCGCCGTAAACGAAGACCGGTTCACCCGCGGGCGAGGTGGAAGGCGCGGTCGTCGGATTCGTCGTCGCGCCGCGCGCGGTGACGACATCGGCGGGCTTCAGCGCCGGCCGCGGCGCAGTGGACAGTTTCTCCAGCACCTTGTTGATCTGGTCTTGCGTCAATGCCGTCGGCATGGCCGAAAACGTCTTCGCATCGGGCTTGGCGCCGAGGATGTCGCCGACGCCTGCCGCCGTCAGCTGCTCCGGAAGCATCGGCGTGATCTTGTCGCCATCCATCCAGCCCCAGTACGACGGGAAAATCACGCGATTCGGCGTGAGCTTGTGCGTGCGCGGGTCGCGCATGAAAACCGGTTGCAGAATCGTCGGCGCCGCGGCGTCGACCGTCTCACGCCGCGTCAACCCGAGCTTGTGCGCCATCGATGTCTGCACGAGCATCGCCGCGTCAGCCGGTTTGGGGCCGGAGTGACACGCGGTGCAGGACAGCTCATTGAAATGCAGCGGCGGCATGCCGTGATGCAGCGGCCGTGGCGCCGCGTTGCGGCCTCCGGGCATCACGTTCGTGCCGTAGTGACAGCCTTGGCACGAAAGAGTCGTGATGGATATCTCGGCCTTGCCGGCGAGGGAATCAGCAGACCTCTCATCATCTTTGACGCGATCTTCGTACTCACCTTCGTAGCCTCGGACGATCATGTGATCAGCGCCGTTGCGATGGCAATCGACGCACAGCATCCCCTTGACGAGGTGAACGTCCCGATCGTGCCGCCAGCGACTTTCGAGCGCGGCATTGCCATCCTTCGAATCGGCGCGGCCGGTGTCGATCGACGTGTGGCAGAAATAGCAGCGCTCGTTGGGCACGCGGCGGACGATGTCGATCACGACTTGCCCGACGTCATCGAAGCGCGAAGCGTCATAGTTGATCTTCGGCGCGCGGCGGGCATCCGGTCCTGTCGGATCGAAGTTGTCGCGCAGCTTCGCTGCGCTGCCCTGGACCTTGCCGAGAAACGCCGCGACCGTCGGCCCGTACTTGAAATTCTGATCGGTCGAGATCTGCGTCGCGCGGGCGGCCGCATCGTACCCGTTATCGCGCGTGTGACAGATCAGGCAGTCGATCTCGAGCCCGCCGGACGCTTTGAACCGGAGATCTTTGCTGTCGGCGAGTGCCCCGCCGCCCGGATAATGCCGGCCGAAGAGGCGGACGAAATTGAAGTCGTTGATGCCGAGGTCGTAGGGTTGGAAGGTCCCCTTCCAGCCGCGGTACGAGAGCGGAATCTGCGTGCGCGTCTGCGGGTCGGTCAAAATCCACGGCTCGCCCGGCCGGCCTTGCGGAGCGCCGGGTTCGGACGCGTTGAAGTGCCAGCCGTGGGACATCACGTCGTAATCGGAGTGGCACTTCCCACAGGTCTTGGCGAGCGAGACGGGCTTGTTGCTCGCCGTCGCGGCAGCGTCTTCACCAGGCTTGGCGGGACGGATCGGCGTGCCGTCCTCGTCGAGCAGGACGATGCGATGAACGAACGGCGCGTTGCTGTACGTACGCTCCGGCGGCGCCTTCGTCGGCGCGGTTTCTTGTGCCCGCACCAGCGCGGCGACGATCAGAAGCACAAGTGAGAATAGAACGACGGGAGCGAGAGAGCGCCGAGAGTTCCCACGAAGCATGTTGCGGACAGGATTGTGATCTGAAACACGCGCCGCGGCAAGTCGCCGGCGCGAATGAGCGCGGACCCATGGCCGCCGCTAGATGGTCATGTCGCGTCCACCGACCACGGATGTTGGTCCTCGTCAATATTGTCGGCTTCCCGTATTGGTTCACTGCGACTGAGCACCAGACCGGTCGCGATCATCATCAGCGAGCCCCCGATCAGATAAAGCTGCGTCTTGGGATTGCGACATGCATCCGCGAGCACCCCGCCGATGGGCCGATACGGCGGCATCGGCGCAGGCGGCGGCAGCGTCACGAGCAAAAACGGCGACATCTCCGCCACCACCGGCTTCTGCGACTTCAACTCGAGCACTTCGGTCCCCTGCGGCACCATCTTCATCTGCCGGCGCGCCAGTCGCTCGGACAATGTTGGATCGTTGGCGACTTTTTTCAGGAACGCATCGTTGGTCTGCACCTGCCGATGGAGCTGATCGAGATCCGCCTGCAGTCGATCGCGCTCGTACGCGAGCCGGCGGTTTTCGTCCGCCGCGGGAATCAGCAGGCACATCGCGATCAGTCCGATGCCGATGCAGATCAGCGGAATCGTGAATGCGCCCCCGCCGCCGATCACTTTCTCCTCCGCCTTGGGCTGCGGCTGCGCTGCTTCGCTCGCCCAGGCGGAACAGACCTCGACGAACGGTTCGACCGTTTCCCAAGGCGTTTGCGGCGAGATTGCGACGGAACCAAGACTGATCATTCGCGCGGGCCTTCCCGGCGAATTATCGGACGGCCGCCACGGCCAGCTTCAATTTTCGGGAGGGCGATGCTCCTCCCGAGCCGGTATTCGGTTCCTCGGCCGCGGCTCGGCAGGAGCCTTGCCCTCCCGACCTGATCAGGCCTTGGTCCAGAACTTGGACCCGAACTGCGCCTGCTCACCGAGCTGCTCTTCGATGCGGAGGAGCTGGTTGTACTTGGCAACGCGATCGGATCGGGCTGGCGCGCCGGTCTTGATCTGCCCGCAGTTCGTCGCGACCGCGATGTCGGAGATCGTCGCGTCTTCGGTTTCGCCGGAACGGTGCGAGAGCACCGCGCTGTAGCCGTTGCGGATCGCGAGGTTCACCGCGGCGAAGGTCTCGCTCAGCGTGCCGATCTGATTAACCTTTACCAGGATGCTGTTGGCGGTGCCGGTCTTGATGCCCTTCTCCAGGAACTTGACGTTGGTGACGAAAAGGTCGTCGCCGACGAGCTGGATCTTCTTGCCGACGCGATCGGTCAGCAGCTTCCAGCCGTCCCAATCATTCTCGGCACATCCGTCCTCAAGCGATCGGATCGGATATTTATCGATCCATTTGGTCCAGTAATCGACCATCTCCTCGGGCTTAAGCACCTTGTCGGGATTGCTCTTGAAGAACTTGTATCCCTTCTTCTCCTTGTCCCACAGCTCCGATGCCGCAGGATCGAGAGCGACGAAGATCTGCTTGCCGAACTTGTAGCCCGCGGCTTCGACGGCTTCGCCGATGACCTTGAGCGCGTCTTCGTTGTCCTTCAGATCGGGCGCGAAGCCGCCCTCGTCGCCGACGGCGGTGCTCATCTTGTTCTTGTGCAGGACTTTCTTCAGCGAGTGATAGCACTCTACGCCGGCGCGCATCGCGTCGGAGAAATTGTCGAAGCCCCACGGCTGGATCATGAACTCCTGGAAGTCGACATTGTTGTCGGCGTGCTTGCCGCCGTTGAGGATGTTCATCATCGGGACCGGCAGCGTCTTCGCTCCCGGCC
>JAICTV010000291.1 GCA_025936175.1 Phycisphaerae bacterium
GCGAGGCGCGTCGCCTCCTCCGCCGTCTCGGCGAGCGCGGTGAGGTGGCCCATCTTCCGCCCGGGCCTGGGGTCCTGCTTGCCGTACAGGTGGAGCTTGACGTTGGGGATCGCCAGTGCTCCCGACCAGTTCGGCTCTCCGCAGTCCCACAGATCGCCGGGCAGATTTGCCATCGCCGCGGGCTTCAGGAGCTGCGTCGATCCGAGCGGCAGGCCGCAGACGGCGCGGAGCTGCTGCTCGAACTGGCTGGTGGCGCTCGCGTCGAACGTGAGGTGACCGGAGTTGTGCGGGCGCGGGGCGAGCTCGTTGATGATGAGATCACCGGACTTCGTCAGAAAAAACTCGACGCAGAGGACCCCGACGACGTCGAGCGCTTCGAGCACCGCCCGGGCGATTTCAATCGCCCGGCTTTGGACTTGCTGCGTGACCTTCGCGGGCGCGAAGGAGACGTCGAGGATGCCGTTGCGGTGCGTGTTGTCGATCACGCCCCAGTGCGCGAACGATCCGTCGATCCCGCGCGCCGCGACGACCGAGACTTCGCGGTCGAAATCGACAAGCGCCTCCAGGATCATATCGCCGCTGAACTCGCGCAGCGCCGCAAGACCATCGTCGATCGTCGCGAGTCGCGATTGTCCCTTGCCGTCGTATCCGAACCCCGCCGTCTTCAGGATCGCCGGCAGTTTGAGCTGCTCCGCCGCCGCGCGAAGGTCCGCCTCGTTCCGCACCGCTCGAAACGCCGTGACGGGAAATCCGTTGTCGCGCAGAAATGTCTTCTCGCGCAATCGATGCTGCGTCGTATGCAGCACGCGACCCGCCGGGCGGACTGGCGCGTACTCCGCGGCGGCGTCGGCGGCGGCGGCGGGGACGTTCTCGAACTCGAAGGTGATCACGCTGACGCCACGCGCGAAGTAGCGCACGACGTCGAGGTCGTCGTACGACGAGGTGACTTCACGATCGGCGATCTGGCCGGTCGGCGTGTCGATGTCTGGCGAGAGCGTATGCACGCGATACCCCATCCGCCGCGCCGCGATCGCGAACATCCGCCCGAGCTGCCCGGACCCGAGCACGCCGATGACCGAGCCGGGGAGGATCGGGTCGATCCGTTTCGAAGAGGAAGCCGTCGTCATGAGCCGCCGGGCAGCGTATCCGATCGCACGCTGCGCGTCTGCTGTTCACGGAACGCGCGCAGCTTCTCGCGCAGCTCCGGCCGCGAGGTCGCGAGAATCGCGATGGCGAGCAACGCCGCATTCCTCGCACCGGCTTTTCCGATCGCGAGTGTCCCCACTGGAATGCCGCCCGGCATCTGCACGATCGAGAGCAGCGAATCGAGCCCTTTGAGCGCGTGCGATTCCACAGGCACTCCCAGCACCGGCAGCGTCGTCTGCGCCGCCACCATGCCAGGGAGATGCGCCGCGCCGCCCGCGCCCCCGATGATCACCTGCAGCCCCCGCGATTCCGCCGACGTCGCGAACTCCGTCAGCCACGCGGGCGTGCGATGGGCCGAGACGATCTGGCATTCGTGCCGCACATCGAACTGCGTCAGCACTTCGTCCGCGTGGCGCATGGTCTCCCAGTCAGACTTGGAGCCCATGATCACGGCGACGAGCGGTTTATTTTCGTTCGCGTTGGCCATCGCTCTCGAGCATCAGCTGCATGTAGATCACGTGCAGCCAGCGCCCGAATTTGTAGCCGACTTCGTTGAGGAATGCGACTTGTTTGAACCCGGCTTGCTCGTGCAGCGCGACGCTGGCCTGCTGCTCGGCGTCGATGCCGGCGATGATCGTGTGATGGCCGACGGCGCGGGCGCGGTCGATCAGGTCAAGGAGCAGCATCCGCCCGATGCCGCGGCGGTGGTGCGTGTGCGCGACGTAGACGGAGTTCTCGACCGTGTTGCGATAGGCGCAACGCGAATGATAGGGCGAAAGCGAGCCCCAGCCAACGATCTCGCCGTCCAGTTCCACGACAGTGATCGGATGCTTCGGCCCGTGGTGATCGAACCACGCGACTCGATCCTCCATCGTCTCCGGCTCCTCCCGATAGGTGCAGGTCGAGCAGAGGACGAAGTGGTTGTAGATCGCGTTGATCGCGGGCAGATCGTCGGCGGTGGCCAGGCGGATCGTGATCATGTTACTGATTATTGCGTATTGATTAACCGTCGGGTGTGCGTGTGCTGTTAATCCGCAACAATAGAGGTCATGTCAGCTCGACAGCGGCTGCTTCGCCTGTCTCGCGGTCGACAATAACTATCGCGGTGGCGGGACTCATTCCGCGCGGAACGTCCAAATCAAACACGACCTCCCATACATCTCCCCGTACTGCCCATTCAGGCAAGAACTCGGGCGCAGCTTCAATCTCCACCGATCGTAAAGTGCATGCTCGGATGTGCTTGCGACCGACCAAATCCCAAGCGCGTGCGACTGCTTCTTGTTCTGTGAGCACACTATGCACCCGGCCATTCCGCCCGGGTGAATTTCCCGTCGACGTTGATCTTCTGCCCGTCGATCTCGACGTATCCGCCTTCGCGGAGATCGACCACCATGTCCCAATGCAGGCCGGACTCATTTCTATTGCCGGTCTCCGGATAGCCGGCGCCGAGGGCGAAGTGAACCGTTCCGCCGATCTTCTCATCGAACAGCGTGTTCTTCGTGTAACGGGTGATGTTGTAATTGGTCCCGATCGCGCACTCGCCCAGGAAGCGGCTGCCGCCGTCCATGTCGAGCATGGAGATCAGAAATTCCTCGCCTTTGGTCGCGCTGGCATCGACGACCTTGCCGTTCCTGAACGTCAGCTTCACGCCGTCGCACTCGCGGCCGTGATGGACGGCGGGGAAGGAGAAGTTGATCTGCCCGTCGACACTGTCGATGACGGGCCCGGTGAACACTTCGCCGTCGGGGAAATTCTCATGCCCGTCGCAGTTGATCCAGGTCATGCCGGCGACACAGAGGCGGACGTTCGTCCCGTTGGCGGCGACGACGTGGTAATCCTTTTTGCCGTTGAGGAAATCCACGAGCCGCTGCTGCCGCTCGCTCACCTTCTTCCACGCCGCGACCGGATCGTCGCGATCGAGCAGCCCGGCGGAGAAGACGAAGTCTTCGTACTCCGTCAGGCTCATCTCCGCATCCTGCGCCGCCGCCTGGCAGGGGAACTGCGTGCCCGCCCATTTGAGCGCGCCCGCCGCGGCGCGCTTCATGAATGTCTCAAGGAGCGGCTTGCGCGCGGCCTGCGTCAGGCCGAGCTTCTTCGGGTCGCAGTTGGAAAGCGCCTTGGTGTTCTCCTCCGCCCAGATGCCGATGGAGCAATCGATCTTCTCGTACTCGAAGAGGTTGATCGGGTTGAGGTACTTGAGCTGCTCGTCGCTGCCGCTCTTGAGCATGATCTCCGACAAATCTTCCGGCGCCATGCGGACGAACGGATGCCCGCCGGCCTCGACGGCTTTGCGATACAGCTCGAGGATGAGCGGCTGCGCCACCGGCGGCCCGCTGATGCGGACGAGCTGGCCCGGCTTGACGCCGACGCTGTAATTGACGAGCACTCCGGCGAGTTTTTCCAGCCGCGGGTCACGCATGTCTTCGATGTTACCGAGGCGTGTGCGGCCCGTCGAAAAGGCGTGGATCGTGGATAGTACATAGTGGATGGTGAAGACAGCCCTCACCATCCACAATCCACCATCCACCATCCACGTGTTCGCGTTTTACGGCTGGCGCGATGTTTGCACCGCTCTACGATCGGTTTCAACAAGCAACGGAGGTTCGCGATGTTTCGTCTGATCAAACTCGGCTTTTACGTCCTGATCGGCTACGCCTTGTACGAGCTCTACCAGGGGATGACGCAAGGCCGGATGAGCAGCGGCGGCCGAGGAAGCGGACGCGGCGATCTGAACCGCGCCCTCAACAGCGGGCGCGGCCGCATGCAGACCCTCACCGGCGAAGGCGAAGGCCAGCGCGAGGAGACGCTCGACAGCAGCGGCGGCTCGATGCCGCACCGCGTCGGGCGAGGCGTGACGTAAGGGTCTGTCACCTTTTCGCGCGGCAGCGCGCTCGATCTCACAACAACGACCCAAGCGAAAAGGTGACTGTACCTTTCGGCGGGACGATGCCCGGCGAAGAAGAGGGGGACAGGCACCTTTTCGCCGTCGGCGCATCTTCGTGATCGCGGTACAACTGTCCGGCGAAAAGGAGCCAGTCCCCAAAATGCAAATCGGCTTCGTCGGCCTCGGGAAGATGGGCGGGAACATGGCCCTGCGCCTGGCCGTCGGCTCGGAAGACGGCAAGGTGAAGGGCGCCCCCCCTGGCCACACCGTCGTCGGCTACGCGAAGGATCCGAACCCCGCGCTGGCGAACATCCCCGGCGTCGAGCTCGTTGACACGCTCGACAAACTCATCGCCAAGTTAAAGCCGCCGCGGGCGGTCTGGGTGATGGTGCCCGCCGGCAATCCGACCGAGGACGTCATCACGCAACTGTCGGAGCTGCTCAAGCAAGACGCGGTGATCATCGACGGCGGCAACAGCTACTACAAAGACACCCTCCGCCGCGCGGATCATTTATCCAAGCGCGACATCGCCTTCATCGACGCCGGCACCTCCGGCGGGATCTGGGGCCGAGCGGAGGGCTACTGCATGATGGTCGGCGGCGACCGCGCCGCGATCGATTCCGTCCGCCCCATCCTCGACACGCTCGCTCCCGCGCCGAGCCCGGACGGCTGGGCGCACGTCGGCCCGCACGGCGCCGGGCATTTTGTGAAGATGATCCACAACGGCATCGAGTACGGCCTGATGGAAGCCTACGGCGAAGGCTTCGAGATCCTCCGCCACGCGCCGTTCGACGGCGGCATCGATCTGCACGGTATCGCGCGGGTCTGGAACCACGGCAGCGTGATCCGCTCGTGGCTGCTGGAGCTGGCCGAGCGGATGCTGCGCGAGGACAGCACGCTCAAGACGATCCAGCCGTACGTGGAGGACTCCGGCGAAGGCCGCTGGACGGTGCAGGCCGCGATCGACGAAAACGTCCCCGCCCCGGTGATCGCCGCGAGTTTGTTTGCAAGATTCGAATCCCGCGACCCGGAGAATTTCTCCGCCCGCTTCTGCGCCGCCTTGAGAAAACAGTTCGGCGGCCACGACGTCCATCGCAAGGACGTCACGACCAAGACCGATGCCGGCGAGCGGCAGATGCAGAGCGACGGTTCAAAGGCGACGTGATCAGCTCTTCAGGTGGCACGGGCGCTTCGCCCGTGTTTTCTTCTCACCTGGCCTGGGCGTCTCGCCCGAGCATTCGAGCGGAGCGGCGGGCTTCCTTTAAATGCAAATCCGAGGAGAAGAGGCGAGAGGAGACACCGCACCCCCCCTATGGCCCCAAGCGGGTTTCTCCTCTCGCCTCTCCTCCTCGGGCTCCTTCTCTCCACTCTCCGCTTCCACTTCCCCCATTCATGCCCCCGATGGCGCGTGCATAATGCGACGCCATGTCGGATGACGCGCACATCGTCTACTGCGAAAAGCGGATGCTGCTCGACAAGGGTCCGTACGCGTCATGGCGCGACATTCAGGACGCGTACGGCGATTACAAGGCGTCACTCGGTCCGTGGACTGAGGAGGAGATCATCAGCTTCCTGCGCGACGATTGGGGCGGCGACGAATCCCGCTGGCCCTTCTCGCGCGACGGGATCGCCTCGTTTTTCCGCTCGACGGAGCGGCTGTTGCCCGCGCGCGACCGGGGGGCATGAATGGGGGAAGCGGAGAGAGGAGTGGTGGAGGAGAGCCCGAGAGGAGGCGGCGAGGGGAGAACCC
>JAICTV010000123.1 GCA_025936175.1 Phycisphaerae bacterium
ACGACCTTCGCCAGATCCTCCGGCAGCGTCGCCGCGCCGGTGCGCAGCAGATGACGCGGGATGGCATCGGGACCGACGAAACTGAGCAGATCGAGCAGGTTGGCGGAGTTGATCGCTTCCTCTTGAAGCTGGCGGAAGCTGATTTCCCAGGTCATCTCGACCGAATCGGGATACTCGCCGCTGGTGCGGACCTGCCCGAGCAGTTCGGCCCAGTGCGTCTCGAATCGCTTGAGGTAGCCGTTGAAGTCGATGCGCGTGCGCTCGATGCACGCGGCGGCCTGCTCCATTGCCAGCGGCAGGTCGCCCAATGCCTGCGCGAGCACGCCGACGGCGGTGTCCGGCTTGGTCTGCCCGGTGCGGTTGAGCAGGAACTGCACCGAATCGACGCGCTTCATCGGTCGCAGCGGGAACGGGCGGGCGATCGAATCCCAGTTCGGGTTGCGGCTGGTGATGATGACGTGGCCGGTGCGATCCTGCGGCAGGTAGTTCTTCACATCATCCACGCCCGCTGCGTTGTCGAAGACGAGCAGCCAGTCGTTGCGCTCATTCAGCTTTCGCCGCAGCGCGTGACGGATGTCGTCGAGGCTCGTGCCCTCGGGGACTTTCATCCCGAGCTGCGTGGCGAGCTTGGCGTAGCCGAGCGAGAGCGTCGCCGGCTCATCCGCGTTCACCCACCAGACGATCTTGTAGAGATTGCGATTGCGGTAGATGTACTCGAGCGCGAGCTGGGTCTTCCCGACCCCGCCGAGCCCGCAAATCGCCTGCACTCGCCTAGCCGGATCGTTGGCCGCCAGCGAACGCTGCAAATCGCTCAGCTCGTCATCGCGGCCGGTGAAGTGGACGTTGCGGTGGTACGGAACGTTCCACGCGCTGGTGGTCGGCAGCGCCGCCGCGGCGGGCTTCTCCGATTCGTCGGAAGTCAATGACAAACCCATAGTTGGCCCCCTTTTCGTTTGATGACCGCCGCATTGTAACGAGCCGACCGTAGCGCATCCAACGCAATCGAACTGCCCGCCAATCCATTTTGTCTGTTCCCTTTCTTACAGAATTCGATAAGGATGCTCGGCGGACCGTCCTCGGTGGGTGCGAGCCGCGTCCGGCTTTGAAAACGTGAGACTATCCGACGTCGAAGGTCGGGGTCTTTCCAGACGGTTCCGAGCCCGCGCACGTGGGCGGTCGATGTCATGCCCTTGCGGCGATGTCTGCTGTTCCCACACACGGATGTGTAGCACGCGGTCACGTGCCCGATGCGCGGTGGCGGGGTTTGCAGGAGGTGTAGGATGCTGCACGCTTGGCGCACGGTGGTTTGTGCAGCCTTGGTCGCGTGGGGCGTGTGTGTAACGGCGGCGCTCGCGTCACCGGTGATGCTCTCGACGCAAAACGGCGCGCGCGACGATGGCGCGCCGTCATGGTCAACTGCCGCACAGCACGTCCATCCGGACGCGATCGCGCGCGCCGTCGCCGATGACGTCTCTTCCTCCGCCGGCGAGGAGCAATCCGCTCCCATCGAGAGCACCGCGTCGGCAGCGCCGACGATCGCCGCGGATCCCGCTGGCGCGTCGTCGCCGGCCCCGAATGCTCCCGCGCTGATCCCGCTTCCCGCCGCCGCGTCCACTGGCGCACTGGTCCTGGGCGGCCTCGCCTTCGTCCAGGTTTGTCGTACACTTCGCGCCGCGCGCAGGTCGTGAAGCTGCCGCGCGGAGGACACGACGACGATGGCGTATTGGCTGCTGAAGACCGAGCCCGACTGCTTCTCCTTCGCCGACCTCCAGCGCGAGAAGAAAACCGTCTGGGACGGCGTGACCAACGCGCTCGCGCTCAAGCACATCCGCACGATGAAGAAAGGCGATCTCGCCCTGATCTATCACACCGGCGGCGAGCGCGCCGCCGTGGGCGTCGCCGAGATCACGCGCGGGCCGTATCCGGATCCGAAGGCGGAGGACGAGAAGATCGTCATCATCGACATCAAGGCGAAGAAGCCGCTGCCGCAGCCGGTGGGGCTCGACCTGATCAAGGCGGACAAGGCGTTCGCGGGCTGGGACCTGTTGCGCATCGGCCGCCTGAGCGTCGTGCCGGTGCCGCAGGCGATGTGGAAGCGCATCGAGCAACTCGCGTCGGGCAAGTGACGAATCCTGCGGCGCGCGGTAGGTTGTCGCGGCATGACAGAGCCGATCCAACCGAATCAGCCCGTCGTTTCCGCCGCGGGCGCCCCTGATCATCATCGCGAGCCGGGGGACGAGGAAGTCGTCTACTTCGACGGCCGGCCGCTGCTGCGCGCGGACCAGATCAAGTTCGGCGGATGGGTCGTCCTCGCGTTGCTGCTGGTCGCGCTGCCGATCTGCGCGTGGCTGTTCGAGTGGAGCTGGTGGCGCTGGCCGATGACGCTGGTGGCGCTGCTGATCGCGCTGCTCATCGTCGCGGTCCCGTGGGCGCGGCTGCGCTCGACGCGCTACCGCATCAGCAACTACCGCATCGACTTCGAGCGCGGCATTCTCAAGAAGCAGATCGACACGCTGGAGCTCTGGCACGTCGAGGACATCCACTTCGAGCAGAGCCTGATCGATCGGATGTTCAACGTCGGCAGCATCATGGTGATGTCGAACGACAAGACGACGCCGAGGCTCGAGTTGCACGGCGTGCCGCGCCCGCGCGAGATCTTCGACGCGCTCAAGCAGCGCGTGATCGCCGTCAAGCGCCAGCGCGGCGTGCTGAAACTCGACGCCGGCGCGTGATCGCGCTCGCCGCCGACCTCCATTTTCGCCGTTCATCGCTTCCCCCTTTGCGACTTACCCTTCAGTGCGTTCGCTGACAAAGGAGCAACCGATGGCAAATGAGAACCGCCCCGCGTCGAATCAGCAGGCCCCCGATCCCGCCAACGCGTACGAACGCGCCGACCCGAAGAACGAGGCCGGCATGGGCCGACTGGACAACAATAAAGGCACGCCGACGGATCGCCCGGACCGTCCGCATGAAGCCGTCGGCAACCGCCAGGACCCGACCCGGCAGATCAACGCACACGAGGACGTGACCGACCAGATCAAGGCGCGCCAGGCCGCGGCGGAGCAGCCGGACCATTCGATGCACGAAGAAGAGCCCGACGGCTGGGACATGGCCCCCACCGACATCCACGACAAGCGGCAGCAGCGGCACCCCCGCACCGAAGGCAAGGGCGGGACGCCCTAGCCGAGTTAAAGATTCATCGCGAGCGGTCCTGACGTCCGATCTAAAGACGTTATGGGGCCAGCGTCCGCCGCGCAACCGGTCTACCGTCACGTCGTCGATGCGGCATCCTTGCCGACCGATCCGTCGACGCTCGGGCGGCTGACGTGCGACGTCTCGTTCGTCAGCGACGACTCCTCGCCGCCGGAGACGCTGGTCGCGCGCGAGGCGGAGCGGGTGCAGCGCATCGCCCCGCCGGCGGTAATGTGGGACATCTTCGAGCGCATGCGCGGCGAGTACGCGGGCGGCGGGATCCTGCCGCACTCGTCGTTCGTGACGACGCGCGTGCGGCAAGCGCTTGTCGCGGCCGCTGTCGAGCTTCCCGGCGATCAACTTCAGCCGCTGATCGACTTCTTCGATCGTCTCAACCGCGTGATGTTCCAGCACCAGACGATCGCCTGGCTCGCGGGTGGCGATTGCCGGCTGCACTTGTACGGCCGCGGCTGGGAAGAGCACGCGACGTTCGGCCAGTTCGCGCGCGGCGTGATCGAAGGCGATGCGATGCGCATCGCCGTGCACCGCGCCAGCCGGATCAACCTTGCCGCGGGCGCGTACGGAGCGGTTGACCAGCGCGTGATCGAAGGCGTCTCCGTCGGCGGGTTCTTCCTGATGCGCTTCTGCGCCGCCGATCTGATCGAGCGATTCTTCCCCCCGCTGCACGCGTTCTGCGACGAACATCGGATCACGAGCAACGCCGACCTCAGCGAGCGCGCGTCGGCGGACGTGCGGCGGCTGATGGAGTTCGCCTCGCGAACGCTCGGCCTTGACGTGCTCGATGCGTGGCCGGATTTCGTCGGCGCGCTGCGCGCGGCGGACGAAGCGGGCTACGCGCGTTCGGCGGCGAGCGTCTGGCCTCAGTATCCGAGCGTCTGCTTCAGCACGCGCGATGAGCTGATCGGTCTGGTCGGGCGCTACCTCTATGACGTGCCCGAGCGCCAGCGCCTGGCCGACGAGATGCGCCGGCAACTGGCGGGAAGAATCCAGCAACGGCGAAACACCGGGATGGACCGGCGGAGGCTGCGCGATGCGTCCGCGGGTCACACTCCGGAAGTCGCTGCGTAACGCGCGATGGGTTGCAGCCACGCACGCGAATGCGTGGTCCTGACCGATCGCGCATCGTTCTCTTATCCCCGCCGCGGACCTTGAACCGGCAACTCCCCGAACTGCTGCTCGTAACGCTTGATCAACTGCGACAGCGACATCGCCAGCCGCTTGGCGTTCGTGTAGCTCATGATCGCGCGGTCGGTCACCTTGAAGAGCAACTGCGCGCCCCCCGGAGCATTCGGGTTCGGGTTGGGCATGTTGAAGCCCAGGTCGATGACGACTTCTTCGGCGCTGGTGTGAATGCGGTAGGCGTTGGCGTAGAAGGTGCGCAGCTCGCGCTCGTCCAGCAGCACGCCGACGCCTTGTCCTTCCGGCGACGCCGCCGCCGCTGCCTGTCCTTGATTCGCTTCTTCTGACATTTGAGTTTCCCTTTCTCGTAAATGGGCGGCGTATTGTGCAGGAAAGATTCTCGTAAGACAATCACGGCATGGCCGCGTCCACACCTGTCAATGAATTGCGCAGCGCCCTCTCCGCCGATCGCGTCATTACCGATCCGTCGGAGTTGTACGTCTACGACTGCGACGGCTTCACGATCGCGCGCTCGACGCCCGGCGCGGTGGTGTTTCCGCAGAGCACCGAAGAAGTCGTCCGTGTGATCAAGCTGCTCGCCGAGCGCGGGATCCAGATCGTCCCGCGCGGGACGGGCACGGGGTTGACCGGCGGGTGCGTCGCGTTCGAGAACGGCGTCGTCGTCTCCACCGCGCGGATGAACAAGATCCTCAAGATCGATCTCGACAATCGCGTGGCGCTGGTCGAACCCGGCGTGCGCAACACCGCGCTCTCCGACGCCGTCGCCCAACTGCCGCTGAACGTCGAGATCGAAGCGGACGATGTACACGATGTACACCCGACCACCTCGCCCTCGCGCGATCCGGTCGATGGCAAAGCCGGTGCGATTGCAAATCGCAAATTGCAAATCGCAAATCCGTACCACTTCGCCCCCGATCCGAGCAGCCAGCGCGCCAGCACCATCGGCGGAAACGCTTCCACCAACGCGGGCGGGATCCACACGCTCAAGGACTTCGTCTCGTCGAACCACGTGCTCGGCATGGACATCGTTCTGAGCGACGGCACCGTGATCGAAGTCGGCGCCAGGGACGGCGCGTACGAATGCGGGCCGTTCGACCTGCCCGGCCTGATCTGCGGGCACGAGGGCACCTTCGGCATCGTCACCAAGGTCTGGGTCCGCCTGATCCCCAAGGCGACGTCGTTCCGAACGCTGGTGACGACCTTCAAGACGACCGCCGACGCGTGCGCGGTCGTCAGCGATGTCATCGCCACCGGCATTCTTCCCGCCGCGATGGAAATGCTCGACGGACGGATGATCGAGATCATCGAGAGCATCTATCACTTCGGCCTGCCCCGGGAATCGCAGGCGATGATCCTGACGGAGATCGACGGGATCGAGGCGCTGCTCGACGGGCAGATCCAGGAGATCATCGACCTCTCGAAGAAGCACAACGCGATCTCGCTCGAGCTCAGCGCCGATCCGAACACGCGCGCGAAATTGTGGAAGGCGCGAAAGAGCGCCTTCGGCGCGATCGGGAAGATCAGCCCGAGCTACTGCACGCAGGATGCGTGCGTCCCGCGCAGCATGCTCGGCCAGGTGCTGGCGCGCGTGGACGAAATCGGCAAGCAGTACGGGTTGCAGATCAACAACGTCTTCCACGCCGGCGATGGCAACGTTCATCCGATCTTCCTCTACGACGATCGCAGCGAGGAGCAGATGCAGACAGTGCTGCGGGCGGCGGAGGACGTGCTCAAGTACTGTATCGACGTCGGCGGCACGCTGACCGGCGAGCACGGGGTCGGCGTGGAGAAGATCCACCTCATGCCGTACCTCTTCGATGAGCCGACGATGCGGCAGTTCCAGCGCGTGAAGGAGGCGTTCGATCCGGAAGAACGGATCAACGCGGGGAAGCTGCTGCCGAGCGAGAAGATCCAGGTAAACCTGCTTAAGCCCGGCCGAATGGCGCCGCAGTAACGCTAGCTTCATTGCTCCCCCCCAACTCGTCATGCTGAGGTACTCCGAAGCATCTGCCACCCGGACCCAGATGCTTCGGCGTACCTCAGCATGACATTGACGACAACGTCGTGTTACGTCAGGCCAACAGGTCCTCGACCGTCGTCACCGAATCCGTTCCGGTGTCGATCTGCGCGTGATCGGTTCCCGCCTGTCCGTATAGAACGTCGGCCAGGCCGTTCCGCGCGTAGATGTAGTCGTCGCCGCCCTGGCCGTAGCAGGTGTTGTTGCCGGCTTCGCCCCACATGCGATCGGTGGACGAGCCGCCGTCGAGGGTGTCGTTGCCGTCGCCGCCGTAGAGGCGATCTTTTCCGGCTTCGCCGAAGAGCTGATCGTGGCCGCCGTTGCCGTTGAGCCGATCATTACCCAGGCCGCCGTGGACACGATCTTTGCCGGCGCCGGCGGTGATGGTGTCGGGGTTGTCGCCGCCTTGGATGTAGTCGTTGCCGGCGCCGGCATCGACGTAACATCCGAGCACGCCGGGGCCGATGTTGATGTAGTCGTCGCCGTCGTACGCGTAGACGTCGATGCTCGTCACGCCGGACGCGCTGAGCGTGGTCGCGGTGGCGTTGCGCGTGACGGTGTAGGCGTTGCCGGAGAGCTGGACGTCGATGCTGTCCACGCCGGTGGTGCCGACGATGGTGAGCTTGCCGTTGCTGATTGTGGCGAAGGGGTCGAGCATCGCGGGGGTGAAATCCTTCTTCACGTTTTGGGTGTCGATGACGACGTTGTTGTAGGTGACGCTGCCGCCGAGCGTGCCGCCGCTCGCGGTGACGGTGTAGGTCCCGGCCGGCAGCGCGAGGCTGTAGCCGCCGCTCGACCATGACGTCGCCGAGAGCACGGCGTTGGTCGAGCTGTTCTTCGCGGAGATCGTCACGCCGGTTAAGCCTTCGCCGGGCGTGTAGAAGTTGTCTTTCGTAACCGCGGAGTCGTTGTAGACGACGCCGGTGAGGAAGACGCTCGAACCGCTGGTCGCGAAATCCTCGGTCCCCATCAGCGTGTTGTAGCCCTGGAACGATCCGGTGGCCAAGCCCGCGCCGATCTCGCGAAAGGCGCCGTTCATCAGGTTGACGCGATGACCGCGGCCCTGGATGCCCGAATCGACGAACAGGTCCTGATGCTCCTGCGCGGTGAAGGTGAGTTGATTGACGGCGCCGGTGGTCCCGCGCTCGGCGATGTTCTCGCCCCAGGTCCAGTTGCCGGTGAACGAGTACCCGGCGGCGGTCATGCGGTCGCCCGGATCCGAGCCGTTGGTCTCGACGTGATCGAACACGCTGCTCGAGAGCATGTTGGCGCTGTGCTTTCGCGCGGCGTCGGTGAGGTTCGGATTGATCGCCAGCGGCTGCTTGACGGCGGCGGAGATCGTGCCGGCGGTGAGGCCCTCGTTCAGATCGATGCCGTAGCGCGACGCCTCCGCGGACGGATTGGCCCGGCCGCGGTTGATCAACTCGACGAGGTATTGCTCGTAGTTGGTCGGATAGACCGCGGCGAGCAGCCGGCGGGACTCGAGCGACTCGAGGGAGGAGAGATTCACAGCGTTGCGACGACGGCGAGACGACATGGTTTGTTTATCGGTCAGCCTCGCAACTTGCGCTTGATCGGCGCCGCGCGCCGCGATGCGCCGTTGGGTTCGTTTTGCACGGGCGCGCGGGGTCGATTGGGCGCATTTCCGCGTTCCTGGCGTGAAAACGCGGTTTTGCGTTGGCTTCGATTGGGTTCGTTCGGCAGCGCGCGCTGTAATGCGCCATTGGCTTCGTTCCCCGTATTCACGTGTGCGGCCCGGCAGATTCGGGCACTTTCGGGCGGCGGGACACGCGGGCGCGGTCCGGCGGGCCTGACACTGCACGTTTGGAAGTTTGTCTCGCTCGATCATGGCGCGCGATCCCCCTGTATCTCCGCCCGGATTGCAGAAATGTGATCACGAATCTGCAATTCCGGTAGAAAAATCCGCGTTCAGCAAATCTTTTCCGACTTCGGACGTGACGCGGCCCGCGGCGGAGTCGCGGAACGCGGAGGCTTGGTCGGGTGTGAGCCCGCCGGACCGCTCATCGTGCACCAGCGCGAGCGCGACGCAGCGGAAGCGATCGTGTTTCTCGTCGCGCGCGAAACTGGGTAAGAGCAGCGCGACGAAGAACGAGTGATCGGCGACCGATTCGCAATCGCCCGCGCCGACGCCGCAGCGCCGCCAGCCGGCACGCTCAAGGCGTTTGAGGCGGGAGGCGAGTGCGTAAAACTTCGCCGTTTGCTGGGGAAAAGCGATTGAATCGGGCGATTGCATGGAGTCCCATCCTTCATTGCCGCATTGCAGCAGCGGGCTGAGCGGCGAAGAACATTTTCCGCCTCTCAACGGGCGCGCGGGCTGAACTTTTTTTCATTAAACGGCGTATCAGCGGTTGAAAGATCGTAGCAGAACCTCATTATGCCCGTCCCTGACCGCGAGATTATCGGACTCATCCGACTGATCCCGCGAGTCGAGGAAGCCGGCACCCAAGCCGGCGAGAAGGTGAAGTGAAGGGCAGCCCCGGATCGCATGTCGTAGCGCGGGTGGGGCTCAACCAGGCGCGCGGGCGCGGATTCAAGTCGTGAATCTGTTCTGAGTCCGCTTTCGTCGAACGTTGTCGTTCAAGTGTGTCTCTAGCCGGACTCGGAGTTCTTCCGCCGAGTCAGGGAGTGTTGGGAAATGCGCGTTCAGGTCGCAAAGACCTGCCGGGATCTTCTTGGCAGAATTCGTCGGGACAAAACGTCTTCTTCATCGCTCGTTCGCAGCGTCGAGATGGAAGGCCTCGAAGGCCGACAGCTCCTTTCGACGTACTACGTGAGCAGCAGCGGGCACGATTCCTCGTCGGGCACGTCGTCGTCGAGCGCATGGAAGACGATCAATCGCGTCAACTCACAGCACCTGCACTCGGGGGACAAGATCCTCTTCAAAGGCGGGCAGTCGTTCAGCGGCGGGATTTACCTGCCCTCGAGCGAAGGCGGCGTGACGCTCGGCACCTACGGCTCCGGGCGCGCGACGATCAACTCCGGGAGCAAGTCCGGCGTCGAGATCGCGCAGACGGCGGGCGTGTCGATCAGCAACCTGGTGCTCAACGGCGCCGGCATGAGCTCGAACCACACGCCGGGCATCAACTTCCACGTCGAGTGGTCCGGCAAGAAGCTCTCCGGACTGACCATCCGCAACGTCGAGATCAAGAACTACGGACAGAACGGGCTGCGCATCATCACCAACGGCCCGGGGGGCAGCAGCATCTCCAACGTCACCGTCGAAGACACCAGCATCCACGACAACCTGTGGGGCGGCGTCTCCGCCTACAGCAATAAACACGGGATCAACAAGAACTGGATCTTCCGCCGCGTCCGCGCGTACAACAACATCGGCACGATGTCGAAGGACGGGGTGACCGGAAACGGCATCTTCATCGCGGACGTGGACGGGGCGCTCGTCGAGCACTGCATCGCCTACAACAACGGGAAGAACGGCAAGGCGCCGGTGGGGATCTGGGCGGCGGGCGCGAACCGCGTCACCTTCCAATACAACGAGTCGTACAACAACTCGACGCACACGAGCACGGACGGCGGCGGGTTTGATTTCGACTGGGACGTCACCAACTCGACGATGCAGTACAACTACTCCCACTCCAACGCGGGGCCGGGGTACCTGATTTGCGCCGCGACGCACACCGGCAGCAACAACGTCATCCGCTACAACGTCAGCCAGAACGACGGGCGGAAGAACGGCGTCGGCGGCATTCAGCTCTACGGCAACGTCACCAACGCGCAGATCTACAACAACACGGTCTATTTCGCCTCGACCGGCAACAGCACCTCCGCCGCGTTCCGCGCGCACGATTCCGGCATCAGCGGGCACGAGCCCAAGGGCGTGCAGGTCCGCAACAACATCTTCTACACCACCGGCGGCGCGAAGGTCGTGAACCTGACCAGCGGCGTGGCCAACGCCAAGGGGATCAGCTTCGTCGGCAACGCGTACTACAGCGGCTCGAGCAGCTTCAAGGTCCAGTGGGGCTCGAGCGCGTACAGCAGCCTCTCGTCCTGGCGCAGCGCCAAGGGGCAGGAGAAGCTCAACGGCGTGTCGACCGGATATCAAGGCGATCCGAAGCTCGTCGCCGCCGGCAAGGGCGGGACGATCAACAGCACCAGTTCCTTGAGCTCGCTGTCGCAGTACAAGCTTCAGAGTTCGTCGCCGCTGATCAACAGGGGTCAGTCGCAGGCATCGTTCCTGTCGAGCGTCGTGACCAAGGACTTCTTCGGCGGGACCGCGCTGCTGGGTGGGAAGCACGACATCGGCGTGGATGAAGTTCGGTGAATCTCGCGCGCGGCGCGGGCGCGCAGCTCATGCGATGCGGGCAGCATGACAAAAGCGCACTTGCGCGGTGTCTGCGCGTGAAAACTTTTTCACTTCTGACGCGCAAAATGGATTGAATTATCGGACGCGATATCGATAGTCGCCTGCCCTGCCGGCGGCGGTGAGGTGCATCACGTCTCGATGCCGCGCGGCAGGATGCGCCGCCTATCTGTCTCTGGAGGAGGGGCTAGCGGGCGGCTTCGTGACGTTTCTTTTTTTTCGCCACAACGTCGCTTCGCGCGGTTCTGAGCCGCGCGCGAGAGGAGCATCGTTTCGTGACCCGCTTCATCGAATCGCTCGAGCAAAGAGAGTTCCTCAGCACCTATTACGTCAGCCCCAGCGGCAGCGACTCCGCCGCCGGGACTTCGCCCTTCCATCCCTGGCACACGATCGATCGCGTCAACACGCAGGTGCTCAAGCCGGGCGACATGGTGCTCTTCAAGGCGCGCAAGATCTTCCGCGGGTCGCTCTACGTCCCGTCGCGCGAAGGGGGAACGAGCAGCAGGCCGGTCATCTTCAGCAACTACGGCCGTGGCAAAGCATCGATCTACAGCGGCACGAAGGTCGGCATCGACGTGGCGCAGACGGCGGGCGTGGCAATCACGAACCTGACCTTCGTCGGCTCCGGCATGGCGACGAGTCACACCGCCGGAATTTACGTCCACAGCGACTGGTCGAACCAGAAGCTTTCGTACGTCCACATCCGCAACGTCGAGGTGCGCAAGTACGGAAACGAAGGCGTCGTCGTCAACGCCGCCGCCCACGGCAGCACGATCTCGGCGGTGAAGGTGCAGGACTCGCGGCTGCACGACAATCTCTTCGGCGGGTTGAAGATCACCGGCTCAACCCACAACGGGAACAAGAACATCGTTGTGGACCACGTGCTGACGTACAACAACCCGGGGAGCAACCGCGTCGGGAAGAAAGTCACCGGGAGCGGGATCTTCATCTCCGATTCCGAGAACGTCGTGGTGCAGTACTCCGTCGCATCGAACAACGGCAAGGATGGATCCGCGCCCGTGGGCATCTGGGCCGCGGGATCGAATCGCGTCACGTTCCAGCACAACGAATCGTACAACAATCACACGCACACGATCAGCGACGGCGGCGGGTTCGATTTCGACTGGGACGTCACCAACTCCGTCATGCAGTACAACTACGCGCACGACAACGACGGCCCGGGCTTTTTGCTCTACGCCGGCTCGCACAAGAGCGACGGCAATTCGATCCGCTACAACATCACGCAGAACGACGGGCGCAAGAACGGGAAGGCGGGCATCCAGATCGGCGGGAACGTCACCAATGCGACCGTCGCCAACAATACCGTCTTCTTCGCCTCGACCGGCAAGCCGACGTCGGCGGCGTTCCAGACGCATGACTGGGGCTCCAACGGGAAGGTGCCGAAGAACATCCAGGTGCGGAACAACATCTTCTACACCACCGGCGGCGCGAACATCCTCTACGCGACACAGAATGTCGTGAGCAAAGGCTCGTTGCAGTTCGCCGGCAACGCGTACTACGCGGGCGGGTCGAAGTTCAGCATCAAGTGGGGCAACAGCGCGTTCGGCACGCTGGCGTCGTGGCGCAAGAGCAAGGGTCAGGAAAAGCTCGGGTCGCGGGCGACGGGATATGAAGGCAATCCGCGATTGGTGAACCCTGGCAACGGGGGGACGCTCGAGAATCCCGATCTGCTCACGACGCTCAGCGCGTATCAGCTCCAATCCAAATCCCCGGTGATCAATCGCGGCGAGGATCATCCCAGCGTCCTCGCCAGCGTCATCTCCGTCGATTTCTACGGCGACAGGGCACTCAAGGGGGGTCACTACGACATCGGCGCTGACGAACGCGCGTGATGCCCCCCTGGTCTGAACAAATATTTGCGCCGCAAAGCCTTATGAAGAGGGTGACTGTCACCCTCCAGACCCTCACCCTCCAGACCCTCACCCTCGTCGAGATTCGTCGCAATACCTCGGGATGACATCTGACGATCGGTTGGGCGGTGATTCAGCCACGGCTCGATTGCGCGAGCGAGACGAAGTCCTCCTTCGCCTCGACGCCGAGCACTTCGCCGATCTCGCGCGCCAGGCGCTTGGCGTCGTCTTCGTGCAGCCAGGTCGCGAGCTTCATCTGGTCGCCGCCGTCGGCGTGGGCGGTGAGCGTGTAGTACTGCGTATTGTTGACCGCGACGTTGGTGATGTAGGTGATGCGGGAGATCGCGTCGCGCCGCATCGATCGGCTGCCGCCCAGACCGAGCATCCGCCAGGTGAGCTGGATGCCGTCGCGCGTGATCAGCAGCGTGTACGCGCGCAGCAGCATCGCCATCGCCATGTACTCCGTCCACAGGCCGATCAGGCAGAAGATCGGGACGAAGACGTAGGTGAAGAATCCGGAATCACCGAACGCATACTCCTGCATCAGCAGCACGCCGATGATGAAGACGGCGCCGAGGATGAACATGAAGATCGCTCCGCCCATGTTGCGGCCGGCGGGGATGTCGAGATGGATTCGGCCGGCGGCGTCGCGCTGAAGGTCGAGGTCGGAGGTCTGAAGCGAGTCTTGTTCCTTCGCGACGCGCAGCTCCGCGGCGAATTGTTCGGCGCGGGGCGTAAAGCTGGGCGGCTGCGTCGCGGCGAAGACGGGGACGATGAAGTCAACGACGTAGTCCGCGCCCGGCACCGCCGCGTGCGCATTCAGGCGCCAGAGGATTTCGTTGCGCGACACGGTGCTGTCGCAGGCGCGGCAGGATGAAGGGATGCGAAACGCGACAGGGATTTGCTTCCCGCTCGCGCGGGCGCTGTCGTCGCTCAGGCGCGTCTTGAGCGTTTGCGAATCTTCCCAGAGCGAAAACTCCGACGTGCTCTGGCTCTTGCCGCTGCCGGTGGTCACGCGATTGACGCATTTCAACGTCAGCTTCAGCTCGTCCGCGTCCTGCAATGTCGCGGGCACGTGAATGAAGCCGGCGAACCAGCCGCCGATTGCGCCGGGAAGCGTTTCGAGCTCGAGGACCGAGCGGCCGAACTTGAGGCGACGAATCGTCAGATAGAGCGCGGTGCAGAGCAGCCCGAGGCCGACGGCCGGAAAGATCAGGACGAAGTAGGCGGCTCCTTCCACGGACCGTTTGCCGAACACCCCGGCGGTGGCGCCGGCGGAGATCGCGTTCCAGACGATCGTGAAAAACCAGATGCCCAGCAGCGCCGCGCCGGAGTTGTCGCGGATTTGGCCGCTCGCCCAGTCGTCGTTCCAGAGCCACGGCTCATCCGGATGTTGCACCTGGCGCGCGGATTTGCGGCGTCCCGAGCGCATGCCCCACAACGCGCCGAGCATGATCCCCGCGCCGACGAACGCGAACAGGCTACCGCCGAGGATCTGCGCGACGAAGTCGTCATGCCCGCGCGGACGAGGGGCGGCGTGCCTGGTGACGGCGGTGTAGAGCACGAACACGCCGGCGGCGAAGAACGGGACGCCGAACGCCGCCAGGCAGCCGGCGCCGGCCGTTGCGGCGCGCCTGGAAACGATTTGCGGGTCTTGCTTCATCCTGCTTTCAAAATTATCGGTTGTCGCTCACCGATTTCGCCATGCCCCTACTCACCCGACGACGCCAGCACATGATTGTTTCGTGATCGATTGCGCAACGGCGCGGCGACGGCTTCCGCTCGCGGCGTCACGGCGATGTGGTCGGGGACGATGAACACCGGCACGATGAATGCGGCGTCATAGTCGGCGCCTTCCTCGTCTGCGCGGGCGTGCAGGCGCCAGAGAATGTCGTCCCTCCCGTCGCGTCCCGACGGCGGCATTTTCGCGGGAATCTCAAAGGCGACCGGAATGCACGTGCAATTGTCTTGCCGCGGCAGATCGCCGGCCAACGTCTGTTGCCGGTGGAAAATCCGGTGCTCGCTCATGGTGCGCTTGCCGAAGCTGTCGATCGTGTATCGGCCGACACATTCCAGCTCGATGCGCACCTGGCGCGCGTCGAGAATGACGGGCACGCGAATGGTCCCGGCGAGCCAGCCGCCGATCGCGCCGGGAATCGTCTCCATCTCGAAGACCGACCGGCCGAACTTCACGCGCACCATGATCTGGCGGATCGTCCACGTGAGCATCGCCGCCGCGAGGATCACCAGGACGACGGGAAGGGCAAAGAGCCCGGCGCCGCCGCTGTGATCGCGCCACACCGACACCATCGCCAGCCACGCGAGCGTGTTCAGGATGACGCTGAACAGGACGCTGAAGAAGACAAACGTGCTCGATCGATCTTTTATGCGTCCGCTCGCCCAATGGCGTTTCTTCAGCCAGGGCATCGACGATGCGGCCGTCGCAGTTTTCAAATCTCACGCTCCCTTCGCCGCCACACGCGGTCCGCCCTATACTTTTGCGCCAATGAATGCCGAGTTGACCGTCACCGATCCATCGCTCCTGCCCGTGCGCGAGAAAGTGCTCGCCGGCGAGTGGCTGAACGCCGCCGACGGCGCGGCGCTCTACGCCAGCCGCGACCTGCACGGCGTCGGCCGGCTCGCGAACTTCGTCCGCGAGAAGCTGCACGGCGGCAGAACGTATTACAACCGCAACCGGCACATCAATTACACAAACGTCTGCGCTTTATCATGCAAGTTCTGTTCGTTCTACCGCAAGCGCGGCGAAGAGGGCGCGTACGAGATGCCGGTCGAGCAGGTCGTCGCCACCGCGATCAAGGCGCGCGATGCCGGCGCGACCGAGGTCCACATCGTCGGCGGGCTGCACCCGTGGCTGAAGTTCGACTACTACCTCGACATGCTCCGCGGCATCCGCGCGGCGTGCCCCGGCGTGCACGTCAAGGCGTTCACCGCGATCGAGATCATCCACTTCACCCGCATCGCGCGGATGAGCGTCGCCGACGTCCTCGCCGCGCTGCGCGACGCGGGCCTGGGCTCGCTGCCCGGTGGCGGCGCGGAAATCTTCGACGACCGCGTGCACGACGAGGTCTTCAAGGGCAAGGTGCGGGCAGATCGCT
>JAICTV010000144.1 GCA_025936175.1 Phycisphaerae bacterium
TCGCGCGTGCGCTCCGAGACGCTGACCAGCATGATGTTCATGATCCCCACGCCGCCGACGAGCAGGGAAATGCCGACGATGCCGGTCGCGATCATCGTCACCATCGACGCCACCTTGTTGAACTGCTCGACGACGCGCTGCGCCGTCTGCACCTCGAAGGTGTCTTCCTTGCCCGGTTTGATGTGACGCTTTTGCCGCATGTAGAACTCGATCTCCGCCTTGGCGTCTTCGGAGACCTGCGGCGATTTGCTGGCGGCCATCACCGAGTACCAAGGCCAGCGCTCCTTGCTGATCGCGTACTGGAACGGAATGACCACCTCGCGCGCCTCGGCGTTGTTGCCGAGGGTGGCGGCGGGCGGCTCGAGCAGGCCGACGACGAGCATGCGGTTGCCGTTGACATCGAGATACTGGCCGACCGGATCACGATCCATGTCGAGCTTGTCGCGCACCGTCTGATTGATCAGGCAAACCGGTCGCACCTGCGCGTTGTCGAGCACCGTCAGCGGCCGGCCCATCGTGACGTAGCGGTGCTCGATGTCGTGCCAGTCGGGATCGACGCCCATGATCTGGACGTTGGTGTCCTCGACCTTGGAGCCAAAGGTGAGCGTGCCGCGGTCCCAGTGCAGGTGGGTGTACTTCGCGACCGACGGGCAGTGCTCGAGCATCTCGTCGAAATCCGTCAGGCGGAACATGATCTGCCGCCAGGAGATGTTTGATCGCCCGGCGCGCGGCCAGTGCGGCTCGATGAAGATCTTGTTGGTGCCGAAGGCCTCAAACTCGTTCAACACGCGCTGCTTCATGCCGGTGATGAGCGCGATGACTGCCGACACGGCGGCGACGCCGATGAGGATGCCCAGCGTCGTGAGGATTCCGCGGATCTTGTTCGCCCAGATCTGCGAGAGGGCGAGCACGATGCTCTGGTAGAAGAGGATCACCAGCGCCAGCGGCAGGCGGAGGATGGAGACGACCGCGTCACTCATGCCGCAGCGCCTCGATGGGATCCAGGGAAGCGGCCTTGAGCGCCGGGACGATGCCGAAGACCAGTCCGACGCCGACGGAGAACGTGAACGCGAGCTCGATTGCGGACCGAGGCAGGATGATTCGCAGTCCACCCGCCTTCGGCATTTTGACCGTGTCGGGTTCGGACGGATTCCACATCTGCAGGTCGGCGGCGCTCGAAGGCAGGTACGATGCGACCCAACTTGTAAGCCCCTGCCCCGCAACCAGCCCGAGCGCGCCGCCGAGCAGGCAGAGCACCACCGCTTCGACGAGGAACTGCATCATGATCGCGCCGGGTCGCGCGCCGACGGCTTTTCTCAAACCGATCTCGCGCGTGCGCTCGGAGACGCTGACCAGCATGATGTTCATGATCCCCACGCCGCCCACCAGCAGCGAGATCGCGACGATTCCGCCCGCGACGGTCGTCACCGTCGACGCCAGCTTGTTGAGGCTCTCGATCGCGAGCGTCGCCGTCTCGACGCCGAAATCGTCGGTCTCGCCCGGCTTGAGGTGGCGCTTTTGCCGCATGTAGAACTCGATCTCCGCCTTGGCGTCTTCGACGAGGTCGCGCGACTTGGCGACGGCGACCGCATTGAACCAGAGCGGGTAGTTCTTCAGCTTGTAGGACGTGTAGTTGAACGGGATGATCGCCTCGCCGGTCTGCGAGTCGCGGCTCATCATCACCGGCGATTCCTGGAGCAGACCGACGACGAGGAAGCGGCCCCAGAACTCGGTTTCGACGATCGCGCCGGTCGGATCCCTTGGGAGCTTGAGCAGGTCGCGAAGGGTTTCGTCGATGAGCATGACGCGGCGGGTCTGGAGGTCGTCCATCGCGGTGATCGGCCGGCCCGCAGTGACCCCGCGCCGCTCGATCCCGTGCCATTCCGCGTCGATCCCGCGCATTCTCGTGTTGACCTGATTGCCCGGTGATCCGGCGGCGACGGCGGCTGCCTCGCCCATGCCCACGTCGCGCGTGTAGCTCGCGACGGATGGACATTTCTCGAGCAGGTCGTCGAAATCGTTGGTCTTGAACACGAGCTTCCAGCGGCGATCGAAGTTGAACTTGCCATGGACCCAGCGCGGGTAAATCGCCAGCTTGTTCGTGCCGAAGTCCTCGAACTCCGCGAGCACGCGGTCGCGCATGCCCGCGATGAGCGCGATGACGGCGGAGATGGCGGCGACGCCGATGAGGATGCCGAGCGTCGTGAGGATGCCCCGGACTTTGTTCGCCCAGATCTGCGCCAGCGCCAGCGCGATACTCTGGTAAAGCAGCATCGCCAGCCGGAGCGGCAGCGCGAGGATGGAGAGCGCGAGCTTACTCATGCCGCAGCGCCTCGATGGGGTCCAGGGACGCCGCCTTGATGGCGGGGAACATCCCGAACACGACGCCAATGGCGCCTGAGAATCCAAACGCCAGCGCGACGGCGGACGGTGGGACGAGCAGGTGGTGCAGGTCAATCGCCGCCGGCAGCAGTCGCGTGACGCCGCTCGTGAGCAACTGCCCGCCTGCGAGCCCCAGCGCGCCGCCGAGCAGGCAGAGGACGACCGCCTCGACGAGGAACTGCAACAGGATCGCGCCGGGGCGGGCGCCGACCGCTTTGCGCAACCCGATCTCCCGCGTGCGCTCCGAGACGCTGACCAGCATGATGTTCATGATGCCGATCCCGCCGACCAGCAGCGAAATCCCGACGATGCCGGCGGCGATGGTGGTGACGAGCGTGGACGTCTCTGCGAACTGGTCCATCACGCGCTGCTCAGTGCGCACGACGAAGGTGTCCTCGGCTCCCACTTTCAGGCGGCGCTTCAGCCGCATGTAAAACTCGAGCTCGGCCTTGGCGTCCTCGGCGAGTTCCGGCCGCACGCTTGACGCGAACACGACGTACCCGGGCCACGGGTCGTGCTGGATCAGGTAATTGAAGGGCACGACGACGTCGCGCCAATCGGCATCGAGCGCGACCGACACCGGCGGCGCTTCGAGAAGTCCGACGACCAGCATTTTCATTCCGTCGACGTCGAGGTACTGCCCGACCGGATCGACGTTCATCGCCAGCTTGTCGCGGACGAGCGTGTTGATGAGGCAGACGGGACGGCGGGCGGCGTTGTCGAGGACTGTGAGCGTCCGCCCGCTGGTGACGTAGCGATGTTCGACCGCGTGCCACGTCGGGTCGATCCCCATTACCGCCACCCGTTCGTCTTCCATCTTGGATCGGAAGGTGAGGACGTCATCCTCCCAGCGATCGACGCGTGTGTATTTCCCGACCGCCGGGCAGTGCTCGAGCAGATCGTCGAAATCGTGCGGCTTGAAGATCATCTGCCAGTACGATGTGCTGTTCCGCTTTGACGGCGGGACCTCCGGGTAGATGACGATCCGCCCGGCGCCCACGGCTTCGAACTCGTGCAGCACCCAACTCTTCATCCCGGTCATCAGCGCGATGACGGCCGACACCGCGGCGACGCCGATCAGGATGCCGAGCGTCGTCAGCATTCCGCGGACCTTATTCGCCCAGATCTGCGCCAGCGCCAGCGCGATACTCTGGTAAAGCAGCATCGCCAGCCGGAGGGGCAGCGCGAAGATGGAGAGCGCGAGCTTACTCATGCCGAAGCGCCTCGATCGGGTCCAGCGACGCCGCCTTGATCGCTGGGAACATCCCGAAAGCAACGCCGACGAAGGCGGAGAAGACGAAGGCAAGTTCGATCGCGCGCGGCGGGATGATGATGGACTGGCCGGTCGCCTGCTTCGACTCCTCCTCCGGCGCGGTCTCATCGCGCATCGGGTCGTACATCATCATGCGGTTGACGTCGGCGGGGAGAAAACACGCGACGCCGCTGGTCAGGCCCTGTCCGACGATGAGTCCCAGCGCACCGCCGAGCAAACACAGGACGACGGACTCGATCAGGAACTGCGTGAGGATCGCGCTCGGCCGAGCGCCGACGGCTTTTCTCAAACCGATCTCGCGCGTGCGCTCCGAGACGCTCACCAGCATGATGTTCATGATCCCCACGCCGCCAACCAGCAGCGAAATGGCCACGATCCCACCGGCGACGGTCGTCAGCGTTGACGCGAGGGTGTTTATTTCATCGACCGCGCGGGCGGCGGTTTCGATGCGGAAGTTGGGCTCTTCGCCCGGCTTGAGGTGGCGCTTCTGGCGGAGAAAGAAGTCCAGTTCCGCCTTCGCGTCTTCGACGAGCTCGCGCGATTTGGCGACCGCCGTCACGTCGTACCACGTCGGCCAGTTGAAGCGCCAGGTGGTGTAGGTGAACGGCGCGATCACCTGGCCTTCCTGCGCGTCCTGCCCCATCATCGTCACCGGCTGATCGAGCATGCCGACGACGAGAAACTTGCCGAAGTAATCGATCTGTATCACTTCGCCGGTCGGATCTTTGTCGAGGTTCAGCTTGTCGCGGAGCTTTTGATTGATGACGGCGACGCGGCGGGTTTGCTGCGAATCCATCATGGTGAGTGGCCGGCCGGCGACGGTGCCGCGGCGCTCGATCGTGTGCCACTGCGGATCGACGCCGTTGAAGGCAACCTGTTCCTCCTCGACCTGCCCGCGGTAGGCGATGGGCATCGTGCCGTAGCCGGCGTCGCGCGAAAACATCTCGACCGACGGGCAGCGATCGAGCAGCTCATCGAAGAGGTTGTTCTTGAACACGATCCGCCTCCACGCGCCGCGCTGGCCGATGTCGCTCTTGCGCCACTGCGGATGGATCGATAGTTTGTTGGTGCCGTAGGCCTCGAACTCCGCGAGGACGCGCTCCTTCATCCCATCGATCAGCGCGATGACCGACGAGACGGCGGCGACGCCAATCAGGATGCCCATCGTCGTGAGCACCGCGCGGACCTTGTTCGCCCAGATCTGCGCGGCGGCGAGGACGACGCTCTGGTAGATCAGCAGCGGCAGAGCGACCGGCAGCCGCAGGGCCGACGCGATCATGCGTGCACCGCGTCCTTCTCGACCGGCAGGTCCGACTGCACGCGGCCGTCCTTCATGCGGATGATGCGCCGCGCGTGGCGAGCGACGTCCGATTCGTGCGTGACCATGATGATGGTCTGGCCGTCCTCATGGAGCTTGCCGAACAGCGCGAGGATTTCTTCGCTCGTCGCCGAGTCGAGGTTTCCCGTCGGCTCGTCCGCGAGCAGGATCGCCGGACGATTCACCAGCGCGCGAGCGATGGCCACGCGTTGCTTTTGCCCGCCGGAGAGCTGATTCGGCCGGTGGCGCATGCGGTCGGCGAGACCGACGGTCGTCAACGCGGATCGGGCGCGCGATCGACGAGCCCACCATCCGCCAGGCGAATAGATCAGCGGCAGCTCAACGTTTCTCGCCGCCGTGGCGCGGGGAAGTAGCTCGAACGACTGGAAGACGAAGCCGATGCGTTCATTCCGCACGCGCGCGAGCCGCGCCGCGCCCATGTCCGACACGCGGCGGTTATCGAGCTCGTAGACGCCGGTCGTCGGCCGGTCGAGACAGCCGAGGATGTTCATCAACGTGGATTTGCCGGAGCCGGACGATCCCATGATCGCGACGTACTCGTTGGGCGCGATCTCCAGATCGACGCCGTCCAGCGCGCGGATCTTTTCGACACCCACGGTGTAGTGTTTCGTGATGTTCTGAAGGCGGATGAGCATTGGATATTTGCAATTTTCAATTTGCGATTTGCGATTGCACTCAATTGCAAATTGCAAATCGCAAATTGCAAATCACTTGATGGCCGCAGTCGTCGCCGGTTGCGACGTCGCGTTTGTCGCCGGCGGATTCTGTTCTTTCACCGCCCGCCCATCGCTCAGCGTCGGCAGCACCTTGTACGGCCCGGTGATGATCTGATCGCCGGCCTTGAGGCCCGACGTCACCATCGTGTGCGTCATGTCGCTGGCGCCGATCGTCACCGGCGTAATGACGGCTTTTCCGTTGTCGAACTTGAAGACGACGGTGGCGAGCGTCTTGTTCTTGTCGACTTCCGGCTTGTCCTTCGCGGATTGCGGAAGCTCATCGACCGGCCGGCCCATCACCGCCTGCGTGGGGACTTTCAGTGCGTCCTTGTGAACTTCGGTTTCGATATCGACGTCGGCGGAGAGGCCCGCCGGGATGCGCTTGCCCTTGGTGTCCACGACGATGCGGGCGCGGTACCAGCGGCCCTGCATGGAGCTTCCGCCCCCGCCGCCGCCCCCGCCGGCCATGCGCGGGTCGACCACGTCGAGACCAACCAGTTTCACCGTGCCGTCGAACGTCTGATCGGGATAGGCGGAGATGCGGATCTTCGCCTTCTGCCCTTCGCGCACCGAGGCGATGTTGCTCTCGTCGATCTGCGCATCGACCTGCATCTCCGAGAGGTCGGCGACTTCGAGGATCACGGTGCCCGGATTGTTCATCGTCCCGGTCACCACCATCTCGCCGATCTTCGCATTGACGCGCGTGACGATGCCGTCGATGGGCGAGACGATCGTGGTGTAGCTGAGGTTGTCCTTGGCGCGGGCGATGTCGGCTTCCGCGGCGTCGAGGTGATGGCGGGAGACGAGCAGGTTCGCCTTCTCCGCTTCGAGGTTCGAGGTCGCCGCATCGAGATCCGCCTGGAGCTGATCGACCTTGGTCTGAGCCTGATCGACGGCCTGCTGGGCGACGTCGCTGGTCTCGAGCAACTGCTTCTGCCGCTTGAGATCGCGCTCGGCGTCGGTGAGCTGGGCCTTGGCGGAGACGATGTTCGCCTTGAGCGATCCGAGCCGTGCCTGTTCGACCTCGATTTCCGCCGCCTGCGCCTGGTGCTGGGCCTCGGACTGCCTGAGCTGGGCTTCGAGATCCTTGGAATCGAGCTGGACGAGGAGCTGGCCCTTCTTGACCTGCGCGCCTTCCTCGTAGGGCATGTCGGTAATCCGGGCGGTGGTCTTGGCGCTGATGCTGACCTTGGTCTTGGGTTGAAGCTGTCCGGGTGCGCTGACGATTTCGATGAGCTCCCCCGGCGCGACCTTCTCGACGCGCACGGCCGTGGGCTCGGCGGGCCCGGTTGCACCGCCGCCCTTGAGTTTCATGTAGCCGACGGAGGCCAAGCCGCCGCCGACGACTACAACCGCTGCAATGATCAGGAGAATCTTCACGCGCGCTACCCCATGTGGTGTTCGTCTGTGCCGCTGTTGCCCCTGGGCGTATTACACAATATCCGCCGACGGCGGATCGTGACCAAATTCGCGGCGCATTCACGACGGCGCCGGCGGGCGCCCGGTCGCGGCGGATTCACACCATCGTAACCACATCCCGCGATATGCCGATTCCAGACGCCGCGCGATTGCGCGGCCGTCGCAGAGCGGCGATTTCGTCATGGTCTGGCGGAGATCCGCCCTCAATTCCCGCAGCCGTGAGCGGTCGTGGGCCAGCGTGGCCGCGATCTCAATGTACGCCGCGACGTCGCGCGCGACGAGATCGGCAAGGCCGACGTTTGTCAGCAGGCTTACTCCGACGCGGCCGGCATGGCTTGTTCCCGCCAGGGCGATCACCGGCACGCCCATCCACATCGCCTCGCAGGTCGTCGTCGTGCCGTTGTACGGGAACGTGTCCAGCGCGATGTCGACGCGGTTGTACGTTCCCAGATGGTGCGACACCTCCTTCACGTGCCCGATCACTTCCAACCGCTCGGGACCGGCGCCGTTCCGCGCGAAGGATCCCGTGACGCGCTCGCGGGATGCCGCTTCCACCAGCGCGCCCGATTTGATCAAAAGTCGCGACCCGGGCACGCGACGAAGAATCTCGCACCACGCCGCGATCACCTGCCCGTTGATCTTCGCCAGCGCATTGAACGAGCCGAAGGTCACGCCGCCGGCGGAATCCGCGGCAAGCGAACCGACGGGCGGCGCGCTCGCCTCCGGCTGAAAACACCACGCACACGGATCGATCCGCACGAGCCGCTCGACGTTCATCTCGTCCGCCTCGCCCGGAGGATCGACCCATGAATCGGTGACGCGGCAGTCCATCGTGGGCAGCCCGCTCGTGTTCGGGTAGCCCAGATACGTCACCTGCACCGGCGCCGGCTTGCGCGCGAAAACCCCCGTGCGGTTGCCGGACGTGTGGCCCATGAGATCGATCAAGACGTCGATCCGATCGGAGCGGATGATCCCGGCCACGCTTTCGTCGGTCATGCCGAGGATCGGCCGCCACGCGTCCGACGACTTCTGCGCCGCCTGCGTCAGAGCGTCGGGCTGCGGAACATCGGAATACGAGAAGACCTCAACCTTATTTCGATCGTGGTTCGCGAGGATCGGAAGGATGAAGTAAGCGACCGAGTGCTGCCGGAAATCGCCGGACACGTAGCCAATGCGCAAGCGGCGATTCGGATCAGGATCGCGCGCGGGCGCTGGCGGCTGCGGGCCGAGCAGCTCGACATATCGCTTCCCCCAGGTCGCGTGCTCCTGGTAGATCTCGCGCGGCGAAAAGCGCGGCAGGTAGTTCGTCCCCAGCAGGAAATTCGATCGCGCCGCCGGCATGTCGGGACGGATCGCCAGCGTCCGGCGGTAAGATTCGATCGCCTCGTCCATCCGGCCCTGCCGCATCAGCGCGTTGCCGAGGTTGTTGTGCGCGTCGGCGTATTCCGGAACGGCCGCCACCGCGCGACGGAGCAGCGAGATCGCCTCTTGGAGCTGCCCGTGCTCGCCGATGACGGCGGCGAGGTTGTTCATCGCCGCGGCGTAGTCGGGCTTCAATTGAACTGCCGCACGGAACCGCTGCTCGGCATCGGCGTGCCGGCCGAGCGTTTGCAGCACGACGCCGAGATTATTGTGGAATTCCGCGACCTGCGGCGCGGCGGCGATCGCGCGGGTCAGCAGATCAAATGCTTCGCGCAGGTCCCCGGCCGCAAGCCGCAGCACTCCGAGGAGGTTCAGTGCATCGGGGTGGTTCGAATCGTGCTGAAGCACCTGCCGATAGATCTGCACCGCCTGCTCGACCATCCCCGCCTGCTGGTGGCGGATGCCAAGGTCAATCGCCTGCTGGATCGTGAGTCTCATTGACTGCTCGGCCATGCGCTTGGCGGCAATCGTCGTGTTCCGGGAGATCGAACGCAACGCGGCGGCTTGAACGCGCGTCGGCGCGTCGATACCCTTCGCGGCACATGATCTCCCACCCCCGCGCGCTGCTCCTGTCGTCGTGCGTCGTCGCCCTCATCCTTTCCTGTCGGTCGCCGCAGCAAACGAACCCGCTTGCCAAACCCGTTGCGCTTCCGGCGATCCCACAGCCCGGTGGCGTCGATGAACCGCCGCCGGCGGTGCGCGAGTTCCGCGCGGCGTGGGTGGCGACGGTCGGCAACATCGATTGGCCGAGCAAGCCGGGACTTCCCACCGAGCAGCAGCAGCAGGAAGTGATTCAGATCCTCGATCGCGCCAAGGAGATCAACCTCAACGCGATCGTGCTCCAGGTCCGCACGACGGCGGACGCGCTGTACGACTCGAAGCTCGAGCCGTGGTCGTATTACCTCACCGGCAAACAGGGCCAGGCGCCTTCGCCTTATTACGACCCGCTCCAGTTCTGGGTCGATCAGGCGCACAAGCGCGGCATCGAGCTGCACGCGTGGTTCAATCCCTATCGCACGAAGGTCGCGGGCTCCAAGGTCGTGCCGGCGCCGAATCACATCAGCCAGGCGCATCCGGAGTTGAACAAGACCTACGGCAAATGGGGATGGATGGACCCGGGCGAGCCGGGTTCGGAAGAGCACTCGTTTCGCGTCTTCATGGACGTCGTCGAGCGCTACGATGTCGACGGCATTCACATCGACGATTACTTCTATCCGTATCCCGAGCCCGCGCATCCCGACGACAAGAACGACAAGAGCGTCATCCCGTTCCCCGATGACGACAGCTATCGCCGCTATACCGAGTCCGGCGGGAAGCTGAACCGCGCGGACTGGCGGCGGGCGAACATCTCGCACCTCATTCACCGCATCTACGACGGCATCAAGCAGCGGAAGAAGACGGTGAAGTTCGGCATCAGCCCCTTCGGCATCCCGCGACCGGGCCTGCCGGGGATCGAATACGTCAAAGGCTTCGATCAGTACGACAAGCTTTACGCCGATACGGTGACCTGGCTGCGCGAAGGCTGGTGCGATTACTTCGTGCCGCAGCTTTACTGGAAGACCGCCGCGCCGCAGCAGCCGTATCTCGGGCTGCTCGAATGGTGGACGAGGCACAACCCGAAGCACCGCAACATCTACGGCGGGCTGTTCACGAGCCGGATCGACTGGTCGGAGACGACGTGGTGCCCTGACGAGATCCTCGGCCAGATCACGATCACGCGGCTCGTTCCCGGCGCCGGCGGGAACGTCCACTTCTCGCAGATCTGTCTCGATCAGAACCGCAAGAAGATCGGCGACCTTCTGCGGGATGGACTCTATTCACAACCCGCGCTTGTTCCCGCGTCGAGCTGGCTCGACAGCACGCCTCCCCCTGCGGCGAAGGATGTGACGACGTCGCGCATTCCGGCGGCGGCAACCAAACCCGCGACGCCCGCGCCGACGGAGACGGCGGACAACAACTCCAACGCGACCACCAAACCGTGGTATCCCCTGACACCGGAAAAGCCGCCGACCAAGTCGCTGCAATCGGTCCGCCTCTCCTGGAACTCGAGCAGCGACGAAGAGCGGATCTGGCTCTGGTCGGTCTATTACCGCCAGGGCGATGACTGGAAGATGCAGGTCGTGCCGGGCGATGAGCGGGAGATCGTCATCCGCGACAGCGCAACCGCCGGCCCGGCGACGCGCGTCGCCGTCGCGGCGGTCGATCGCAGCGGCAACGAGAGCAAGCGCGTCACGATCAGCACGGGATTGAAGAAGGATTAGCGGGAAACCCTCGTGGGAGAGCCGTCATGAAGATTCTGCTGCGCGTTTCGATCATCGCGTTGGCGTTGTCACTCGTCTCCTGTGCGCCGGCGAGCGCGCAGCCGAAGGCGCAGTCGGCGGTGTTGCCGAACGAGCAGCCGCCTCCCGCGGCGCCGCGCGAGTTCCGCGGCGTGTGGGTCGCCAGCGTCAACAACGGGCAGTGGCCCAGCGCGCCCGGGTTGCCGGTCGATCAGCAGAAGAAGGAGATGTACGACATCCTCGACCGCTGCGTGGCGCTGAACGTCAACGCGGTCGTGCTTCAAGTCCGCCCGGGCGCCGATGCGCTTTATCAGTCGAACATTGAGCCGTGGTCGGAATATCTGACCGGCGTTCAAGGACAGGCGCCGTCGCCGTTCTACGATCCGCTGGCGCTTTGGGTCGAGGAATGCCACAAGCGCGGCATGGAGTTGCACGCGTGGTTCAACCCGTATCGCGTCGGCAGCACGCGATCCAAGAGTCCTCCCGCCGCCAACTCGATCGCCAAGACGCATCCCGAAGTCGTCCGACATTACGGCAACTATCTCTGGATGGACCCGGGCGAGCCGCTGGCGGCGCAGCAGACGCTCAGCGTCATCCTCGACATCGTCCGTCGCTACGATGTCGATGCGATCCACACTGACGACTACTACTACCCCTACAAGGTCAAGGACCCCGCGACGAGCAAGCCGGCGGAGTTTCCGGACGAACAGAGCTACGTCCGCTACAAGCAAGCCGGCGGGACGCTCGCGCGCGACGACTGGCGACGCGACAACATCAATCAGCTCATCAGCCGCATCTACACCGAGACCAAGAAGGTCAAGCCGTGGGTGAAGGTCGGCTACGCCCCGTTCGGCATCTGGAAACCGCAGAACCCGCCCGGCATCAAGGGGCTCAGTCAGTACGATGAGCTCTACGCCGATCCGAAGCTCTGGCTCAACAAGGGCTGGCTCGATTACATCGCGCCGCAGCTCTACTGGAAGATCGGGGGGGACCAGGATTTTCGCGCGCTGCTGAACTGGTGGTTAGGGCAGAACACGATGAAGCGGTATATCTGGCCCGGCATGTCCGTCGGCCGGCATCCGGTGCAGGAAGTGCTCAACCAGATCGCGATTACGCGACAGAACCCGTTGTCGGACGGGCAGGTGATCTGGAGCGTCAAGAGCATCCTCAATCGACAGGAGCTCTACGCGGCGGTGCAGCACGGCCCGTATCTCCAGCGCGCGCTCGTCCCGGCGATGACGTGGCTCGACAACAAGCCCCCCTCGACGCCGACGATTTCCGTCAAGCGTGAATCCAACGGCGCCGCGTCGATCTCGCTGCGAGCGGGCGCCGGCGAGGCGACATGGCTGTATGCCGTCTACGCGCGCTACGGGACGAACTGGCAGTTCACCACCGTCCCCGGCGGCGCGCCATCGGTCACGCTGAACCCGGACGCGGGCGGCGTGGCGCCGACAAGTGTCTACGTCTCCGCCGTCGACCGCTGCGGCAACGAAAGCCCGCGCGTCGCAATGGCGGTGCGCTGATACCTTTGCGCTCAAGCAGCATTGTCATGCTGAAGTACACGGGTACTCGCGGGGTGATCCAAGCATCTGCGTTCACTTGCGCGGATCCTTCGCGAGTACGCTCAGGATGGCATGCGTTGCAGCGTTCTCGGCTATGTAAATAAACACCCCCTCAGGATGACATCGCCTTGATGGCCGTCATCTCGCAACGGCGACGTCATTCGGGGATCGAACCCGCGCCAGCAGCGCCGCGCGTTCTTCCGCCGTCAGCGGTTCGACCGCCAGCGAGAGCTGACCGTCTTCGACCCGCGCCTCCTTCACCCGCACCGGCACCGACTGCCCGCGCTCGAGCAGCGGCAGGAAGATGATCGGATCGGCCGGGCGGTCCTGCGTGATGTTCAGGAACAGCCGCCCCATCTGCGCCGCCATCGCGAACTGATTCGCCGCGCCGCTCGCGTCGATTTGCGCCGCCTGCCGCCACTCGGGAAGACGCCGGCGGATGCTCTGCGCGAGCTGATCGCGATAGCCGGTCCACACTGCGTTCGGCAGCGGCAGCGTGCCGCCGGTCACCTTCACCAGGTCGAGCCGAAGCTTCCCGTTGGAATCGATCCACGGTCGGAACTGGAAACTCGCCACCGCGCCCAGGTCCTTCACCTTCGCCGCCAGGATCAATCGGCCGTCGCGGAGAATGAGGGCAGGATCTTCGATGAACTCGGAATACTTCCTGCTCCAGCCGTAGAGCGCGGACCACTTGTCGAACAGCGCGTTGAGCTCATCCTGCGAGAGCGCAAACAGCCGCGAGGACGACGCCCGCGTCGCCGGCGGCGCGGCGCCGCTTTCGACGGCACGCGCACTCCGCACTTGATCCGCACGCCATTCCGCCGCCCAGTTCTGCGCGTCGATCAGCTTGTTTTCCGCGCCGCGCGCCAGTTGCTCGCGCCGCGCCGGCGGGATCGCCGCGGCGACACGCGGCTGATACCAGTCGGGTGTCGCGTGGAACATGTGCACGCCGACGGCCGATAACAAAAGGCCGGTCGCCAGCAGAGCTGCAATAAGGATGAGGCCTCGCCGGGTCCACTTCCGCATGACGCTCGAAGTCTAGCCGCGACATTCGTCATAGTCGCTACGCGCGCCGCGCGGGAGCTTTATCGGGACGTCGCTCGCCGTCGTCACGACCGCGCCTGATCGTTGCAAATCGTAAGTTCCAGCACATGCCAGGAAGCTCAACCGCCACCGTCGCGTTCGCGTCATCCGGTCTCGTCCAGCGCCCGCGCTTCGTCAAAAGCCGGGCGATCGAGCAGCCGCCAAGGTACGGTGAGAAGCCGTACAAGCAGCTCGTCGAAGAGGCGTTCGACGGCGCGGTCCTGCGCCTCTCACAGAAGCTGCGTCTGCTGGAGGAAGCCGACAACCGGCACATCCGCCGCGGCGACGCGATCGATCTGATCACCGCGACCCGGCATCGATTGGAAAAGAAGTTTTCGATCCCCCGCCCGACGAAGATGGGGATGTTCCTCAAACACTTCGCGTGCTTCGCGACGGCGTATCTGGTGTTCGCGCTGGCGTGCTGCGCGATCGTCGCGCTGCACTGAGGCACCGTGCGTTGCCCTCGCCGGGCGCTTCAGCCACGTCATCCTGAGCGGACTTCGGCGAGCTCCCTTCGGGTCTGAGCCTCAGGGTCGGAGACAGTCGCGCCGTACTCCGCGAAGGATCTGGCCACGACCGCGAGCCGCTCGTCGGGGAACGCAAATGCTTCGCTGTACCTCAGCATGACATCAGCGCCGAGCCGAGCGCTCCCCCGATTGTGCACACCTCGGATAACTAGGCTCTGTCTGAAAACTCTCAAATGAGAGTATAACCAGTTCGTCAACAGGAGGTTGGCGATGCATCGACATCAGCTCACGGATGAGCAGTGGTCGATTGTCGAGCCGCTGATCCCCACA
>JAICTV010000091.1 GCA_025936175.1 Phycisphaerae bacterium
GAAAAACACGCGCCGGGCGAGCAGATCACGCTCAAGCTGTTTCGCGATGGAGAAACGCGCGAGGTGAAAGTCACGCTGGACGCGCCGAAGGACTGACGTCACCTCGCGAAGGTATGATCGCCTTCACCAGCGAGCAGATGAGGCGGATCGGCGCCGTCACGTGCGCGCTCAGCGGAACGCGCGGGCGCGACCCGTTGGCGCGGAAGACCAGCAGCGTCAGGTCGTCATCCGTTCTACACCCGCCCGCGCCCGCGCGCCCGCGCAGCGCCGCCAGCAGCGACGGGATGATCTGATCCGCGCGCGAGACGTCGAGCGATCGCACCAGCTCGAGCGCGCCCTCGGTCTGCAGCATCGTCCCGTCCGCGCGCCGCGCTTCGGTCAGCGCATCGGTGTAGCACAGTACGACGTCCCCGGTCTGCATCTTCGAGCCGAACTGCTCGTACTCGATCGTCTCGATCACGCCGAGCGGGATGTTGTCACTCGTGCGCGCGGCGGCGGCCGTGTCCTGCTCGGCCAGCAGCTCCCAAGATCGATTTCGAGCGCGGTAGATGAAGGGCGTCGGGTGCCCGGCGTTGCAGACCAGCACGCGCTCGCTCGGCCCCTCGTAGCTGAAGGCGACGGCCGTCGCGAAGCGCCCGCTCTGCGCCAGTGCCGCGAACTCACGGTTGAGCGCTTTGACGATGCCGGTCTGCTGGTGGTGATTCACGTGCCGCTGCATCAGCTTGCGCAGCCGGCGGGCGATGTCGGCGACGTCCGCGCCGTGCCCGGCGACGTCCGCGACCATCAGCCGGCTGATCACGCCCGCCGCGCAGGACGAGACGTAGTGTACGTCCCCGCCGCCAACCGACTGCTCGCCGTCGTGCGGCAGCGAGTAGATGAAGACATCGAGTCCCGGCATCGCGAGAGTCGTCGAGACGAACCGGTTCCCGCCCCAGACCTCCATGCACTGCAGGCGCTTCGCGTCTTCGCGCGCGGTCGCTTTGTCGTCGGCGGCGGGGGTGATCATCGCAGCTCCTCGAAGTAGGCGAGCATCTGGGCGCAATCGATCTGCCGCGCGCGTTGCCAGTCGACGAGACAGAGCCCGTGACGCCGCGCCAGGTCGATCAGCGGCGCGATTGCAGACGCGAGCGGAGCGTTGTTCGGCCGTGCGTCGCCGAGGCACAGCGACATGATCCGGTCGTTCGCGATCGACCCATACAGCTCGATTCCGCACAGCAGCCGCATCGCGAAGACGTCCGAAGCGATGCCCGCGACGCCGTCGAACGACACGCCGTCCAATCGCATGAGGCCCGCACCGCCAGCGAACACGACTTCCTCCAGGCCCGGCGTCGCCGGCGCGAGCGGAGAGGCCACGTCTGCGCGGACGTGTATCTTGCGAAACCCGATTCCCTCCCGCTCCTGCTCGTAGATGCGACCAACGGCGGCGAGGTGTCGATCGACGAGCTCCTGCTGCGAAAGGGAGACGAATTCCCTTTGCCGCCAGTCGTCGTCCCGCATGTCCAGCACGTTCTTCCCGAGCTTCGACGATCCCGCGACGATCGCAGGGAGCGGATCGGCAATGGTCGGCAGCGAGAAGAGCATCTCGCGCGGGTCGGCGTGCTCGATCTTCACCGCGCGGATCACCAGCCGCAGCTTCCCGGACCGGCGGAACTCCGCCGCCGTCATCGGATCGGCGCGAACGACCGAGTACGTGCGGCCGTTGCGCTCGAGCGTCGTCTGTGTCTCGAAGCTGGCCGGCAGTTTCCCGATCGGCAGCTTCACGTGCCCGGTCGTCTGTCCGGTCTCGGCGTCGATGTACTCGACGTGAATCACGGAATGGTCGCGCTTCCAGAACATGGCGATTGCGGGTCGCGGGTTATCATAACCGCCGCATGAATCGCAGCGCATCGACTTCGATTTCGCTCGTCCTCCTGCTGGCCGTCGTCGTCGCAGCATCAGCAAGAGCTCAGGAACTCCCGACCGCAGACGGCTACCGCGGCATCTGGTACCAGATCCGCTCGGGCGGCGAGATCAAATACTCCGGGGGGTTCGCGACTTATCCTCAGCAGATCCGCCCGTTCGCCGTCTACCGCAAGGAGGTCAACAAAACGTTCTTCTGCTACGGCGGGACCGACGGGAAGAACTCGACGCTCCTGCACATGGTCTCGTACTTCGACCACGCCACCGGCGCCGTTCCGCGGCCGCGCATCCTGCTGGATAAGAAGACGACCGATGCGCACGACAACCCCGCCATGGCGATCGACGACCACGGCTACATCTGGATCTTCTCCAACACCCACGGCGCCGAGCCGCGCTCGATCATCAGCCGCAGCAGCGCGCCGTACGCGATCGACAAGTTCGACCGCGTCGCGGCGACGAGTTTTTCCTACGGCATGCCGTGGTTCATCCCGGGCCAGGGGTTCCTGTTCATCAACAACCGCTACCGCGACGGCCGCGCGATCGCGTTTCAAACCAGCAGCGACGGGTATGCGTGGAGCGAGCCCGCGCTGATCGCGCAGATGAAGCTGGGGCACTACGAGATCAGCCTGGCGCGCGGCAGGCGGGTTGCGCTCGCGTTCAACTACCATCCGCACGGGCTCGACACGCGGACAAACCTGTACTACCTCGAGACGAGCGACTTCGGCAAAACCTGGCGGACGATCGACGGCGCGACAATCAGGACGCCACTGAAGGACGTGATTAATCCCTCGCTCGTACACGATTACGAGTCGGAGAAGAAGCTCGTCTACCTCAAGGACATCCAGTTCGACGCGCGCGGCAACCCGGTCATCGTCTACCTCACCAGCGGCGGACATCTTCCCGGCGCGGGCAGCGGCACGCGGCAATGGATGATCGCGCAATGGTCCGGCCACGAGTGGCTGCTCAAGCCCGCGTTCACCTCCGACCACAACTACGACTTCGGCCAGCTCTCGATCGAATCGGGCGGCATCTGGCGGATCATTGCGCCCACCGACCCGGGCCCGCAGCCGGGGATGACCGGCGGCGACGTCGTCATGTGGACCAGCCGCGACGAGGGCGGCACGTGGACGAAGCTCAAGACGCTCACCGCCGGCCTCTCGCCGTTCAATCACACCTACGTCCGCCAGCCGATCGACGCGCGCGACGACTTCTTCGCCTTCTGGGCCGACGGCGACCCGCGGCAGCGATCGGAGTCGCGGCTGTATTTCACCGACAGGACCGGCGACGCCGTCTGGCGGCTGCCCACGCATATGACCGCGGACACCGCCAAGCCGGAACGAACGTCAGCGACGGATGTCACGCACTGACGCGAAGAAAACTGCAACGCCGATCCGCGCAAAATCTGAGATTTCAAATTCGAAATCTCAGATTTTCCTCAGCATCCCGCGTCGTCGCGTCTGCGCGTTGCACTTTCGTGATCACGTTCATGCAATCCGCCAGGAGAAAGGGAGGTGCCGCGCCATGACCCAAAGCCATCGACGACCGCTGGTGCTCGCGCGCGTCGCGTGCAAAACGAACCCAATCAAAGCCAACGAAAAGCCGCGATTCCAGTTCAAAAACGCGGAAACGAGTCGTTTCAAGCCCGCGCGCCGGTGCAAAACGAACCCAACGGCGCATCGCGGCGCGCTAACGATTCGCGACGGCCGGCGGTACGGTGATGCGTCGGTGGGGAAGACCCAATGAGGAACGACATGAAGCGAACCAACGGGCTGGCAATGGTGATGGTGATCGCTTGCGGAGCGATGGCGGCGGCGATCGCCTGCGCCGAGGACGTGCCCAGCGACGGCTACGAAGTCCACGACATGCGCCGCCCGCAGCCCGTCGCGGTGACGCCTCCGACGTGCAGCACGCAGGAGAAGCCGGGCAGCGCGCCGAGCGACGCGACGGTTCTCTTCGACGGCAAAGATTTATCGAAGTGGCGAAGCGCCAAAGAGGGCGACGGCGCCGGCGGCGACGCGGCGTGGAAAGTTTCACCGGACCGCTATTTCGCCGTCGAACCCAAAACCGGAAACATCCAAAGCAAAGATGAATTCCGCGACGTGCAGCTTCACGTCGAGTGGTGTGAACCCGAGGGCATCACGGGAAAAAGCCAGGGCCGCGGCAACAGCGGCATCTTTCTCATGGGCCTCTACGAAGTGCAGGTCCTCGACAACTACCAGAGCCCCACGTATCCGGATGGCACCGTCGGCGGGATCTACGGCCAGTACCCGCCGCTCGTGAACGCCTGCCGCCCACAGGGGCAGTGGCAGATGTACGACATCGTCTTCCACGCGCCGGTCTATCAGGACGGCAAGGTCGTTAAACCCGCCCGCGAAACCGTCTTCCTCAACAGCCTGCTCGTCCAGGACGACATGGAGCTGATCGGCCCGACGCAGCACAAGGAGCTGACCAAGTACCCGGAGGCGCACCCGGACAAGGGCCCGGTCATGCTGCAGGACCACGGCAACCCGGTGCGGTATCGGAACATCTGGGTGCGCGAGCTGAAGGGAGATCGACCGGTGCCGCCGGTCAAATCCTCGAAGGAGCATTACGAGGGGCAGCACTGAGCGCGAATCAAAATGTGCGGCGGCGCGTCGTGTTTTGTCATCCCGAGGTGTTCCGAGGGATCTCGGCGCAGGATAATTGTTCGATTCCGAGATCCTTCGCGGAGTACCGCTCGGGATCACAATGCGGTGGGCGAGTTTAGCGGGAAGGGGTCACGGATGCAGGAAGGCTGCGCGACCTCAGCAGCTTAACTTCGTATCGCATGGGTTGATTACACACTGCGGGGGCATATGACGGCGGCGGGCCCATCGATCGTTGAAGCGCCGGTGACGGCGGTGGCGGCGGCGGAGACGCCGGTTCCGCCCGCCCGGCGCCCGCGGTCCGCGCGGCAGGAGCATTACCTGCCGACGCTCGACGGCTGGCGCGCCGTCGCGATCGGCCTGGTGATGTGGGGGCACGCGCTACCGTCGGTCCGCCAGCTCTACGGGCCGCGCGTCGCGGCGCGATTCTCGCTCCTCTGGGACGGCGGGATCACCGGCGTGCAGATCTTCTTCGGCATCAGCGGACTTTTAATCTGCACGCGCCTGCTCGACGCCTATCACGCCGCCGACGGACGACTCTCGCTCAAGACCTTCTACATCCGCCGCGCCCATCGCATTTTGCCGCCGGCGATCGTGACGCTTCTCGTGCTGGCGCTGCTCGGCCTCTTCGGCGTGATCACGATTGCGCCGCGCGATCTGATCGTCACCGCGTGCCTCGGCGCCAACTACGCGCGCGGGCTGAGCGGGTACGTCGCGCACTTCTGGTCGCTGGCGATGGAGGAGCATTTTTACCTGCTCTTCCCGCCGCTGCTCGCGCTCGCGGGCGTGCGGCGGACGATGTGGATCGCGGCGATCCTCGCGGTCGCGGTCGCGGCGTGGCGGCAGCTCGACGGAACGATGGGCCTGACGATCGAGCACCTTCCGCCGGTCTGGCAGCGCACCGACGGCGCGTGCGACGGCCTGCTGTGGGGCTGCGTGGCCGCGATCCTCTTCCACCGCGCCGCGGCGCCGGAGTGGTTCAGGCGGCGGCTCACGCCGATCGTATTCATCGCGATGCTCGGAGCATTCGTCGCCGCGACCATCGTGCGGCCGGAGTCGGTCGGCATGCGGCTGGCGCTGACGACGCTCAGGGCGCTGCTGGTCGCGCCGATGCTGCTGGCGACGCTCTGCCATCCGCGCTCCCTCGCCGGCCGCGCGCTCAAGCTGCGGCCGATGCGCTGGGTCGGGCGGATGTCCTACAGCCTGTACCTGTGGCAGCAATTGTTCCTCGCGCACAGCGGGACGTGGACGCCGCTGCTGGCGTGGGCGCAGCGCTGGCCGATCAACCTCGCCTGCGCCTTCGCCGCCGCCGGCGCGAGCTACTACCTGATCGAGCGGCCGTTCATCCGCGAGGGGTATCGGGCAACTTCGGGTCAGAAGCAGGGTGAGCCGCGCTAAACGACAAGCCGAAAAGAAAAACCCCGACGGATCATCGCCGGGGTTCTGGAGCTTCTCCGAATGTCGGCGCGGGCGCGGGAGGGGGAGCGGTCGCGGGTTAGCGCACGCCCGCCATGCCCGTCTCGATTGGCTGCGTGACGTACTCGCGCGGGTCCGTGACGTAGCCGGTCAGCGCGCTGGCGGCGACCGTCAGCGGCGACGCCAGGTACACCGCCGACTTGGTCGAACCCATCCGCCCGGGGAAGTTGCGGTTGGTCGTGCTGATGCAGACTTCCGTGCTCTGCAAGCGGCCGAAGGTATCGACCGGCCCACCCAGGCAGGCGCCGCAACCCGACGGTCCCAGCAGACAGCCGGCATCGGCCAGCACTTCCTCGATCGATTTCTCGTTGCTGTCCTTCTTCACGCCGCGGAGGTTGAGCTCCTTCATGTCGCGATGCACTTCGGTCGAGCCGGGGACGACGAAGGTGGGGATCTTCACCTTGAGACCCTTGAGCAGGTTCGCCGCGAAGATCATGTCGGTGATCTTCCCGCCTGTGCAGCTTCCGATGTAGGCGCGGTCGAGTCTGACATTGCGGCAGTTGCGGGCGGTGTCCTTGTTGTCGGGCGAGTGCGGCTTGGCGACCATCGGCTCCATCGTCTGCAGATCCCACTCGTGCTCGCTGAAGTAGGTCGCGTCCTTGTCATCGGTGAAGACTTCCCACTCCTTGCGCCGCGATCGGGCGCGGACGTACTCGAGCGTCTTCTCATCGACATCGCACACGCCGTTCTTCCCGCCCGCCTCGATCGCCATGTTGGTCAGCGTCATGCGGTCTTCGAGCGTGAGCGATTTGATCCCGTCGCCGGCGAAGTACATCGCGCGATAGGTCGCGCCGTCCACGCCGATCTCGCCGATCACCGCCAGGATCAGGTCCTTCGCCGTCAGGTAGGGCGGGATCTGTCCGTGGAAGGTGAACTTCATCGTCGGCGGAACTTTCAGCCAGGTCTTGCCCGTGCCGAGCGTGAACGCCGCATCGGTGTTGCCGACGCCGGTGGCGAACTGCCCGAACGCGCCGGCGGTGCAGGTGTGCGAATCGGTTCCGAGCAGGATCTCGCCGGGACGAATGTGCCCCTCCTCCGGCAGCGCCTTGTGACACACGCCTTTGTACGATGTCTTGGTCGGATCGAGATACGGCGAGGGCATCCCGGGCTCGTTCTTCACGAACTCCGGGTCGTAGTAATATTTGAGTCCCTGCTGCTTGACGAAATCGCGCAGCGTCTGGACGTTGCGATGGCACTTGAGGTCGGCGGTGAAGATGTAGTGGTCCGGGATGATGACCACGCGATCAGGGTCCCAGACCTTCGCGTCCTTCCCGAACTTTTCGTAGAAGATGCCGATCGTGCCCGGCCCGCACACATCATGGGTCATGAGCACGTCCACGTTCACCCAGACGTTGTCCTCGGGCGCCACGTGGCTCTTCCCCGCGTGCTTGGCGAGGATCTTTTCGGTCATGGTCATACCGGGCATCGAAACGGCTCCTATAAAACCCGTGATTCCCCACTGATTCACGTGAGGGCGGCGAAAGAGACCTACGAGTATAGCGGCCGCCGGGTTTGCCTTCCAAGGACGGCTCGGCGTGAGCTGAACTACCGCGAGCAAAAGCCCGTAAGGGACGAATTCGGCACTGCCGATAAGCCCGGTATGGGGCTGCTGTTCCGTGAAAACCTCGAGTACATCGTCCTGGTGGTATGCTTCTGCGCGCCGCTGGGGATCGCGGCGTGGTGGCTGCGGCGACGCGGCGCCGCCGGGGGCTGGCCCATGCCCGTGGCATGTGGGGTCGTGCTCCTGGTCGCAATCGGCGGATACTTCGCCGTCAATCGCGCGCAGCGGCAGGAGGAGGATCGTCTGCGGCAGTTGCTCGTCGGCTTTGCGCCGACCTTCGCGACGGAGCTGGAATCGCTCGGGCACGCCGGCATCACCTTCGACACCCGGGCGGACGATCCGGCTTATCTCAAGCTCATCGAGGCGGAGAAGCGCTGGCTGGCGGTCAACCCGCAGGTGGCGGACGTGTACACGCTGCGCAAGCGCGCCGACGGCAAGTTCGCCTTCGTCGTCGATTCCGAGACCGACTACAACCACAACGGGAAGATCGATTCCGATGGCGCGGACGCCGAGCGCGAGCAGCGCACGCCGATCGGCGAGGTGTTCGAGGACGAGGACGATGCGCTCGAGCGCGCGTGGGACGGGCAGACCGTTTTCTCCGCCGAGCCGTACAGCGATCGCTGGGGCACGTGGATCAGCGCGTCCGTGCCGATGCGCGATGCGTCGGGCAGGATCGAGGCGGTCTGCGGCGTGGACTATCCGGCGGCGGAATGGCTCGATCACGTGGAGACGGCGCGGCGGGGGGTGTGGTCGTGCGTGATCGCGGCGATCTGCTTCGTCGAGGCGCTGGGCGTCGTCGCCGCGCTGCTGCGGGCGCACGTGAAGGACCTGAAGCTGCGGGTTGCCGAGCGCGAGCGCGCGGCGGCGGAGCTGAAGCGCGCCAAGACGGCGGCCGAGGCGGCCAGCCGCGCCAAGAGCGCGTTCCTGGCCAACATGAGCCACGAGCTGCGCACGCCCATGACCGCCGTGCTGGGCTTTGCCGACCTGCTGCGAAACACCCGCGCGGACGACGCGGAGCGCAGCGACTGGCTCGACGTCATCCTCCGCAACGGAAACCACCTGTTGAAAGTGATCAACGACATCCTGGACCTGTCGAAGATCGAGGCGGAGAAGATGACGCTGGAGGCGATCGCGACCTCGCCCGCCGCCGTGCTGGAAGAAGTCGCCGCGCTGATGCAGGTCCGGGCGGCCGAGAAGGGTTTGAGCCTCCGCCTGAGCGGCGGGGAGGCGCTGCCGGCGATGGTTATGCTCGACCCCACGCGGCTCAAGCAGGTGCTGATGAATCTCGTCGGCAACGCCATCAAGTTCACATCCGCGGGCACGGTCGCAGTTGACGCGCGCTATCAGCCACTGAATCCCATGGAAGGCAAAATGATCCTGGCGGTGAGCGACAGCGGCATCGGCATGAGCGACGAGGTGATCGCGCGGCTGTTCCAGCCCTTCGAGCAGGCCGACGTCTCGACGACGCGCCAGTTCGGCGGGACGGGGCTGGGCCTGACGATCTCGCGCCGGCTGGTCGAGATGATGGGCGGGCAAATCACCGTCCGCAGCGCCGCCGGCAAAGGCAGCACGTTCACCATCGAGCTGCCCGCGCGCGTCGCCGCACAGCATCATCACGCGCTGCGACAGCAGGCGGCGTAGCCGCCGTTCGCGCATCCGGCACACGCGCGCGAGGGGGACAAAAAATGGGGGAGCTCATACACTTGCCGCCGCATGGCGCTGGAGAATCGGGATTACATGCGGGAGCCGCCACCGCCGCCGCGGGCGCGGGGGCGGGCGCGGGCGGCAGGGGCAGGGGGGGCGCAGCGGCGCGTCTTCGCGCGGCCGCGGCCGGGGTCAGTCACTTCCTGGCTGATCTTTCTCAACGTCTTCGTCTACGTGATGGATCCGCTGCTGGCGTACTGGGGCTTTTATCACCAGGCGTTTCGCAGCGGCAACACGATCTACGTGGTGAAGTTCTTCGAGTACTGGGGCTGCTATTCGCCGCTGCTGGCGGTGAAGTACGCCCAGTTCTGGCGGTTCATCACGTTCCAGTTCCTGCACGCCAACTTCGATCACCTGGTCTTCAACGTGATCGCGCTGCTGCTGTTCGGACCGATGGTGGAGCTGTACCTGACGGCGCGGCAGTACCTGGTCTTCTACCTGCTCAGCGGCGCCGGCGGGGCCGCGGTGTTCACGATCATCCGCGCGACGGGGCTGACGGCCGGCACGGAACTGGTCGGCGCGTCGGCGGGGATCTTCGGCGTGCTCGTCGCCGCCGCGATGATCGCGCCCGACGCGATCGTCATGGTCTTCGGCTTCTTCCCGATGCGCATCCGCGCGGCGGCGTGGGGATTCATCGTCTACGCCGTCTTCCAGATCCTCTTCCGCGGCAAGAACGCCGGCGGGGAAGCGGCGCACGTGGGCGGGGCGATCGTGGGATTTCTGTTGATGCGTTTCCCCGGCGTGCTGGAGCGGATCGCCTGGCTGGGCAAACGCGCGCCGCCGTTTTGAAGAACGTTTTCACCACGAACTCACGAAGGACACGAAACGCGTTCCGGTGCGGACGACGCTCGGCGCTCTTCGTGACTTGGTGGTGAAATCATTTTGCTTTCAATTCGATCGCGTCGATGCCGACGAGCGTGTTGGTGGACCTGGCGTTCTTGCCCGTGATCGTGAACACGATGTCGTTGTTGCCGGCGGCGAGCTTCGCCTTGCCGAGCGGGATCGGGCCGGAAGGTTTGACGGCGGCATCGTACAGATCGATCGGCGGCGTCGCCGCGCCGTCGGCGACCTTCGCGGTGACGATCGCGTAATCCGGCGCCTTGGTGAGGTACGCGATCACCTCGTACTCACCGGCGTCCTTGACCTTGACCGGCAGCGTGAGCGATTCGCCCTGGCCCGCTCCCGTCCAGAAGAGCTGCGCTTCGCCGGACCATTCACCGGAAAAAGAGTTCATGTTCTGGATCTGAAGCTGGCCGGCGGTGGCCTTGGCGGTTTCGACGCGGCGCTCGGCCTCGATCGCTCCCTTGAAGTGCCTGACCTCGCGCGGCGGGAGCGGGAGCAGGTCCTTCGCGTCCGCGGGAAGTGCGGGCGCCGGCTTGACGTCGCCGCTGGCGTAGAAGTACGCGACGGAGGAGTAGTCCGCCTCGTGATCGTTGTTGGTGCCGTGCTCGATGGTGAAGCGGATGGACTGGGTGAAGGGAATCGCGTCTTCGATGTACCAGCGGTACGCGCTGATGCGGGCCATCAGTTCGTCCTTGATAATGCAGCCGTGGAACGGGGCGGAGTAGGGGCCGCGGTCGAAGTACCAGCCGGAGGAGAAGAAGTCTTCCGTTCCGGTTCCGACGAAGGTGGTTCCGTGGGGCGAGTCTTTGTCGTCGGGATGGATCCGGGTCTTCGCTGCGCTCAGACCCGGCGTATCTCCGTCCACATAGACCATCTCGTCGCCTTCGAGGAATCCGATGTCGTGGGGAAGGCGCGCCTGCATGAAGAGCGCGACGCCGACGAGATGTCCGGAACCGGTCGTGTCGAGGATGGTGTAGTTGCTGCCGCGCGTCGTCGGGTTCTCGCGCCGCCAGTGGGCGTGGAAGTGGCGCTGCTCGGGGGGAAGAGCGTCGTACGCGGTGAAGTCGATGTTGTAGTAGAAGGCGTCGATCTTGCGATCGCTGCGGTTCTCCAGCGTCCAGCGCGCGGACTTGTGGAAGGGCATCGGCCAGTAGCAGTTGTATCCGCCGGACGTTTCGTTGAGCGGGAGCGAGATGTAGTCCTTCTGCTCGCCGAAGCCGACGCCGAAGAAATCGCCGATCGGGCACTCGACCGACGGCTTTTCTTCGCCGTCCCAGTACATGCGGAGGATCGCCTGGCGGTGGATGTGCATCTCGGCGCGCGGGGCGATGGTGACCCAGAAGCGCTTGATGATGCCGGCGCCGTTGTAATCGAGAAGCGTGATGGTCTTGCCGGGTTCGACGGGTCGGGCGTCACCGTTTCCGCCGCCGCGGTCCCACGATCCCTCGTGTTTCGCGACGCCCGCGTGCGGAAGCGAGAGGCCGGCCAGGGGTGACGTGAGCGATGAAGTCTCTTGCGCGAAGACGCAAGCGAGCGGCAGAAGTAGTGTGAGCGGGAAGATGATGTATCGCATGATTGTTCTTTACCGTCGTGACGGAAAGGCGTGAATAGTAGAGGGTGGATAGTGGATGGTCGGATCACTATCCACTGTCCACCCTCTACTATCCACGTCTTATTCCTTCGGCCGTGGCGCGCCGTGGACGAGCGTCTGGATCGAGTAGAGACTCGTTCTCGCGGTCATGAAGAGCGTTGTCCCATCCGGCCCGCCGAAGCAGAGGTTCGCCGGGCTTTCGGCGACGGTGATGCGGCCGATGCGGCGTCCGGTGGGGGCGAAGATGTGCACGCCGTCGCCGGCGCTGGACCAGATGTTCCCGCGCTCGTCGCAGCGGATGCCGTCGGGGACGCCTTTGTCGATTGTCGCGAACACGTGATCGTTGCTGAGCTGCCACTGCCCCGGCTTGGGCTCCGTCACGTCCGCGCGCCCGTCGCGACGGAGCTTGCCGGCTTCGATCAGCGGGGACACGTCGAATGATCGGATGTGATGCGGCTTGCCGCTGTCGGCGATGTAGAGCGTTTTCTCATCGCGGCTGAAACAAAGGCCATTGGGCTGGTCGAAGTTGAGCGGATAGGCCTTGAGGTATTTCGTCTCGGGATCGAAGCAGAAGACGAAGTTCGCCGGCAACTCCTTCTTCTCGTCCTTGGGCAGGCCGTAGGTCGGATCGGTGAACCAGACGGTTCCATCGGACTTGACGATGACGTCGTTGGGGCTGTTGAAGCGGCGGTTGTCGTATCGATCGACGAGGACTTCGACCGTGCCGTCGTCCTTCGTTCGCGTCACGCGGCGGCTGGTGTGCTCGCAACTGACCAGCCGCCCTTCGCGGTCGCGCGTGTTGCCGTTAGTCCCGTGCGTGTCGGTGCGGAAAGTGGAGAGCGCTTTGCCGTCCCATTTCTTCAGCTCATTTGCCGGGATGTCGCTGAAGATGAGGTAGCCGCCGCCGTCGTCGCTCCAGACCGGGCCTTCGATGAATTGCAATCCGCGGACGAGCTGCTGGCCTTTGACGTCGAGAGCGATGAGTTGTCCGAGCTGATCGTCGTCGTCGGCGATGGACGTGGCGGGTAACACTCCGATCAACACCAGGGCGGCCACGATGATCGTGATGCGGCGCATGATGTGGTAACTTGCACGAACGGGCCGGACATGTCGAGCAAAGGCAGGTATACGCGCCATGGAAGATCGTGAATTCAAAACGCGGGTGATGACGCTGCGGATCATCTGGTTCGCGCTGCTGATGGGACAGATCGTCTTCGCGGCGGTGGTGCTGTTCATCCTTCCGCCGCAGCGCCGGCAGAGCCCGGACATGCTGCGGCTGATGTTCTGGATCGTGCTGGCGATGCTCCTCATCCTGGTGCCGCTGGGCTTGATCGTGCGGAAGATCATCTATCGCGGCGGAATGGACCAGAGCGGCGCCGTTTCGCCGCAGGCGTACGCGACGGGGATGATCGTGTTCCTGGCGATGTGCGAGGGCGTCGGGTTCTTCGGCCTGGTGTGCACGATGCTGAACGGCGGGCCCGGGCCGCACCTGGTCGTCGCGGTGACGGCGATGGCGATTCAGCTCGTGTCGTTTCCGACCGGGTCGCCGATGCGATCGCGATGACCCGTCAGAGCTCGAGCGTCTTGAACGCCTTGATGCGATACCCGCTGCCGATGTTGATCGCGTGCACGTGACCGATCGTCGCCTCGCACGGGAAATGACTGTGGCCGCAGTACGCGTGGCGGACGTTCGGATAACTGATGAGGCATTTCCCGAGCGCGTCGCTGCCAAGGTATGCCTTGGCGAAATCCCATTGCGCCATGTGCGATGGGGGAAGCAATTCCTTGAACGGCAGATGGTGGATCGCAGCGACGATCGTCTTCGCGTGCGCGAGCGACGCGAGTTGCTGATCGAGCCGAGCGAGCAGCTCGTCGAGGAATTCCTCGTCCGATCGGCCGAGCGTGACGTGCCCGCCATCGTTCCAGCGGGCGACGATCTCCATCGCGTGCGCGGGAACGTCGCCGGTATCGGTGAGCAGCTCGGCGTATTCTTCGGATAAACGTGCCGCGGCGCCCGGCGAAACCTTGCGGCGGTAGAAGCGGAGCGGGATGCCGAGGTTCGCTTGCGCGAACGAATAGTCATACCAACCAACGGAGCCGACGATGGCGATGTCACCGGCGACGAACGGATCGGCCTCCAGCCAGTGCCAACCGAGCGCGCGGACGCGAGCGGGACGCTGTGTGGTGTAAATCGCGTAACTCTCCCCGGATCGTGTCCAAAGTTCGTGGTTGCCGGCGATGAAAAGTTTGGGGCCCTTGAAGTCGAAGAGCAAAAGGCACTGCTCGAGTGAATCCCCGTCCGCGACGGCGGTGTCGCCGACGACGACCAGGACGTCGCCGCCGACCTGGTTCATCTGATCGATCAGATCGCGTGCGAGCGGCTTGCTGCGCGGGTGGTTGTAATGAACGTCGGCGGTGAGGAGCACGCGCATCGCGGCACATTGTAGGAATGAATAAGCGGGCAGCGGTGCAGTGGGCAGCGGTGCAGTGGACAGCCGGCAGTGAAATGCGCTCTTACTGCCTGCGGCGCACTGCCCGCTGCCGACTATTCCGGCTATCATCGCTGACCAACACAACATGCCCCCACTCATCGTCGACAATGTGACCAAGCAGTTCCGTCAAGGGCAGCAGACCGTTCAGGCATTGAACGGGGTGTCGATGGAGGTGCCGGCGGGAATGTTCCTCGCCGTCATGGGCGCCAGCGGCTCGGGCAAGAGCACGCTGCTGCACCTCATGGCGGCGCTGGCGTCGCCGAACAGCGGCAGGGTGCTCATCAACGATCAGGATCTGTCCCAGCTCAATGATAAAGAGCTGACGCTCTTCCGCCGGCGGCACATCGGGCTGGTCTTCCAGGCGTTCAACCTCATCCCGACGCTCAGCGCCGAAGAGAACATCGCGCTGCCGTTGATGCTCGAAGGCAAGAAGCCCTGCGAGATGAAGCTGAAGGTGGATGAGCTGCTGGGCCGGCTCGGCATGACGGCGCGCCGGGATCATCGGCCGGACGCCCTCAGCGGCGGCGAGCAACAGCGCGTCGCGATCGGCCGCGCGCTCGTTTCTGATCCAACGGTCATCCTCGCGGACGAGCCGACCGGCAACTTGGATTCGTCCAACAGCAAGGCGGTGTGCGAGCTGCTCCGCGATCTGTCGGTCATCCACAATAAGACGATCGTGATGGTCACGCACGAGCCGACCGTGGCGGCGTACGCGACGGAAGTCGCGGTGCTCAAAGACGGAAAACTGGTCGAGCGCTTCGGGACTGAAGAGGCGAAGAACGGGCAGGGGTTGGCCGTGAAATACCAGGAACTCGTTGGCAAATAAGCCGTGGTTCTTCTCAAGCTCGCCGGTTCAAACTTCCGCGTTCACAAGATCCGCTTCGCGCTGACGGTCGCCGCGATCGCGCTGGCGGTGAGTCTGGTCGTCTCCGTCACCAGCGGCTATGCGTCGGCCGAGGGGGCGGCGAATAAATTCTTCGACAAGTTCGTCGGCAGCATCGACGCGATCATCGCCAGGCAGAACGACACCCGCGGCGCCATGCCGGAGTCGCTCGTCACGGATCTCGAAGCCGATTCCGACGTCGACAAGGTGACCGAGCGGCTGGAGACGGAGCTGCCGCTGGTTGATCCGTCCACGTTTCTCCTCGGCCGCGTCGCGCAGGTCAGCGGCATCCGCCGGCCGGCGGACACCCGGGTCGAGCGGCTGCAGATGGTCGAAGGAGCCTGGTTCGAAGCGGAAACCGGCGACGTCGCGGTCATCGACCAGGAAGCCGCGAAGGTCCTTGCGGTAAAACTCGGCGACAGCTTCATGCTGCCCAAGGGCGATAGACGGCTGCGGCTCAAAGTCGTCGCGATCGTTCACAAGCCGGGGTTCATCGCCTCGCAGGTGCAGACGATTTATGTCCCGCTGCGCACGCTGCAGAACTTCCTGCTTCCCGAAAACCCGCACCAGGTGAACCGGATTATGGTCGCGCTGAAGAAGGGCGTCGATCCCGTCAAATTTGGCGAGCGGTGGCGCGCGAAACTAACGACCATCGATCCGCTGCTGCAGATGAAGCTGACGCACGAGCACCGCGAGGAGATGCAGAAGAATCTCGCGACGCTGCGAATCGTCAGCTACATGGGCGGCACCATCTCGATGCTCGCCGCCGCGTTCATCATCTTCTCGTCGCTGTCGATGGGCGTGACCGAGCGACAGCGGACGCTGGCGATGCTGCGCGCGATCGGGATGGAGCGCGGCGGCGTCGGGAAGCTCGTCATCGCCGAAGGGCTCGTGCTCGCGGGCGCCGGCATCCTCGTCGGCGTGCCGCTCGGATTGCTGTGGGTGAAGATCCTCGTCGCGATCCCGCGCTTCCACGACGTGCTGGCGGCGGGGATGGTGATCAGTTGGGGCGGCGTGATCTACGGTGCGTTCGGCGCGCTCACCGCCGCGCTGCTGGCGAGTTTGCTTCCGGCGTGGAACGCAACGCGCGTCTCCCCCCTGGAGGCGATGACGCCGCTGGCGAGCGTGCCGAAGCACGCGGTGCCGATTCGCCCGGCGCTGATCGGTCTCGTGCTGATCACGATCGACAGCTACCTGATGCACGGCCCCGGCTTGTCGCGCGTCGCTCGATTTTATGGGCACTTTGCGCTCGGCGTGCCGTGCCTCTTGATCGGCTTCTTCCTGCTCTCACCGATGTTCGTGTGGACGATCGAACGTCTCGCCGGGCCGATCGTCGCGCCGCTGATGGGGATTCGTTTCGCGCTGCTGCGGCAGCAGCTCTCGGCGGGCATCTGGCGGGCGGCGGGGACGTGCGCGGCGTTGATGGTCGGGCTGGCGATCCTCGTCGTCATGCAGACGCAGGGGACCACGATGCTCAACGGCTGGAAGCTGCCGACGCACTTCCCCGACATCTTCATCGCCGCGCCGCCGCTCTCGCCGCTCGATGAGGCGGCGGTGGACAAGCTGCGCAGCGTTGAAGGCATCAAGGGCAATGAGCTGATGCCGATCGCAATCGCTTCGCCCGAGCTGGGGTCCGGCATCTTCGCGCTGGCCGGCATCCAGGTCATGCCGGACGCGACGCTCTTCTTCGGCATCGATCCGGACAAGGCGTTCAAGCTGATGGAACTCGACTTCCGCGACGGCAACGCCGGGCAGGCGCGCGAGCTGCTGAAGAAGGGCCGGCATCTCGTCGTCGGCGAGGAGTTTCACGAGCTCAAAGGCTGGAAGGTCGGCGACAAGATCAAGCTCAACACGCCCAGGCACGGCATGGTCGAGTACACCATCGCCGGCGTCGTCTGGTCGCCCGGCATCGACGTCATCGTGAGCATGCAGGATTTAGGGCGGCAGTTCGACAAGCGCACCGCCGGCAGCGTCTTCGGCACGCTCGCCGACGCGAAGGAAGACTTCGGCGTCGACCAGGTCTACCTCCTCTGCGGCAACCTCGATTACTTCGTCGAGCGGAAAGACGTTCTCAAGCGCGTGCAGGCGGCGGTGGGGCGGATGGGGATGCAGGCGTACGACGTCCGGCAGATCAAGCACGCGATCACCGAGGCGTTCCGCAGTCTTCTTCTGCTTGTCAGCAGCGTCGGTTTCAGCGCCATGGCGGTCGCGTCGCTCGGCGTGACCAATACCATCATGGCCAGCGTCCGCAGCCGGCGCTGGCAGTTCGGCGTCCTGCGCAGCATCGGCGTGACCCGCGGACAGTTGCTGCGCCTCGTGCTCGCCGAGGCGCTGCTGCTCGGCGTCGTCGGATGCGCGCTCGGACTGGCGGCGGGCGGATTGATGAGCGTTAACGCGCGCGGTTTCAGCCGGATCACCATCGGCTATTCGCCCCCGCTTTCGGTGCCGTGGGGCATGATCTGGATCGGCGTTGGCGCGGTGATGCTGATCGCGCTGCTGGCAAGCCTGTGGCCCGCCTTCCACGTCGCCCGCCGCGAGCCGCTGGAATTGCTTCAAGCAGGAAGAGCCTCCGCGTAGGACGCGGCGCAAAGTTTGTCATCCTGAGAGCGAGCCCGGGACGCACAAAGAGACGTCACTCACCCGCGACGTCATCCTGAGGTACTCC
>JAICTV010000157.1 GCA_025936175.1 Phycisphaerae bacterium
ATCTCATCGGGATTGGTGATGAAGTTGGGCGAGAGGAAGCCGCGGTCGAATTGCATGCCTTCGACGACGTCGACGGTGGTGTCGAGCGATTTGCCTTCCTCGACCGTGATCACGCCGTCCTTCCCGACGCGCTCGAACGCGTCAGCCATGATCTTGCCGATCTCGCGATCGTTGTTGGCGGAGATGGTGGCGACGTTGGCGATGTCGTCCTTGCCGCCGATCTTCTTAGATTGCTTCTTCAGGTCCGCGATGACCGCATCGACCGACTTGCGGATGCCGCGCGCCAGCGCCATCGCATCAGAGCCGGCGGTGAGGGCGCGATAGCCTTCCTTGAAGATCGCCTCGGCCAGCACGGTCGCGGTGGTCGTGCCGTCGCCGGCGACGTCGCTCGTCTTCGACGCGGCTTCCTTGACGAGCTTGGCGCCGATGTTCTCGTACTTGTCCTTGAGCTCGACTTCTTCGGCTACGGTGACGCCGTCCTTGGTGATGGTCGGCGCGCCCCAGCCTTTGTCGATGACGGCGTTGCGTCCGCGCGGGCCGAGGGTCGCCTTCACGGCGCGGGACAATTTCGTGACGCCCTCGAGCAGCGACTTTCGCGCCTCGGCGTCAAAGGTGAGCATCTTTGCGGCCATCGTGTGATCTCCTGTGTCTGATCAAAACTTGCGTTCGTGCGTGAATGAATTCTTACCCACCGACATGAAGGCGATCCTTCCGCCGGCGCGGGCCAATAACAACCGCTGTGCCGGGATACGACGAACTGTTAAACAACGACTGGATCAACGGTTACATTGCATCGACCGATCGACGACTTCATCGGTGTCCTGTCACGCTGGCAGGCGGTTTAGAGCCGTTGCCATTGTGGCAGGAGCCGCACATCTGCCGATAACTCGCTTATCGCGCGATGGCAAAGATCCTGCTTACCGCCAACATCGTCGCCCTGGTCGCGTTCGTCATCATGGCGTTCGCCCTGCCTCTGCATGGCGAGCTGCAGGCGCGCGAGCGCTTCGCCGCCCTCGACCGCGGCGGCGCGATCAGTGCGCCGGCGATCGAGAAGCTCGACGCGGATCATCGCTTCGGCAACGGCGCCAACCTCGAGTATCGCGACAAAGTCCCCACCTGGATCGCCGGTCCGTCTACCGATGGCCTGCGCATGGCGTGCAATATCGGCATCGCGCTGACGCTGATGAACGTCGCGCTGATGTCCGCGTCGATCCTCAAACCCGCCGGCGGCGGGAAGAAGAAACGCTAATTTGCGGCGGCTTGTGTCGTCGGCGGCGCTTTCCCGCCGAGTCTCAACTGCTGCGCGAGCAACTGGCCCTGCCGGAAGTAATCGATCGACTCGCCCAGCGTCTTGGCGCTTTCCTGGGCGGCGTGGAAACCCATCGAGTTCTCGGCGTTGATGAAATCCAGCCGCCACTGCGCTTTTCGCTGTAGCTCCAGGATCGGCTGGAGCTGCGCTTCGGTGGCGCCGGCCTTCTTCGCCGCGGCGACTTCGTCGAGCATCGCGATCAGCGCGGTTCCCGCGCGCTCCATCAACAGGCTGTGCCGGCGCTGGATCGTCGCCACGCGCCCCTGGATCTCCTCCTCGCTGAACGGGTGACACACCTGGCACGAGCGGTTGATCATCAGCAGCGGGCTCCGGATCCAGTGATCGCTCACCTTCATCGCGCCGTCGCGCTTGTACGGCATGTGACAATCCGCGCACGCCACGCCGCTGCGCGCGTGGATGCCCTGGCTCCACGTCTCGAACTCCGGATGCTGCGCCTTGAGCACTTCCGCGCCGGTCTCGGCGTGCTTGAAGTCGAAGAAGCGATGGCCGTCGGCGAACTTCGTGTCGTCGTAGAACTTCTCGATCTCCTCCACTTTCAGCCCGTTCCCCCACGGGAAGAACATCGTCATCTTCGGCCCGCAGTAGTACTCCACGTGGCACTGCCCGCAGGCGAAAGAGCGCATCTCCTGCCGCGTCGCGTCGGTGTTCGGATCGTACGGCCGGGCGCGATTGCCCTTGCGCCAGCGCTCGATGCTCGGCAGGTGCGGCACCGGCTCCTCGCTCGACGCGAGCTTTTGAATGCCGACCACGAACGCCGGCCGCGTCACGCGCAGTTCCATCGACTTGGGATCGTGACAATCGACGCAGGCGACCGGATGCGCCTTGCCCGTGTGGCTCGCCAGCGCCTCCTGCGTCGTCGGCGCGCCGGGAATTTGACCGGTGAGATTCGCCGGCGTCGTCGTGGCGATGCTCGACCCGCCGGGGCCGACGTCCAGACCTTCCGTGCCGTCCGGCGTCCGCAGGAGCTGCGCGTGCGCATCCACGTACGACATCGTGCTCATCGCCTCGAATCCCGTCATCACTGCGGGCCAGTCAAAGCCGTCGGCGTCCGCCAGTGTCTTGCCGGATTTCTCGAGCCCCAGCCGCCGGTACGTCGGAATGATCGACGCGTGGCAGTGCAGGCAAGCGCCCGGCTGCGGCTTGTCCTGCACGCGCCGGGTCTGCTCCTGGTCGGCGAGCATGTATGCGTGCCCGCGGCGCTGGCGGAAATCGATCGCGAACGCGTAGCCCGCGAACATGCGCTTGAGCCACGGCTCCTGCTCCAGTCGCGACGGCGCCGGGGCGCCTTCGCTCCCGCCGTAACGCGTGTGCGTCATCTCGCTGGTGCGCATATACCCGTCGAACTCGCGCGGCCAATTGATGCCCCACCGGCGCGGGTCGGAGGTGTTGTTGTCCACCTCGACCAGCCGAACGTACGGATTCTTCGCCTCCTGCTTGCGCTGGAAGATGTTCACGAGCAGCGCCGCCAGCGCGAACGTGACGATCGCGCTCAACACGACGGCGACGACGAAGCCCCAGATCGGAAAACCCGCGCGGCGAGGAGGAGTCGGTGTCGGTTCGGCAGTGCTCATTTCGCTTGCTCCTCGTTACTCGCTGGATGTCATCCCGAGCGGTACTCCGCGAAGGATCTCGGAGTCGAACGCTTCTCCTACGCCGAGATCCCTCGGAGTACCTCGGGATGACAATTGTCGTGCCGCTGATGTCACCATCTCACCCCGTGTCCTACGCCCGCGTGACAGTGCACGCACTGCACCGCTTCGCCGCTCGGCGCGCGCGATCCTTCCACCAGCTCGTGCACGAAATCCGCGTGACAGCGCACGCAGTTCTGCTGCACGATCACCTGATCGCGCGGCGTGATCTCGATCGGCTCCTTGAAGTTCTGCAGCGTGAACGCCTTGCTGTGCCGGTAGCCGTGATCGGCCTTGGCGATGTACTTGGGGATGAAGTCGTGCGGCAGGTGACAGTCGATGCACGTCGCCGCCTGATGGTGGCCCGCCTTGTGCCACGACGAATACTCGTCGTTCATGATGTGGCAGTTGGCGCAGGCCCTGGGATCGGTGGAGAAGTAGCTCGTTCCCTCGGCGTAATCGAACGTGAAGAAGCCGACGCCGAAGACGACGCCGAACATCACCGCGAGGATGAAGCTCGCCCGGCGCGGCGTGACCATGTCCCGATTCCTCTCTTCCCGCAGAGAATTCTAAAGACGCGATCGTCCAATTCAATCTTATCGGACGAGGTCGTTATGGCGCAGCCGATACGCGCGCTCCCGACGACATAAACGTCTCTCCGCGAGCGCGCCCCCGTGGCGGCTTGTTGCCAATCCGCCAACCGCAGTCGCAAAGCTGGTTTACCTTTCGCCTACACATGCGCAAACGCCAGCACACGATCCGTCCGTCCGCCTGTCGCTCCGCTCATCGTCCGCTCCTCGAATCGCTCGAAGGCCGCACGCTGCTCCACTCCGGCATGGACGGAACAGGCCTGCTCGGCACGTACTTCGACAACAAGGACTTCACCAATCCGAAACTCCAGCGCGTCGACGCGCAGGTGAACTTCGCCTGGGGCTACGGCTCGCCCGACCCCTCCATCGCGCCCGACACCTTCGCCGTCCGCTGGAGCGGACAGATCGTCCCGGACTTCACCGAGTCGTACACGTTCTCCACGAGCACCGACGACGGCGTGCGCGTGTGGATCAACAACACCCTCGTCATCGACAAGCTCGTGAACCAGCCGCTCACGAGCTACACCAGTGCGAAGATCCCGCTCGTCGCCGGCCAGGCCGCCGACATCCGCGTCGATTACTTCGACAACTCCGGGCAGGCGACGGCGAAGCTGATCTGGGCGAGCCCGTCAACGCCCAAGGAGATCATCCCGACCGAGCACCTGTTCCCGGCGCCGCCGCCACCTCCTCCGCCTCCCCCGCCGCCCACCACGCTGCGCATCGACGCGGCCGGCAGTAAACCCTACAGCGACGCCGACGGAAAACTCTGGGGCGCCGACAAGTACTACTCCGGCGGCAGCCTGTCGCTCGGCGCGTTCGACATTGACGGCACCACCGACGACACCATGTACGCGACGCGCCGCTTCGGCAAAACCTTCTCCTACGCCATCCCCGTCACGCCCGGCGACTACAAGCTCAACCTCCTCTTCGCCGATGCGTCTTATGACGCCGGCGGGCGTGTCTTCAACGTCTCGGCCGAAGGCACGAAGATCCTGAGCAACTTCGACATCGTGAAAACCGCCGGCAAAGGCGTCGCCCTTACCGAATCGTTCAACCTGACGGTCAACGACGGCACGCTCAACCTCACGTTCGCGAGCGTCATCAACAACGCGACGCTCTCAGCGATCGAGATCCTCCCCGCCAACATCGCCGGACCATCGATCACCTGGCAGACCAAAGCCCCGTCGCCCGTCGTCCGCGCCGAAGCGCTGGGCGGCGTGGTGAACGGAAAGCTCTACGTCCTCGGCGGCTTTATGAATGATCCGGTGACGAATGCGATCGTCGCGCAGACGCGCTGCGACGTGTACGACCCGACGACCGACACCTGGACGCAGCTCGCCGACGAACCCGAGGCAATCACCCACGCCGGCATCGTCATCGACCCGGCGGGCACGATCTGGCTGGTAGGCGGCTACGCGGGCAATCATCCCGGCGCCGGCACGACGCACGTCTGGAAATACGACACGACCACCAACACCTGGTCGAGCGGCCCGGATCTTCCCCTCGCCCGCGGCGCCGGCGCCGCCGCGCTGCTCGACGGCAAGATTCATTTCTTCGGCGGAATGGATGAGACCCGCGACACCGAGGAAGGCGATCACTGGGCCTTCGATCTCAACAACCCCGACGCCGGCTGGGTCACGCTCGCATCGCTCCCGAATCCGCGCAACCACGTCGCCGCCGCCGCTCTCGGAGGAAAGATCTACGCGATCGGCGGGCAGCACTCGCAGGAACAGTCGCAGGATTCGCAGTCGGAGGTGGATTGCTACGACCCGGCGACCGACACGTGGACGCAGGTCGCCTCGCTCCCCGCGCCGCGCTCGCACATCAACGCGTCCACGTTCGTCATGAACGACAAGATCATCGTCCTCGGCGGCGAAATCGCCTACAACTCGCCGCAGAACACGGTCTACCAGTATGACCCGGCACTGAACACGTGGACGCTGCTCGGCACGATCCCGTCCCCGCGCAGCACGAGCGTCGCCGGCGTGATCGGCGACAATCAGATCATCAGCGCAACGGGCAACAGCCCGTATCCGACGGTCGATACGTGGATCGGAACTCTGCCGACTCCATGACGTTCACAAGGCGCGCCCACACGATGTCATCCTGAGGTACTCCGAAGGATCTGGGTGATTGAGGGCAGATGCTTCGGAGTAGCTCAGCATGACGCGGCGGCGCGCTTAAGCCACATTCACGCGGTCAGCGTGGGACGCCGCGTGTGCCAATCCGTCGCCGATTGATACATCTCGGCCGCGCGAAACAGTGTTGACTCGCTGAACGTTGGCCCGAGCAACTGGAACCCGATCGGAAGCGCTTTGCCGCCGCTCGTCGAGCCGTCGGTGAAGCCGCAAGGCACGCTGATGCCCGGGATTCCGGCGATGTTCGCCGTCACCGTGAACACGTCCAGCAGGTACATCGCCAGCGGGTCGGCGGATTTCTCGCCGATCGGGAACGCGGGCGTCGGCGCAGTGGGCGTGAGGATGACGTCGCACTTTTCGAAAGCCGCGTCGAAATCGTTCTTGATCAGCCGGCGGATCCGCAGCGCGCGCAGGTAGTACGCGTCGTAGTAGCCGCTCGAGAGCGCGTACGTGCCGATCATGATCCGGCGCTTCACCTCGTCGCCGAACCCCTCGGCGCGCGAGCGGCTGAAGAGCTCGACGACGTCGTTGACCTTCTCCTTTGTCCGATGGCCGTAGTGCGCGCCGTCGTAGCGGGCGAGGTTGCTCGACGCTTCGCACGGCGCGATGACGTAGTACGCGGCGACGCCGTACTCCGCGTGCGGGAGCGCGACGTCCACGATCGCCGCGCCCAGTTCCTTGTACTTCGCGATCGCGGCATCGATCGCGCGCCGCACCTGCGGGTCCATCCCCTTCGTCTGCGCGTACTCCCTGGCGATGCCGATGCGCAGACCTGTCATCGGCTGCGACAGCTCTGACAGATAACCGGGCACGGGCCGATCCACGCTGGTGCTGTCGCGCGGATCGTGCCCCGCGATCGCCTGCAGCAGCGCGGCGGCATCCGCGACCGTCCAGCCGAACGTGCCGATCTGATCGAGCGACGACGCGAAGGCGACCAGGCCGAACCGGCTCACGCGGCCGTAGGTCGGCTTGATCCCGACGATGCCGCAGAGCGAAGCCGGCTGGCGGATCGAGCCGCCGGTGTCGGAGCCCAGCGCCGCGCAGCACATCTGCGCCGCGACCGCCGCCGCGGACCCGCCGCTCGATCCGCCTGGGACGCGCGAGGGGTCCCACGGGTTTCGCGTCGGACCGAAACTGCTGTTCTCGGTCGAGCCGCCCATCGCGAACTCATCGAGGTTGGTTTTGCCGATGACGATGGCGCCGGCGGCGTCCAGCTTCTTCACCACGGTCGCGTCATACGGGCTGCGGAAATTCTCGAGCATCTTCGATGCGCAGGTGGTCGTGCCGAAGGTCGTGCAGATATTGTCCTTCAGCGCGACCGGAACGCCGGCGAGCGGGCCGGTGCGCGTCCCCGCGTCGACCGCTTTGGCTTGCTCGAGCGCATGATCGGCGGTGGTCGAGTTGAAGGCGTGGAGCACCGGATCGAGCTTATCGATCTGCGCCAGCGTCGCGCGCGTCAACTCGACTGCGCTGATTCTCTTCGCGCGGACGGCGTCGCGCGCGGCAATGAGGGTATCGAACTCGGCAATCACGGACGTCGAAGGGTAAGAAATCCGTTCAGGGATGCAAATGAGGTCGAACGCGAGGCGCGAAGCGCAAAAGCCTTTGGCCTTGGAAATCCCCGCCGCCAAGCGGCGGGCTTTGTGCTGCGCGTTTTCCCATCGCGCGCGGCCGATCACGGTCGCGCCAGGATGAACCGGATTGCCGCTCCCGTGACCGCGATCGCCGCGAACAGCGCGTCGATCACGTTGAATGCGTGCGACGCGAAGAAGCCAATCCATGCGCGGACATCGTGCGCCGGCACCGCGCCCGGGTCCGCGTCGATCAGCGCCACGACCAGCGCCTTGCCCACCACGATCGCCATCAGCGCGGCGATGACCGAAGCGACCTTCGCCATCATCCCGCGTCCGCCGGCGGCGAGGACGACGCTCGCCGCGAGGAACCCGATCACGCCGGCAACGACAGACTGCTTCACGATCCACGATTTGCCGCCGCCATAGTGAACAACCGCGAACCACCCGAACGCCCCGATCACCGCGACGGCGGCGAGCAGGATGAACGATTTGATCGCGACGAGCGCCGTTGGCCCGGCGCGAATACCGGTCGCGGCCGACGACGTTTCATGCGCTGTGGGCTGCGGTCGCCGAACCGTCGGCGCAGCCGCGACCGTTGCGGGTGCGATGGGTGACGGCGGGGGGGCGAGCGGCTCGGGAGCCGGCGGCGGCGCGGTCGCTTCAGCGACCGGCGGAGGCGTTGGTGCGACCGCTTGCGGTGGCGCAACCGTCGCTGCGCCTGATCCCGTCGCGACCTCGACCTTCGGCGTCTGGGCCGGTTCGGCGACCGGTACCGGCGCCGCTTGCTGCGGCGCGGCCGCCGTCGGAATATCGATCCGCAGTCGCGCGGCGCACCTGGGACATTTGGCGGTGCGACCTTCGGCTGAAGGTCGCACCTTCAGCCGGGTTCCGCAGGACCCGCAGGTGAAGACGACAAAACCCTCCGTGGTCATTGCCGAGCGATCATAACGGAAGCTTCGCGTGGAGCGCAATCGAGCGGCGCACCTCACGACCCTCTTCTGTCAGCAGATCGATCCCCTTCCGCACCGACTTTTCCTTCGTCGCCGCGTCCGTCATGGCGAGGGTCGATCGCGCGGCGGTCGAGAACTTGTGTCCCTGGTCGTCGTTCGCGTCGCGCCCGACCGCGCTCGCCGGCAGGTCGAGCTTCCTCCCGCACTTGCAACGGACTGAGACCGTCGTCCCCTCCGCCGCCGCCGAGCGCGGGCGACTTATACCGAATCGCGGCGGACGCAGTACATCCGCACGAGCGGATTGCCGCCGATCGCGACGTCGCGCTCGTGGTTCATGCCGTTCTTGTTCGCGACCCGCTGCGAGGCGAGATTCTGCGGCAAAATGAGCGAAATCAAGCGGTCAAATCCGAGCACGTTAAATCCATAATCGCGGCTGGCGCGGGCGGCCTCGCTCGCCAGCCCGCGTCCCCAGTACGCCTTGGCCAGCACGTAGCCGACCTCCGTTTCCTTCTGCCCCTCCAAGTCCCAGGAGAGCAGCCCGCACCGGCCGATCAGCCGGTTGTCCGGCTTGTAGATCGTCGCCCACAGCCCGAATGAGCGGTTCCGCTCGATCGCGCGCCGAAGCTGCGGCTTGCGCTCCAGCACCTCATCGGGCCACGCCCGCGCGTTGTCGATGAACGCGAACTCGAGCAGCTTGGCCGTCTCGGCGCGCGTCTTCGTCGCGCCGCTGCCGATGTAGCGCATCACGTCGGGATCGGCGTAGATGGCGGCGAGATCATCAAGATCGTCGACCGTGAAATGGCGCAGGATCAGGCGTTGGGTCTCCAGGACGATCGTGTGCATGGATTGTTGTTTGAGGTTTGTGCTTTGAGGTTTGATCGCAGATCCTCAAACCCTCAAACCGCAAACCTCAAATAACCATCACCCCGCCGAGTCTTCGTCCCCGCCGATGACCTTGGGCACCCTGAAGAACGGGCCGTCCGTCGCCGGCGCGTTTTGCAGCGTTTTCTCCAGCGGCAACGGATCGCTCGGCACATCGTCGCGGAAGACGTTGTGCACCGGCAGCGCGTGGGCCATCGGCTCGACGCCGCTCGTGTCCACCTCCGCGAGCTTGCCGATGTAGTGCAGGATCGACTCGAGCTGTGAGCCGAGCTTCGTCAGCTCTTGTTCCGAGAGCGCGAGCCGCGCGAGTTTGGCGACGTGACGGATGTCGGCCTGGCTGAGGTGTGGGTCGGCCATCGGGAAACAGTCTGCCCGCGATCAGGCGAAATCTCAAACTTCACCCCGCCGGCTTCTCCAGCGGGATCACTTCCATCGGCCGAGTGCAGGCTTCGCGCAGTGCGGGGAAGCAGCGGCAGAAGAACTCGACCGCCTGATCGTCCTGTCGGTTGAGCGCCAGCACGTACTTGCCCGCGCCGCGCTGCGCCAGGGCCCATCGCCCCGCGGCGGCGCCGCCGACTCCGATCCATCCGACCGCGCCGCCGCCGATCGCGACGAGCCCGAACGATCCCCCGCCGACGGCGACGATGCCGATCGCCCCGCCGCCGATCGCGATCACGCCCGCCCCGAATCCGCCCATACCGATGATTCCCACCCCCAGCCCGCCCGCGCCGATCACCCCGATGCCGACGCCCGGGTGACGACGGCTCGTTCCCGTCCCCAGGAGCGGCAGCCCGCCAATGCTCATCGGCGGAACGAACCGCTGCACGTAGGCCCCGCCGAAGGGCAGGCCAAAGCCCAGCAGGTAGACCGGCAGCATGATCCACGCCAGCCGCCGGGTGAGGAGGCGCGCGAACTTGTGCGGGTCGAAGCAGGGGTTATAGGGCCCGAGGAACGGCTCCATCTGCTCGCGCAGCCGCCGGTTCTCCGCTTCGAGCAGCTCGACGCGGCGCTGGAGCGATTCGAGATCGTCCTGCTGCTGTTCCATGAAGGGGATATGTTACCGCGCGCAGAAAAAGCCCACGGATTTCAATCCGTGGGCTTTGAATTTCATGTCACCGCAGAACGCGTGTCCGGATTAAGCGGCCTTCTGCTGCTTGCGGCGGACGGGCTTGACGACCATCCCGTTGCGGATCGCCTTGGCGCTGACCTTGATCCGCACGATCCGCCCGTTCACCACCGCCCGCACCTTCTGGATGTTCGCCTTGAACTTGCGCGCGGTGATCCCCGTGGTCTTGGTCCCCACGCCGCCGAGGTACTTCGCCTTGCCGCGGTGGGTCTTCTGGTTGCCGAAGGTCGTCTTCTTACCTGTGAAATAGCAAACACGGGGCATAGGAATTCCTGGGGAAAAATCGAGCGGCGGAAGGTAGTGGAAACCCGGTCCGATTGCAAGCCCGCGGCATTGACGACTGAGCCATTGTGCCATCGGGTCATTGAGCCATTGATTTCAATGACCCAATGACCCGATGACTCGATGACCCGATTCCATCATTGCGTGATGTGCGTGCTCAGCAGCGGGAACTGCTTCTGTTCCTGCTCGCGCTGGATGACGATGGTCGGCTTGACCAGGATCAGCAGCACCTGTTCGTCCTTGGCCATCGAGCGGTTGGTGAACAGCCGCTTGAGGAACGGGATCTTGCTGAGCACGGGGACGCCCGCCTCGCGCTCGATCTCGCCCGCGAGGGTCTGACCGCCCAGCAGCAGCGTGCCGCCGTCGGGGACGCTGACCGTCGTTCGGACTTCGGTGATCTGCAGGATCGGCTGCTGGATGGTGCCCGATGCCGCGTTGGTGCCCCCGCCGGTGATGATCGTCGTCCCGCCGCCGGTGTTCTGCGTCGTGTTGTTCGTCGCCTGCGCGCTTTGGAACGTGAAGGGGAGCAGATCGATGAGGGTCGCCAGCTGCGGCCGAAGGGTAAGCGTCACGTACTTGCGGTCGGAGCTGACCGTCGCCTGCACGTCGAGCAGCACGCCGGACTGCACCAGGCCGATGGTCGGGTTGAACGCCACCGCGTTCTGTGCGACGACCGGTTCCAAGTCGCTGACGTACGCCGTCTGACGCGACACCAGCACGTACGCGCGCTGGCCGTTGAACAGCGTCAGCCGCGGCGCCGTCACCAGCGTCGACGTCTGCGCCGCCTGCGTGGCGCGGATCAGGAAGTTGACCGTGAAGTTGTCGAGGTACGTCCCGGAGATCGCCAGGCTGGCTAACCCCAGGCCGTTGTTCTCCTGCGTCACGGCACCGTTGTTGACATTCTGAATCGATCCCGGCAGGCCGGTCGTCGGATTGGCGGTGAAGATTGCCGAGTTCTGCGTGATGGGGATCGCGCTCCACGAGGAGTTGGCGGCGCGGTCGCGGTTGTTGAGCACGACGTCGAGATCGAGCCCGATGTCTTCCAGGTAGTTGCGCTGCACGGTGAGGAAGCGCGTCTCGACGGTGACCTGGATGGCGCGGGTCTCGCGAAGCTGTTCGAGCAGCCCTTGCAGCAGCCGCTGGTTTTCCGGCGTCTGCGTGACGATGAGCTGACCGGAGAGCTCGCGGATGGAGCCGATGGTTCCTCCGGCGTCGCGCCACGTGTCGGGCGAGACGGTATCGGTGATCAGCTTGGTGATGTCTTCGACGAGCTGCTGGCGGGTGCGCTGGTTGGTCGTGTCCTGGCCGCCCTGCCCGCCGCCGCCGCCGCCGAACAGGCTCTGCCCGCCGCCACCGCCGCCACCGCCGCCGCCACCCGACGTGGTGTTCGACTGGTTCTGGAGGTTGAACGTCGGGGCGTTGGTGAAGTCCGGGACCTCGATGATCAGGTCGCGGATGTCGTAAACGCGCGTCAGCACGTCCTTGGAAAGCTCTTCCTCGGTCGAGATGGTGATGACCCCCTCGCCGACCGTGTAGCCGATCTTGACCGTCCCGCCGCCCACGTCCGCCAGGATCGATTGCAGCGCCTTGCTGAAGCGGACGTCGCGCAGGCGGATGGTGACCGGCGTGTTGCGATCGATGCCGGCGGCTTCGAGCGTGCGCCAGCGCACCTCGAGGTTGGCGCCCGTGACGTCGCGAAGGAAGTCCACCACGTCGCTGAACGGGATCGCGTCGAAGCGAAGCTCGGGGAGCTTGCGGTCGAGCTGCGCCTGCGTAGCCGCGTCCGCCGTCCCCTGCCCGCGCTCCGCCGCCGTCGTCTGGTCGCGCAGCTCGCTGATGTCCGGCCAGTTCGCCGGGTAGCGCAGGATGTCGTCGTACGGGATCTTCTTCTCTTCCGCCTGGTTGAGCTGCTTGGTGAGCTGGCGGTCGAAGTCCTCGCGGAAGCGCCGCTGCTGCTGCAGCAGCGCCTTGTCTTCCACCAGTGGACGAAGCCCCGTCGCGTAATCGTTGGTCGGATCGATCACCAGCATCTGGTCGATCACGCCGACCGCTTCCTGGTAACGCGTCTCGTTGATCAGGCGCTGCGCCTGCGTGCGCAGGTCGGCGATGGTCGCCAGGCGGTCACGATTCTGCTGCTCGCGCTGCGCCGCGATCTGCTTACGCGTCGCGTCGTTCATCGCCGTGGTCTCGTGCGCCGACGCCGTCTCCTGGGCGCGCGTCAGGTTGAGCTGCGCGTTGGCCAGACGGGTCTCGAAATCGCGGATCTCGTTCTCGGTGAAGATGTTCGGATCGGAGTTGCGCGCGACGCGCGCCTGCTCGAGGTTGATCTGCGCGGTGGCAAAATCACCGCGGTTGGTGGCGTCGTTCGCGTTCTTGACCGCGGTGTCGAAGTTCCAGCGGATCTCCTGCTGGCGGGCCTTGATGTTCTGCTCGACCTGCGCCAGCGGCGAGGTCGCCGCCGCGTTGCGGCCGGTGAGCGTCATCATCTGATCGCGCCCGGCCTGGGCGGCCTGATTGGTCGGATCGAGCTGCGTCGCCTCGTTGTAGCGGGCCAGCGCCGTCTGATAGTCGTTGGCCTTCTCGGCCGAGCGGCCTTCGTCGACGAGCTGACGGGCGCGTGCCGCGTTGTCCGCGGCGGCGACGCCCTGCATCTGCGCGGTCTGCGCGAGCGCTTCGTTGGGCGTCGGGGCCGGCGGAGCCACCGGTGCGGGCGCGGGCGCCGGCGTCACGGCAACGGGAGCCGGCGCGGGAGTCGGCGGCGGAAGCACGGGCGCGGGGGCC
>JAICTV010000356.1 GCA_025936175.1 Phycisphaerae bacterium
GGACGATTTGCCGTCGGCGGTTTTCTCGTGCATCAGGGCTTCGATGGCGCGCTGGATCAGGTGCTCGCTCTCGGCGTCGACCTGGCTTGTGGCTTCGTCGAGAATCAGGATCGGCGTGCGCCGGAGGATCGCGCGGGCGATGTTGAGGCGCTGGCGCTGCCCGCCCGAGAGCTGGCCGCCCAGGCCGTCGAGCGGCGTGTCGTACTTCTGCGGCTTTTGCAGGATGAACTCCTCGCAGAACGCGCGCTGCGCGGCGTCTTCGACCATCGCGCGCGGCATGTTGGGCAGGCCGTAGGCGATGTTCTCCGCGATCGTGCCGGGGAAGATAATGCTCTCCTGCGTGACGATGCCGATTTGCTTGCGCAGGCTGCGCAGCGTCGCATCGCGGACGTCCACGCCGTCGATCGTGACGCGGCCGAACTGCGGGTCGAAGAAGCGCGGGAGCAGCGCGAGCAGCGTGGTCTTGCCCGATCCGTTTCGCCCGACGACGGCGACGCTTTTTCCCTTCGGCACGATCAGCGAGACGTCTTCGACGGCCGCCTGCGTCGTATTGGGATAGGAGAACGTGACGTTCTCGAAGGCGATCTCGCGCTCGATCGGCGGAATCTTGATGCGCTTGGTCGAGCGATCCTCGCCCTCCCGCAGCCGGCGGCGCTCCATCGGCAGATCGATGATCTCGAAGATGCGCTGCGCCGCGGCGTTGGACCGCTGCAGGACGGTGTTCACCTTGCTGACGCGGCGGAGCGATTCGCCCATGCCGACGAGGCAGCCGAAGATCAGCAGAAACTTCGCCGGCTCGAGTTGCGGCTGGCCTGTCGCGGTCTTGGCGACGAGCACCTGGTACGCCGCGAAGATCAGCACCACGCCGATGGCGAGCATCGCGACGGTTTCCATCGTCGGCGTCGCCCACGCTTCGTAGCGCGCCATCTTGAGCTGCTCGTCGCGGAGCTTGTCCATGATGCGCGTGTACCGGCGGCGCTCGAAGCGCTCGGCGGTCGATGATTTGACGACGCGAATGCCGATGAGCGTCCCTTCGATCTGCCCGAGCATGTCGGCGGATCGTTGCATCGCCGCGCGGCTGGCGCGGCGCATCTTCTTCCCAAACTTCTGAATCGCCGCCGCCATCAGCGGCGCGAACACGACGATCACGAGCGTGAGCTTCCAGCTCAGCATCAATGCGAGCACAAAAAACGAAAAAGCACGAATTGGTTCTTGAATGCTCTGGCCGAGCACCGTCTTGAACCCATCCTGCAACTGCTGCGCATCGCCGACGAGTCGACTCGTCACATCGCTGGTCCCTTGCGTGCCGAAGAAGCTCAGCGGGCTATGAAGCGCATGATCATAAAGATGACGGCGAATGTCGTTGATCGCGCTGATCGCCGCCTTGTCCGAAAGATATTCCTGGAAGAAACGCACGACGCTGCCGAGCAGCGAGAGCGCGAGGATGAACGCGTAGCAAACCGCGATCGCCTTCACCGGATGCGTCGGCAGATGCGATGCGCCGTTGCGCACGAGCGAGAGGTACCACGGCAGATGATTGAGGTCCGGATGATGCGCCTGGATCTGCGTATCCACCCAATGCGGAATGGTGTCGTTGTTCAAAAGCACGCGCAGGATCGGCAGCATCGCGCCGAGGCCGCCGGTGGTGATGAAGCCCACGGCGAAGGCGCAGACGATCGAGATCGTCACGATCCGCCGATACGGAGCGAGATACCGGCAAGCCCGCCAGAAGTCGGTATTCTTGCGGTTTTTGCGAACTTTTGGCGGCGGCTCTACACTCATGCGGACGTTGCCCTTGTCGCGTCTGGCGTTGTCGCGTCGATTAACGACCTTATCCGACGCAAAGGCGCTCAAGTATAACCCGCACTTCTTCTGCCGAGAAATCACCAGCCGATGCAACTCCCCATTCCTCTTTCGCAGCCCGACATCACGCAGCGGGAGATCGACGCGGTGTTGGATGTCTTGCACAGCGGCGTGCTGACGCGCGGGCCGAAGGTCGAGGAGCTCGAGCAGCTCATCGCCAAGATCTCCGGCCGGCGTTTCGCCGTCGCCGTCTCCTCCGGCACCGCGGGATTGCACTGCGCGATGGTCGCGGCGGGCGTGAAGCCGGGCGATGAAGTCATCACCACGCCCTTCTCCTTCGTCGCCAGCGCCAACGCCGCACTCTTCGTCGGCGCCAAGCCGGTCTTCGTCGACATCGACCCGCAGACGCTGAACATGGACGTCGACAAGGTCGCGGCGGCGGTGACGCCCAAGACCAAAGCCGTCGTCGCCGTCGAAGTCTTCGGCCATCCCGGCGGCATGATCGAGCTCGAGCAGCTCGCGCAACGCCACGAGCTCATGCTTATCGAGGACGCGTGCGAAGGTCTAGGCGGATACAACGGCGAGCGCCCGATCGGATCGTTCGGCCGCGCGGGCGTCTTCTCCTTCTTCGCCAACAAGCAGATCACCTGCGGCGAAGGCGGGATGGTCGTCACCGACGACGATCACCTGGCCGCCACCTGCATGGCCCTGCGCAGCCAGGGCCGACAGACGCTCAACTGGCTCGCGCATCATCGCCTGGGCTACAACTATCGCCTGAGCGAATTGAACGCCGCGCTCGGCGTGGCGCAGGCGCGGCGGCTGGAGGAAATCCTCGAAGAGCGCCGCCGCGTCGCGCACGCGTACATGGCGAGGCTGATGGACAACCGCTACCTCATCCTGCCGACGCTCGTCGAGCAGACGCACATGAGCTGGTTCGTCTTCGTCGTCCGCTTGAACGATCTCTTCGAGCCGGGCGATCGCGACGAGATCCTGGAAGACCTGCGCGCCGAGGGCATCGGCTGCGAGGGGTATTTCCCGCCGATCCATCTGCAGCCCTACATGGTCGAGCAGCTCGGCCACAAGCCCGGCGATTTCCCGATGACGGAGTACGTCTCGGCGCGGACGCTCGGCCTGCCGTTCTTCACGCGCATGACGACGGCGCAGGTCAACCGCGTCTGCGACGTGCTCGAGCGCGTGCTGGA
>JAICTV010000021.1 GCA_025936175.1 Phycisphaerae bacterium
GGATCGAAGGACGCGCTTTTCATCCGCGCGAGCGCTTCGTCCTCGTCAGCGACACGCTTGGCGTCGGCGACGATCCACGCGCGCGGGAGGGGCGCGGGGTTCTCGGCGATCGCGATCTCGCTTTGCGCGTACCGTCCGGCGCGGGCGACACTGAGAACCGGCAGCGGGAACGGATTGGCCGTGTCGTAGAGCGCGGCGGCGAGCTCGTGGCGGTCGCCGCCCTGCGGCGGCACGCCGCGCATCGCATGGACGTAGCGATAGAACCGGCCGATCGACAGCGGCCAGTAGCCGTTGACGTTTTGCGCGCCGGCGAACATCGCGGCGTTGGCTTTGATCTGAGGGGGGAGATCGATGCGAAAATTGTCTTTGGCGATGGACGCATTGAGGCGCGACATCAGCGCGACGTCGTCGTCACGTCGCGGAGCGAACGGCTTCAGCGTGAACTGCGGCGTCGCCAGCAGCAGGTCGATTACGACGATCGCGCACATGGCTGTGACGAACACCCGCCGGTTCATCCACGCGCTCGCGATCGCCAACAACAGGCATGCTCCCAAAAGAATCTGCGGCATGCGCAGCGGCGACGTTGCGGGCGATTGCCACTGCATCTGCTCCGGTCCGCTCTCGACCAGGTACAGCAGCGTGTGCCGCTCGAAGATCGCCAGCAGGAGCAGCGCGACGAGCGAGATGTTGGTGATGGCGAGCCGCCAGCCGCGCCGACGCCAGTTCGGACGATCGCCGGCGCTCGCCAGCAGCCAGTCGAGCCCGAACGCGCTGAGCGTCGAGAGCGAGAACGCGATCAACAGAAGCGCCCGCGCGGGAATGCGAAAGAGGTTCAACCCCGGCACGATCTTGAGCAGCAGCGCGTACACCGGCGTGACGCCGCCGAGCGCTAGCACGATCGCGACCAGGAGCACGGCCCGCACGCCGCGCGACGCCGGCCCGCGCGCGAGGACCAGGCCGATCCCCGCGAGCAGCAGAGGAAGGATGCCCAGATACGCGGCGAACTCCCAGTTCGTGTTGATCTCGAACGGCTGCGGCGAACCGTCAAAGACCACGCCGATCGCGCGCACGCCGATCGACCAGGGGACGAGGAATCCGATCAGCGACGGCGGATGGAGCGACATCGCCGTCGCGTACTCCGCGGTGTTGGCCGACCGGTCCGACTGCATCGCCAGTTCCGCCGTCGGCAGCAGTTGCACTGCCGCGACGCCCCCGGCGGCCAACGCGATCACGACAAGAGCAAGGAAGGAGCGGCCGACATGAGCGAGCGACGAAGACGATCGCCCCAGCGCATACACGGCGACGCCGACCGCGGTGTAGTAGGAATTCTGCGGCTCCCCCGCGAGTACCTGCACACCAAGCGTCGCGCCGGCGGCGGCGATCCATCGCCAGTTCCACCGCGGCGGTCCGTCGCACGCGCGATCGACGCAGTACATCGCCAGCGGCAGCCAAGCGGCGGTGAAGAGCATCGTCAGGTGCCCCACCGCGGCGTTGGCCATCATGTATCCGCCCAGCGCGAACGGCATCGCGCCGATCATCGCCGCCACGCGCGATTGACAAACCCGCCGCAGCCACAGGTACATGAACGCTCCGGCGAGCGCGACGTGCAGCAGGATCAGCAGCCGCTCCGCCGCCGGCACCGGCATCAGCAGGTACAGCCACGCCGGCGGATAAAAGAGCGTCGCCTGTGGGTTCGCGGCGAGCGGCGTGCCCGCATAGATGTGCGGGTTCCACAATGGCAATCGGCCGGCGAGCAGCTCCCGCTTGATGTACAGGTGAATCCAGACGAAGTACTGCTCGAGGTCGGGAGCGGCAAGGAGGTGCGCCAGCGGCGCGAAGATCAGTTGACGCGTGCAGAGGATGACTAGCGCGACGACGGCGAGGAGGTGAAGCGATGGCGATCGCTTGATCATCGTCCCCAGTTGATGACGAGCTCGACGAACATGCGCATGCCGATGGCCAGCGCATCGTCCGTGAAGTCGTAGCAGTCGCTGTGCAGCGTCGGATACGTACCCGGCGGGCACGACTTCGGCTCGACCCCGATGAGAAAGAAACAGCCGGGCACCTTCTCGAGGTAATACGAGAAATCCTCTCCACCCATGCTCGGCCTGGCGACGGGGAGGAAGCGCTCGTTGCCGAACGTTTGCCGCGCGATCTTCGCGACATAGTCGGCCGTGGCGGGGTCGTTGATCGTCGCGGGGTAGCCTTCGGTCCAGAGGAAATCGAGCCGGCAGTTGTTCGCCAGCGCGATCCCGCGCATGCGGCGCTCGAGGACATCCCTGGCGCGGGCGCGCTGCTCGCGCGTGAGCGTGCGCACGGTCGCCTCGATCGTCGCGGTGTCGGGGATGATGTTGACGGCGGTGCCGGCGTTAAAGAGGCCGATCGTGACGACGCACGCATCGGTCGGATCGGTCTCGCGGCTCACGGTTTTCTGCAGGCTCGTCACCGCTTCGGCGGCGGTGGCGATCGGATCGGCGCCCAGATGGGGGTAAGCGCCATGACAACCTTTGCCGATGAAAGTGGCTTTGAAATTGTCCGTCGCCGCGAGCAGCGCGCCCGCTTTGGTGGCAACGGTGCCGCACGGAAGTCCCGGCCAGCCGTGCAGGCCGAAGATCGCCTCGACCTTCGGCCCGATGCGTCCGTCGAGCACGCCGGCGGTGACGAGGCGCTCCGCCCCGCCGCCCCCCTCTTCGGCCGGCTGCCAGATCAGCTTCACGCAGACGTTGAGTTGCGATTCGATCGATTTGAGGATCGACGCCACGCCCAGCAGCGTCGCGATGTGTCCATCGTGCCCGCACGCGTGCATCCTGCCCGCGTGCGTGCTCGCGTACGGCAGGTTGGTCTTCTCGTGGATCGGCAGCGCGTCGATGTCGGAGCGCAGCGCGACGCACGGCTTGGTCTTCTCGCCGATCAGCGCGATCGTCGCCGTCGGCGCGTTCGTCACGCCGTCGATGTGCGCGACCTTCAGCCGATCAAGCTCCGCGCGGATGGCGTCGGCGGTCTTGAATTCCTCAAACGAGAGTTCCGGAATGCGGTGCAGGCGATGCCGCAACTCGGCGATGGCGGGGACGCGTTCATCAACCAAAGATCCCGCGGAACTCATGTCAGGCAGACTAGCAGACGCAATGCGGCGAAGCCACCAGACGTGAAGGCGTCACTGCTGCGCCGGCCGGCTTCCGATGGCGACGAGATCGAGCACTTCCCACCCCGAATTCTGCATGCCGAGGAACTCGCGCGTCGGCTCATCGTAGAACGACCCGGACTCGAACCAGTTCAGGTCGAGCGCTTCGCTGGAGAGCGCGAGCCGATTGGTGACCATGCCGGCTTCAAGGTGCGCCAGGCGATAGATGTCCGGCCCCGCGATCGGCAGAAGTCCGCCGAGGTTCGCGCTGACGAAGCAGACGGCGGCGCAGTGCCCGAACGCCGCCTGATCCAGCGCGAGCTTCGCCGTCTCCTTGCGGAAGGTCCCGTGGCGGAGGATCGACCAGCGATCGCTCGGCGGATGGTAATACCAGATGCCGGCGTCCATCCCGTTCACCGCGTGGACGAACCAGAACGGCCGCACCAGCGCGACGTGCGGGCCTTCCGGATGGAGGGGGAAGTAAGTCCCGCCGCGGAACGCGAGGCGGTTGATCGCGAGGAACGCGTCGCGCGCGACCGGGCCGTGAGTAAAGTGCGGCGACGCCAGCCGTGTCGCGAGCACTTTGCGCAGCGGCTGGCCGGGAAGCGGCTGGGGATGCGTCGGCGGCAGCGACCCGTCCGACATGCGCGAGGTCTCGACGTCGAACGTCGGATGATTGGGCGCGAGCGGCGAGAGGTCCGTGTAAGGCGGCCGCACCTCGCGCACCGCCATCCCCGGCGCGACGCACGCCTGGTGCGTTTCGAGGATCGAGACGTACGGCACGACTTCGTTCGCGAGGTCTCCGCGCTCGACCGGGGGCATCGGACCCGCCGCCGCAGGCGTTCCTCCCTCCGCGCCCGCGCCCTTCTGCGTCGGCCCCAGCGGGATCGGACAGGTCGCGCGATCCGCCCACGCGACCATCGCCTGCACCGCCTCCGCGTGGCCGAAATCCGCGTCCGCGCGCACGCCGATCAGCTCGCGCGTCGCCGAGTCGTTCATCTGCATGCGCGTCATCGTCTGGATGCCCAGGCCCGTCGCGACGGTCACCAGGTTCTGCACCAGGTACCCGGCATCGTGCAGCGCGTGTCGATACCCGCGGCGCCCGAAGCGCCAGGTCGATCGGCAGAAGATCGTCGAGACGAACATCGCCGCCGGCACCGTCTTCAAAAACGCCAGGTCCGGCCGGCCGCGGACCAGCCGGGCGATCGTCTCTCCGCCGTCACGGAGTTTGCGGAGCGTGAACTCGCGCGGGTTGTAGTGATAGAAGCCGGCGTCGAGCCCTTCGACCGCGAACGCGGCGACGTACACCTCGCACGGGAAGGCGTTGCCGTCGCTGAAGCAGGTCCGCGCGAAGTGCGTCGCGGTGATCGTACGCCGCTTCTGCGCGATCCCGTCGGCGTACTGAAGCCAGGTCGCCAGCGTCTTGAGATCCTGCGGCGGCCCGACCTGCTCCGGCGGCACCGCCGCCAGCCCGTCGCGCATCAACGCCAGCGTCAGCGCGCCCGGATCGAGGAATCCGGTCGGCAGCGAGGTGCCTTCGAGGTTTTCGAAGATCCGGAACTCGTACGGCTGATTTTCCGGCTGCGGCACGACCGGCTCGGCGGCGAGCGACGCGGGCGACCAGCGCGACGAGTCGTGATATTCCATCACGCGCGCGACGCGATCGAGGATCTCCTGCGGAAGAGTAATCGGATTGACGATCGGCATCGCGCCCGCGTGCAGTGCTTCGGCCGAAATGAAACGCCGCCCTCAGTGCACGATTGTACCGACTGGCGCCGATTCGGCACATCGCATACGAACGCCGCGTCCCGCGCTTTTGCCCTTCGCCCGCCGCGGGATGGGCACGCTGCTGAACAGCACGCCCCCCGGCACGTCCTCGCGCGCCATCGTCACCCGCCGCTGCACGAACGCGAGTTGAAACTCATCGAGCGGCCCGTCCCAGCGATCGTCCCCCCGCCAGTGCGTCTCGCTCAGGTTGAACATGATCGGCGGAAAATCGCTGAAGATGCTGGCGTTGAGCGTGCGCGTGCTCCACGCGGTCGAGGTGATCACGTCCCCCGGCGGCGCGACCGGCACTTGTTCTGTGCCCAAAACCGGCTCGAAGACGCGCTGCAGCGGTCCAAGAATGCGCCGGCCGCGGAGGCGCGCGGCCTCCGCGTGGACGATGGGAAGACGTCGGGTCATTCGCTCGATTCGATTATCGTCGGTGCCCGCCGATTTTGCGACATGAACCTTGACCGCCAGGGCTCAAGCGGCTGCAGGATGACGCGGGCGCCGGCGTCGTGGCGGCAGCGACGCGATGGCGATCATGCACGCGCCCGCAACCGCTGCGGCCGCCGGTTCCGGAACGACGGCAACGGCGCCCTCGGGGGCGAACGCGGCACCTTGCGCGGGGAAGTTCGAATCGATGATGAAATAATCGTCGCCGTTGATGACGCCGTCGTAATTGAAATCACCGTTGAACCAACCGTGCAAGCCTTGTGGGAACCCGCTGTCGATCTGGAAATAGTCGTCTCCGTCGATGCGGGCGTCGAGATTGGCGTCGCCGCCGCGGGTGTACATGAGCAGCACGTCGCCCGCGGCGACCGCGATCCCGCCGAAAGTCCGTCCGACGTAGCCGGCGTCCTCCGCCTTTGCCACTCCGAGTGTCGTCAGCGCTGCGGTCGCCGTGGCGGCGGGTTCGGAGGTGATGATCCCGTCGCCATCCCACGCACCCTCGTTTCGACCGGACTTCACGAGCGCGCTGATGGCGGCAACATCCCCGCCGTGCACGACAAGGTTATTGTCGGTCACATCGAGTTGCGCTCCCGGGGCGACCGCAAGAGCGTTCGTGTCGGAAGTGGCGGCCGCGCCGCTCATCACGAGCGTTCCGCCGGTCACGCTGATGCTGCTGGTGCTGAACGATTTGATCGACAGCGTTCCCGCGCCGGCTTTCTCGACGCCCGCACCCGACACCGGTGCGTTCACCGTCAAGGTCTGCCCGACGGCGACGTCCCAGCGCTGGTCATTGGCGAGTTGGACCGGCGCGTTGATGACCGCCGACTGATTGGCGGCGATGCCTTCTCCCAGCGGCGCGTTGAGCGTGATGGCGCCGCCGCCGGCGAGTGCGTAGTTCGTCGTCGTGCCGTCAAACGTGATCTTGCCGACGGTCATCGGCCCGGCGACGGTGATGTCTGCCGACGATGCTCCCGCGCCGCCGAAGATCGCGTCGTCCGGCGCAAGGTTGTGCCACGCCGCGGCGTCGCCGGACGGATCTCGCCACGCGGGTTGGGTCGTGTCCCATGTTCCCGAGCTGCCCGCCCAGTTCAGCTCGCGCGGAATCTCGGCGATCAGGAAGTCGGCGGACGGGGTGGCGGTGACCGTCGGATACGAGGAGAAGCGCGCCTCGTCCACCAGACCGCTGAACAAATACCTGGGCGGCAGCGCGCTTGCGGAAAGCGGATTCCCGAACCCGCCGACATAAAACGATCCGCCGACAAAGCCCGGCGACGACTGCGCGCCGGCAGAAAGGTCGGGCTGTTCCACGCCGTTGACGTAGAAATCGTTCGCCGTGTTCTGGCGGACAAATGCCAGGTGCGTCCAGGTGTTGCTCGACGCCGGTGCGAGGACCTTCTCATACGAGGACCCGATGCGCACCACGTAGTTCTTCCCGTGCTGGAAGAAGCCGATGCCGTTGTAGAACGGCACACCGTTGTACGAGATCAGCGTGTAGCCGCTCGGATCGCCCTGGCCCAGCGGGCTGGATTTCACCCACGTTTCCAGCGCGTACGCCGCGCTCGTCGAGGTCACGGCGCCGCCGCGCATGTAGTAGTTCGGCTCCGGCTGCGCGATGTCGAGCGGGCCGGTGAAGTTGAAAAGCTTCATCGACAGCTTGTCGGCCGAGGCGGCGGCCGCGACGTTGGCGGGAACATCCGCCGAGTAGTGCGGCGCGCCGGCGCGCGTCAGATCCAGGTGATTGAGCGTGTGATCGAGGGTCGGGTTGTTGGCGACGTTGCCGGCCGCGGCGCCCGGATCGTCATCCCCCAGCCGATACCAAGCGATTGGTTGAACCGCGGCCCTCGCCGCCGCGGACCATGCGGCCGCCGCAAGCAGAGAAAGCGGTACGATCCGGCGGGAGATGATGCGACAGTGGCGTTTCATCTGCGATGCCTTTTCCAGCGGGGTGGAACGACATGCCGACGACGATCTCAGGGTGGTTCCTCACCCTATCAACCAAAAACGCCGTTGCAAGACATTTGTTTCGCCGAGCGCGCGCGCCCGGCCCGGCGGCGATCAGAACAACTGGTCCAGAATCCGCGCCATGGGCAACTGAATGCAGGTGAAGATCGGCGTGTCGCGCTGGGTGTACTTGCTGCTCTCGGTCTCGCGCAGCTCCATCACCAGGTCGAGAAAATCCTTCGGCTCCTCGCTCTCGAAGGCGACGACGAAGTCCTGATCATCGAGCCCGAAGCTGTAGGTCGTGTTCAGCTTCACGCTCGGGTACTTGTTGCCCACCTTGATGTGCGCGTCCATGATCTCCTGCCGTTTTTCCAGCGGCAGCAGGTACCAGTCGCGGGTCTTCACGAAGGGATATACGAAAAGATATTTTCGCTTCCCGGGGATGATGTGCGTGCGCGACTCGGGCGTGTGAAAGGGGTCCAGCTTGTCGATGTACATGCTGCGCTTGGTCATCGACAAAAACGAGTACGGCATCGAGAGGAACCCGCCCAGCCGCGACTTGTTCATCGTCGCCTGCTGCTCCGCAAACGCATCCGGCAGGAGGCTGATCCGCCAGAGGAGAAAATCGCATTCCGCCTTGAGGCCCACGGTGCTGTACGTCAGGCACATCATGTTCTCGAACGGCGACTGGAACATCTTGAGGAACTCGCTGCGCGCCTGCCACTTCTGATCGTCCGGCAATTGGCGGATCGCCGGATCGATCTTGAAGAACGCGAAGTTGACGAACTGGCGCTGGACGGCGGGGACAGATGCTTGCGCGGGCGCGGGTGCGCCGGCGGTTTGGGGTGCGTGAGACATGTCGGACATTATGCGGCAAAGCTACGCGAGGCGACAGGAGGCGATCATCCGCGGCGATTCGGATCGCAGCGGCGAAGCGTTGTAGTTGCCGCAGAGCCTGTCGATGCGAAAGCCGGTGCGCTCGAGCAGCAATTGAAGCTCGCGCGGGAAGATCGCGGTCATTTCCACCGCCGCGCTCTCGCGACGCTCCAGCCCGCGGCGGTCGAACCACTTGTAATGAAACGTCACGCGCATCCACTGCCGGCTCATGTCGCGCAGCACGTCCACATGCCGCACGACCGTCCGGTCGAGCGCCGGCACGTAAAACGAGGACGTCTCCATCTTCCGGCTCTCGCGCTCGGCGAGAAGCGAGTGATCCGGGTGAAAGATGTCGAGCCAGAACAACCCGCGCGGCTTGAGGTGGCGGCGGACGTTGGCGAGAAAACGATCCTGCTGCTCGATCGTCGTGAACGCCAGCATCGTGTTGAAGAAGATGCAGACGCGGTCGAATTTCTGACGAAGGTTCATCGTCAGCACGTCGCCGCGGAGAAGTTTGAGCTCGCGCTCTTTCAATCCAACCGCGTCGCGCTTGCGGACGGCGATCGCGAGCATCGCCGGATCGCGCTCGACGCCGACGACGCGGTGTCCCGCCTGCGCCATCGGGATCGTCGCGCGGCCGGTGCCGCTGCACAGCTCGAGGATCGACAATCGCTTTCGCTTGGGCAGAGAGTCGAGAAAGAACGGCACATCGTGCCGGAGCATCTCCATTCGCTCGTGCTCCGGGTCGTAATACTCGGCGACGGCGCGGTAGCGGTTCACGTCAGCACTCCCTGTGGCAGCAGAGTATGTCATCCCGAGGTACTCCGAGGGATCTCGGCGCATCACGATCGTTCGACTCTGAGATTCCTCGAAGCACCTCCCAATGACGACTCTCGTCGGCCGTCAGTGGAAGCGGATCGTCACGATCTGGTACGGCGTGTACGCGATCTCGACGCCATCGTCGCGCGACTTCGCCTTGCCCGTCGGCTCCTCGAGGATGTTACAGAGCGTCGCTCGCTTGAAAGGCGCATCGAGCTTCAGCCGCGCGACGCCGCGGGCGCCGTGGCATTCGTAAAGACGCACGATCACGCCCTCGCCGTCCTCGGCGCGCTTGATCGTGTCGATGACGAGGTTCGGGTCCATCGTCGAGGCGAACGATCTCGGCGGCGCCGTGCCGCGCGCCCACAAGATCGGGACGTTGAACTTCATCGCCTCGGCGACCACGCCCGCCTCGCGCCAGCCGCCCGCGTGGGGCATGATCGCGTAGCTGAATCGCTGGGGGCCCAGGTCGGCGACTTGATCGGGGTCCTTGGTGCTGCGCAGCAGCGACAGCCGCATCATGTTGCCGAACGTCCCGAAGCCGTACTTGCTCTCGCTGAGGATCGCCACGCCGAAGCCGTGCTCCGACAGGTCGGCCCACTTGTGCATCGGCACCTCGTAGCGCGCGAGGTCATGCATCGTGTTGTAATGCGTCGGCCGCTCGACGTTGCCGAACTGCATCTCGCAGGTGGCGTTCATCGCGCGGACGTTCACGGGAAAGGCCGCCTTGAGGAACTGGTGCCGCTCCCGCCAGTCGACGTCGCAGTGGAACTCCAGCCGCCGGGCGTTCGCGTCGAGGCGGACGGTCTGCTTCATCTTCGATTTCTTGCCGATCTCGAAGTCGAGCGAGACTTCGCGCCGCAACGGCGACGACTGCGTCACGCGCATCCGCGTCGCCGGCTCGATATCGCGCTCGGTCTCGAGATGGAACGGATCGACGTCCCACGCATCCCACGCGGTCGGCTCGTCTTCGTACAGCTTGAGCCCCGCGGCCTGCCCCGGCGCGATCGCCTCGCGACCGGTCGCATTGTCGATCAGCGAGATCAGTCGGCCGTCCGACGACAGCGTTGCACGCAGATACGCGTTCTCCAGGACGATCGTGTTCCCCGTCTTCATCAGTTCGACATGATCCATCGCGTCATCGATCCGGCCGATGCCGTAGCTCGGCGTCTCGACGTACGCGAGCTTCCCGTCCGGCGTCTGCGCCACCTCCGAGCGCGCGAACCCGGTCGTGTTGACGGGGGAGAAGGCGTCGCCATTGCTCGACAGCGCGCTCAGCGCCGCATCGCGCAGCGCCGTTCCCCGGCGCTCGATTTCCGCATAGTCGCGCTTCGCATCCTCGTATACGAGCGTGATCGAGCTGCCGGGGAGGATGTCGTGGAACTGGTTGAGGAGGACGAGTTTCCAGAGCGCGTCGAGTTCGTTAGACGGATAAGCGAACCCGGGATCTCCCGCTGCGCTGGAACCCGGCTGCGCACCTCCGCCAATTGCGCGCGCGAGCGATGCGAGCGTCGCGAGGAATTCGACATCGTGCAGCAGGATTTCACTCTTTCGATTTCCGCGCTTCGTTTGCGCCTGCGTCGTGTAAGTGCCGCGGTGAAGCTCGAAGTACAGCTCGCCGATCATTCGCGGGCGATCGATGACGTCCTTCTCCAGCAGCGTGAAGAACTCATCGCTCGTGCGCATCTTCGTCCGCGGCAGGCCCTGCAGATCCTTCGCCCGGCGGATCGATTCGATCATCCGCTTGACCGGTCCGCCGCCACCGTCGCCGTAGCCGAACAGCATCAAACTGTGCCGGCCGCGATCGTGGTCCTTGTACTCCTTCGCGTTCTTGCGCAGCTCGGCGACATTCGCCTCGGCGTTGTAGGTGTCCGCAGGCGGGAAATGGGCGAGGACTTCGCTGCCGTCGATGCCCTGCCAGTTGAACGTGTGATGGTGCGGCTTGTTGAAGCGGTTCCAGCTCAGCTTTTGCGTGAGGAAGCGCGTGATGCCCGCGAGCCGCATGATCTGCGGGAGCTGGCCGTTGTAGCCGAAGACGTCCGGGTTCCAGAATTCCTTGCAGCGAATTCCGAACTCGCGCTGGAAGAACGTCTGCCCGACGAGGAACTGCCGGACAAGCGATTCACCCGAGGGGATGTTGCAGTCCGGCTCGATCCACGTCCCGCCGACGGGAACGAACTGTCCCGACTTCACCTTCGCCTTGATGCGGCGATACAGATCCGGGTTGCGGTCTTTGATGACCTGGTACTGATACGCCTGCGAGCAGGCGAAGACGAAGTCGGGGTATTCGTCCATGTACCGCGTCTGCGTCGCGAAGGTGCGCTCGCATTTGCGGTGCGTCTCCGCGAGCGGCCAGAGCCACGCGGTGTCGATGTGCGCGTGCCCGATCGCCGACAGCTCGTGCGTCGCCGTCGCGTTGTGCCGCTCGTAGAGTTTTTTCGGGATGGCCTGAGACTTCTTCCACGTCGATCGATCTTCCAGATCGAACGTGTTGGCGAAGCGATTCAGCTCCGCGAGCAAAAGCCCCTGCCACGACGCGTCGCTCGTCGCGTTCTCCTTCGCCATCTCCGCTTCCAGCGTCTGGAGAATCCAAAGATCCCAGTACAGCTCCCACGCCGCCGGGTCGAACGCCGCGATCTCGCATTTATCGAGCACGAAAGGCGAGACGTTGGCGAACGGTTTCTGGTGCCACTGCCCGAACTTCTGATTGCAGGCCATCTCGACCTGCAGCTCGATCGTTTCCCCGCCGCGGGCGCGCGGGAGGATGATCGCGTCCGGCCGCTCGCCGTGCGTCCAGTTGAGGCCCTGCAGCACTTTCCCGTCCCGCCAGAGCGTTGCCTCGCTCCAACTGATCCAGAGGAAATCGACGCGTCGTCCCGCCCATTCCTTCGGCACCGTCGCCGTCACGCGAAACCAGTACGTCGCCCACAGCGGCCCGAATTGATCCCCCAGCTTCGCCGGCTTGAACTTCAGCTTCTGCGCCTCGGCGTACGAAATGCGCTCCACCCGTGGCGAGACGAGGATGCGATCCGCTTTTTGCGTGGCGGAATAAATCTTCGCTTTGATGCGATCGCCGAGCTGCTTGACGCGCTCGCGGGTGTAATCGGGATGGCGTTCCACGTGTCGATCGATCCTTTCAGAGGCGGTGAAACTTTCGAGCGGTGCGGATTGTGCGTACGATCGCGGCAATGTCCACGCCGACGCCCGCGCCTTCGCCGACGCTGTCCGATTTCATCGCCCGCCTCGATCGCCAAGGCGAGCTGACGCGCGTGACGACGAAGGTGAGTCCGATCCTCGAAATCGCCGAGATCTGCGACCGCGCCTGCAAGATGCCCGCGCCGCACCCGCCGACGAACGAACGCGATCGCAGCCCCGCCGCGAAGCTCGGCGGGAAAGCGCTGCTCTTCGAAAACGTCGAAGGCTCCGACATCCCCGTCGCGATCAACACCTTCGGCAGCTACTGGCGGATCAATCAGGCGCTCGGCACCGAATCGCTCGATGCGCTGGCCGATCGCGTGCAGCAACTCGTCAAGCCAGAGATCCCCACCACGCTCCTCGAAAAGATGAAACGCCTGCCCGACCTGATCAAGATCGCCGGCTTCCCGCCGCGGGTGGTGCGTTCTGGGATCTGTCAGGAGGTGGTGCTCGAAGGCGACAAAGCAGACCTCACAAAACTCCCGCTGATCCAGTGCTGGCCGTTGGACGGCGATCTCACGTCCGGTCAGGTTTCTGAATCAATCAACAACCAACCATCAACCATCAACAATCCGCCGCGCAGCGGCAGATACATCACCCTCGGCGGCATCTTCACCAAGAATCCCGAAACCGGCGACCGCAACATCGGCATGTACCGCGCGCAGCTTTTCGGCCCGCGCCGCATGGCCGTCCATTGGCACACGCACCACGACGGCGCGCGACATTATCGCCTCTGGCAACGTCGCGGTGAGAAGATGCCGCTCGCGATCGTGCTCGGCGGAGAATCCGTCCTGCCCTACGCGGCCACCGCCCCGCTCCCGCCCGGCGTCGACGAAACGCTCTTCGCCGGCTTCCTCAACGGCGGCGGGATCGAACTCGTCAAATGCCGCACGATCGACATGGAAGTGCCCGCCAACGCCGAGATCGTGATCGAGGGATTCGTCGATCCAACTGCGAAGATGATCGAAGGCCCCTTCGGCGATCACACCGGCTACTACTCGATGGCCGACTGGTATTACCAGTTCGACGTCACCGCCATCACGATGCGCAAGAACCCGATCTACCCGACCACGATCGTCGGCAAGCCGCCGATGGAGGATTATTTTTTGGGCAAGGCGACCGAGCGCGTCTTCCTGCCGCTGTTGAAGATGCTCATCCCGGACATCATCGATTACGCCCTGCCGATCAGCGGCGTATTCCACAACTGCGCGTTCGTGAAGATCCGCAAGGAATACCCATATCAAGCGCGGCGCGTGATGCACGCGATCTGGGGCGCGGGACAAATGGCGTTCACGAAGTTCATCGTCGTCGTGGACGAACAGGTGGACGTGCACGATGAGCAGGATGTGCTCTTCCACCTCTTCAGCAACTGCGACCCGCAGCGCGACAGCGAGATCGTGCACGGCCCGGTCGACATCCTCGATCACGCCGCGCCGGACCTGGGCGCCGGCAGCAAGATCGGTTTCGACGCGACGGTCAAATGGGCGGGCGAAGGCCGCGTGCGGCGGTGGCCGAAGGAGCTCGAGATGGACCAAGCGACCCGGGAGCTGGTGACACGGAAGTGGAAGCTGTACGGAATCGCGTAAGACAATTGGCCGGATCAGGCCAATGGTCTGACGCGCATCGGCGGGCTAAAACGTCCGGCCGATGGGCACTTCAGCGGTGGCGGAGCACTTGAGACAAGCGAAGCTTGAACAACGATGGGCTTCGCTGTGTCATGGCCTCGGTACCGAGGAGGCACGGGCGGACGTCTTCGATCAGCTTTACGCCGCCTACTCGGCCGCAGACCGGCATTATCACGATATTCGGCATATCGAGCATTGCCTGCACGAGTTCGATTCCGTTCGCGCGCTGGCCCAGGAACCGCGCGCGCTGGAGCTGGCGATCTGGTTCCACGACGTGATCTACGACGGCCGGCGGCAGGACAACGAAGAAAAGTCGGCGGATTTCGCGGAAGTTCACCTGCGCGAGCTCGGCGCGGACACGGGGCTTCGCCGCGACGTCCGCGAGCTGATCCTCCTCACCCGCCACGATCGCACGCCGCCGACGGTGGACGGGAAGCTGATGGTCGACATCGACCTCTCGAGCCTCGGCATCGCGCCCGAGGCGTTTGACGCCAACGGCGACGCCATCCGCCGCGAGTATCCGCACGTGAGCGACGCCGACTTTTGCCGCGGGCGCGCCGATCTGCTCGGCCGATTCCTCGAGCGGCCGCGGATCTATTACACGGACTTCTTCCGCGAGCGCTACGAACGCGCGGCGCGGGCGAACCTGTGCCGCACGCTGGCCGCGTCGTGATCGGCGTCGGCATTACTTCGAAGTCGAAGGCAGTGTAGTCGCGGGAGTCGGCACAAGATCGCTGCCCCCGCCCGCGCCGCCTCCCGCGCCCCCTCCCGTCGCCGGTTGCGTCGCGGCACGCTCGCGCTCGCGTTCCCATTGTTTGCGCATCTCTTCCTTGTCCTTGATCGCCGCGTTGGCCTTGGCGATGCGGTCGTCCCACTGCTTCTTCAGCGTCGGATCGGTGATCTGAAGGTTCGCGCGCGCCCGATCGGCGAGCTGCTGGCGGAGCTCCTTGACGGTCGCGTCGATCGCGCGCTGCTGCAAGTCCGCGCGAAGACTCTCTTTGACATCCTCGAATTTCACCGCCTTGGGCGGGATGCGCTTCTCGAGCAGGATGAGGTGATAGTTTCCCTCCGCCTGAACGACGTCGGAGACCTCGCCCTCCTTCAGCGCGAACGCCGCCTGCTTGAACGCGTCCGGCAGCCCCTGCCATTTCAGGCTGAACGGGCGGATCATCCCGCCGAGCGGCGCGGTCGCGGGGTTGCGGCTCATCTCCTGCGCGACCTTCGCGAACGGCTCCCCCGCCGCCAGCCGACGCTTGGCCTCGGCAATCTCCTGGAGGTTGGCGCACTGGATGTGCCGGCACTGCACCGTCTCGCCATAGAGCGCGGCGAACGCCTGCTTGAGGTTCTCGTCGCTGATCTTCCCCTTGAGCATCGGCTCGGCGATCTTGCGGAGGTACGCGTTGGTCTCGACGACGATGTCGAATTCCGCGCGGCTGATGTGCTGATTCGCCAGGAACTGATCCGCCGCCTGCTCGTTGTCGTGCTGCATGTCCGCGCGGAGCTTGTCCGCCTCGGCGGTCTTGTTCTTCTCCACAGCGGCGTTGATCTTGTCGATCGTTTTGCGGTTGGAGTCCTCGAACATCTTGTCGATGGTCCGCTGGCGCTCCTGCTGGACGTCCTGCGGCGAGACCGCGACGCCGTTGCGCCGCGCGGTGCTCTTCACCAGCTCGAGCTGGACGATGTTGAGCAGCACGTTCAGTCCGTAACCCTCAAACAGCGGACGCTCGAGCTGTTCCTTGGTGATCTGCACGTCCCCGACTTTGGCGATGGTCTCATCCGCGGCGGCGGTGATCGCGGCCACGGACAGTGCGGACAATGCTGCGAGGGCGACGACGGACAACTGCTTTCTCAAGTGTGGATCTCCTGGCGGCGAAACGCGCAGTATCGGAACGACCTGCGGCCCGTCAAGTTTATCCAAACGCCGCGTTAGCGCGATGAAAACCGCGTGGCGATGATAGACCGATAAGACCGACGGGCGTGTGATGCCGATGCTGTTTCCTTGCCTTCGTTTTGCTGCCGTCCGGCTCGGGCATTCACCTTCAGCACCCTCTGCACGATGCCGGACATCGAACCGCGCGGAAGAGAAACGTCAGCCTCGGCGTATAATCCGCGGCATGCCGATCCTGGGTCATGGCATCGACATCGTCGAAACCGCGCGGGTGAAGCGCCTCGTCGACGAGCACGGGCAGCGCTTCCTCGATCGTGTCTTCACGCCGGCGGAGCAGGAATACTGCCAGAAAAACCCGAAGCGCTACTTCGAGCACCTGGCCGGGCGATTCGCCGCGAAGGAGGCGGTGCTCAAGGTGCTCGGCACCGGATGGCGCGGCGGGATCGCCTGGACGGACGTCGAAGTCGTCAAGGATCCCAGCGGCCAGCCGCGCGTCCAGCTTGATGGCGAGTGCGCTCGCGTCGCGTCGGAGATGGGCATCGCCCACTGGCACCTGAGCATCAGCCACATCGAGACGCACGCGACGGCCAGCGCTATTGGCCTAAAGGGAACGTAGACGCGGCTCGGACTGCCCCGTATCCCGATCCCGTCCTGTGCGTTAATCCTTCTGCTTCGTCGCCCCCAGTTCCTTGGCGATCTCGCTCTCGAGCTCATCGAGCTTCCCCAGCTCCGCCTTTTCGCCGGCCAGCACCTCCGCCTGGATCATCCGATCGATCTCGTCGTCGGTGACCAGGTCCTCGCGCGTCGTCGCGGCGGTCCCGCTGCGCGCGGCGTCTTCCATCGAATCGAGGAACAGCTCCATCCGCTCTTCCATCGATCCCGCCTGCGCAACCGCCTTCTCCCAATCCGCCTGCGTCTTGGTCAGATCCATTTCGCCGAAGATCTGACCGATCTGTCCGGCCATGACGTTCATCGATTCCGCGAACTGCGCGCTCGCTTGCGCCTGCTGCGAGATAAGCATCGCGTTCTTGATCGCCAGCAACTGCCGCTCGAGCATCTTCTTCACCGCCGCCGTCTTCTTCAGCGCCGAGCGGATGAACTGATACTGCCCGTCGTCGCCGATCTGCTTGGCGTGCCGCGCGTTGCGAATAAAATCCTCGGCGAATTTTTCCTGCTGTCGGATCGAGCGCTCAATCGAGCGCATGCCCGCCTTCACCTTCATCTCGCGCTCGATGCGACGCTCGTCTTTGCTTTTGAACAGGCCCATGATGCACACCTCAATCTCGCGACATCGGCAAATAGAACGCCAGCCAGAACCCGCCGATCGTCATCCAGAACACGCCCCAGCCCGTCCCGCCGCGGATGCACTCGCCCAGCCCCCCGGCAAGGCACGCGAGCGCGCTGGCAAAACCGACGCGCCGCGGTCCGCCGAGCGCGGCAAGGAGTTGACCGATGAATTCCAGCACGCCGTCCACCCGCTCGCGGAAGAACCCGGTGACGCGACGCGACCGATCGCCGACCGGATCCGCGCGACCATAATCGATCGGCGGCGACGACGGCGACGGGGCGTCACCCGGCGCTTCGACTCGTCCGACATGCACGCGCTCGCCCATTGGCTATGCCGCTCCTCGTTTGCGTCGCACGCGCTCCCATGCCCACGCAAACGGCACGAGCGGAAGCAGCGCGGCGTACAGCACCCACTCGGCGGCGTTGTTGCGATGGAGGTTGATCGGCTCGGCCAGCCGCTCGCGTCGCCGCCAGCGGCAGCTCATGGTCCACACGGCCATCACGCCGATCAGGAGCGGAATGACCGCGAAGTTGAGGAAGTGGTCCGCCGGCAGCACGAAGATGCAGCAAAGTGCGGCGAGCAGCGGGATCCACGCGAGGTCCCACAGGCGCGCACCGAAATGAGCCAGCACCGGAAATCGCTCGCCCCGGCTCCGAGAGTAGCTCAGCGCGACCGGCACCGAATCGGCGGCCACCGGAACCATCGGCTCGATCACCTCCGCCGGCGCGCGCAGCGCCGTCAGGCGCTGCACGTGATCCTCAGCGCTGCCGCGGAACGGTTTGATCTGGTCGCGGTGCATTCGGAGTTATCCGAAATCTCAGATTTTGGACTTCGACAACATTCTAGCGACTACGGCCTCACCCTCGGCACGTCCTGTGGCACACGGATGCGATAGACGTGCGTGTCGAAGGGCTCGAAGACGTCGCCGAACTTCGTCCCGTTCGCTTCCGCCGGCGGAGCGGCGCGGTTCTCGAACAGCACTTCGATCGACCGCATCGGCGTGGGCATCGTCACCGTCGCATCGAGCACCGCGTCGTCCACGTTGACCATGATCAGGATGTAACCGCCGCCGCTGGTCGTATCGGGCTTGAGCATGCAGCGCAGCGGCGCCGGCGTAACGGAGTCGCCCTTGACGTCGACGGAGTATTTGAAGTCTTCGCCGACGGTCGGCGACAGCAGCGCCGGCGTCAGCTCGCGAATTTCGGCGTTCACCAGCCGCGTCGTTTCCCAGAGCGCCTTGGCCTGGATCAGCAGGATCGGCGACGCCAGCGTCCATGCGGGCGCGTTCTCGCGATAGCTCGGCCTGGGGTCGGGCGACATGCCGACGATCCCGCCGGTGCGGTTGGGCCAGGAGTCGAAGGTGAAGTACGCGATACCGGTAGCGCCGCTGACGACCGCGGTGTAAACCTGCGCCCGCATCTGCGTCGGCGTCGGCATGCGGTAGGGCCAGTCGCGATCGTGCGGATGCTGGAAGGCATCGACGATCGTCCAGACCGGCTTGCTGTCCTTATTCGCTTCGACCGCCAGCGACACCACCTGCGGCATGCCGTCCGGATCAGCCGCGAGCGTCGGAGAACGGCGCTTGCGATCCACCAGCGGATAAATGTCCTGGCAGGAGATGTCCCCCGCCGTGTTCCACTTCAGCCACCACTCGCGGTGACTCGGATAGATCGCCGGCGGGTCGTTGATGAACACCGGCAGGCCCGGCGCGCCGTAAGCGATGTTCTTCTTGTAGTCCTGGAACTGCTTGAACAGCGCGTCCATGTCCACCTGCCCGAGCCGGCCGGTGGGCTCATCCGTCCACATGTTCGCGAGCAAATTCGGGTGGTCCTTGATCTTCGAGAGCGTGTCGCTCGAGATCGATCCCATGTAGACGACTTGCAAGCCCGCGTCCTGCGCCAGCGCCAGCGCCTGATCGTCCCAGTTCGTCGGCCAGACCGTGTTGAAGTTCGCCTTGGCCAGCGCGTCCCACCCGACGTACTTCCCGTCCGGCCCGTCCGGGAGAACCATGCCCCAAAGGCCAAGCGGAAAGAACGATTTGCTCGGCTCGAACTGCCGCAGCGGCCGGCCGTTCTTGTCCGTGTGCGGCACGCGCTGGCGATGAACGGTGGAGATGTAGGCGCTCGCTCCATTCACCCGCGACGCGAGCAGCGGGAGCAGGCAGAGAACGACCAATGAAGATGAACGCAAAGGAGCAAAGACGCAAAGCGGCAAAGAAGGCAGACACGATCTTCTGATTTCTTTGCTTCTCGGCTCCTTTGCGTCTGTGCGTTTGTCTTTCAAAGGGTTCAATTTCACGCTTCCTTGTCCGGCGATGCGTTGCGGCGACGGACGGCCTGATCCGCCTGCTCGAACCCCTGCTCTTCCTTCACCGCGCCCTTGTCCATCTGGTTCCAGATCGCCATCAGCTCATTGCCGCTGCTGGTCAGCTCCGTGTTCGACAGCGCGTCCTTGTCGGCGTCGGCGCCCAGCTCCAGGATCGTGTTCAGCCGCTCGTTGTACATGTCCTGCGAGACCGAATCGTCCTCGATCCAGCCGCTGATTTTGGCGACGTCCTTGTCGGTCAGATTGAGCCGCCCGAGCGCGCGGCCCTTCTCGTTGTTCTCTTTGACCATCCGCAGCCGGCTGACGGTCAGCAGCTCCTTGCTGCGCAGGTTCAGCTCCCGCGCGGCCATGAGCTGTTCCTGCGTCTTGAGCTCAAAGTCCTGCGCCAGCGCCTTGCGCAGCTCCGGCGATTTCTGCTGCGCGCCCTGCTGGAAGATCTTCTGCTTCTGCGTCGAGACGTCGCCAATCTTCTTGAACAGCCGGTCGCGCTGCTTGGTGAGCAGGATCTCCTCCCGGCGGAGTTCCTGCCGGTTGAGCTCACTGAGCGATTTCTTTCGGCCGAAGATTTTGTCGATTAAGGCCATGCTGCCATCACTCACTGGTGCGCACCGGCGAGATGTCATCCCGAGGTACCCCGAGGGATCTCGATCACCACTGGTGTCCGAGATCCCTGGGAGTAACTCGGGATGACACTGTACGCGAGGTCACGGGTTTACCCCGCCTCCGGCTCGCCGCGCTGCTTGCGTTCCTTGTCGCGCTCCGGCGCCGGGTTGATCGGCGGGATGATGCGCTGCCCGGCGGGCGTCTGCGTCGCTCCGGCGATGCCCTGACCTTTCGCCGGTTCCTTCACCGATTCGGCGGGCGCGCCGGTTTCGCGGAGAAGCTCCTCGTAAAGCGCCTGCTCTTCGCTGCTCATCCCGCTGCCGACGACGCCCCCGACGCTTTCGGCCATCTCGCTGCTCTCCTGCAGCGTCGCGAGCATCTCCTCGGCGGCCGCCGCGTCGCTGGCCATTTCCTCGCTGTCCGGCAGTTTCGCGACTTCGCCCTGCTGCACCAGTTCGAGGTTGTGCAGGTGCGTGCTGACGACGTTGACCTGTTGGTTGAGCACCGTCAACAACTGCTGTCGGCGCTCGATGTCCTTGCGGAGCTGGAGCAACTGGCTCGTCACCCGGCGCTTGGCCAGCTCCGCGGTCGCGCTCTTGAACTGCTCGCGCAGCTCGGCGTCCTTCGATTCGAGGGTGGAGATCTCCTCGTACGCGCGGTCGCGCTGCTGGCCGAGCGCGGCGCGGCGCTCGGAGAGAAAGGCGATCTTCTTCTCCGTCTCCCCCTTGCGGGCGAAGAGAGATCGGAGCTTGTCAATCATCGGCATATCCAAACCTCCGGCGCTGACGCGGTCTGCCGTCGCCGAGCTTTCGCGGAAGAGCACCAGCCGACCGTCCAGCTTCTTCGCCGCCAGCCCGGACTGCTCCTTCGCGTATGATCTTAACTCCGACTCGACGATTTGCAGCGGGAGCTGCGTTTTTGCCGCGATGCGATCGGCGGCGATGCCGGAGGCGGCCAGGTCCATCTGCTGCTGCTCGATCGCGTCGCGGACGCGGTCGCGCTTGTCCGCTTCGGCTTCGGGATTCAACAACTCCTTCAGGTCGGACGCGGCGGGATTCGCCGTGACCGTGAACCCGCCGGCGTCGTTCGGCTCGACCAGGATCAGGTTTCCGGCGGTCACGCGCGTCGTCATGTCGCGCGCTTCTGGTGTGAATCCACTGGTGGAGAGCAAGACGATCGTTGCCGGTGATCGATCCGTCGCCGATGCCTCCGCTGCGACGATCTGATCGATCTCCGCCCGCCCGACCGGTTGCGCGGCTTGCCCAGACACCAGCCGCTCGATCGGAGACAGCGAGCGCACGCGCACCTTGCCGATCGTCTGGCTGAAGAACCACCATTTCTTCTGCCACAGGTCCACGTCGATCGACCGCTGCATCGGCATCTGCTTCTGCACATCGCGATCGAACCTGCCCATGGCGGCCATCGTCCGCTTGATATCGACGCTGTCGTCGCCGCGGACGATCTTCGCTTGCGATGCGTTCACCGCCCGCCGGCCGCGCAGCGTGTCCACGCGCAGGCGCTCGTCGGCGAGCAGGCGCTCGACGTGATCGATGAAACGCTTCTCGATCTGCTGGTGATGGGATGGGTCGTTCGAAGTGCTCATGTCGCTTGAGCGGGAGGGCGAGGCTCCTGCCGAGCCGGGGTATAGGTTCGCGAAGACGCCAGCGGCTCGGCGGGAGCCTCGCCCGCGCGACCGCTGCGCCGCAGCCGCAGCCAGAGGAACGCGAGGAACACGATTGCCCACGCCCAGCCGGCGACGGAGAAAATGATGTACACCTCGCGCATGCCGTGTCCTGTTCGTCAAGCCACCCGACTCTGCGCGACGCCGGATCCACAGCGCGGACAATATCGCGCCCCCGCCGGCAGCGTCGCCTGACACAGCCCGTTCTCGCAGCGCTTGCCGTGAATCATGTAGCTCGGCACCGCGACCATCGGCCGGCGGTTCATCAGCATGCCGCGGACGCGGTCCATCAACTGCCCGCGGAGCTGCTGCGACGTCGAGTTGATGTATCCTCGCTGGCTCGCGCCCGCAAACATCATGGGGATCGACCACAGGGCGCCCACCGAGATCAAGACGAGCGTGCAGACGACCCAGGCGGCGTTCACGTCCATCGAGAGCGCGGACGGCCGGATCGGCTCGACACCGTGCCGCGCGGCGATCGCGTTGAAGCGGTCGATGACCGCGCGCGTACTGTGCCGGTGCAGTGCCACCTGTGCCCACAGCGCCAGATAGGCGAGCGACAGGCATACGTTCCACGCGAGAAACGCGACCAGGTTCGTCTCGAAGCCCGAGCGCATGTGGCGGTAAAACCCGTAAGTCGCGTCCATCACCGCGTTAAAACTGAAATGACCGTGCAGCGTCGCGAACCCGATCAGCACGAACGCGATGATCCCGAAGCGGATAATGCTCCCGAGGCCGTGGCGCAGGCGGACCGTGCGGACCGCATCCGCGAACGCCGCCGCGTCTTCTCCGCCCGCGTGGACGCGCAGCCAGTCGGCGAGGTAGCCGAGCTGCTGCCGCTCGAACATCGCGAAGCTGCGGAAGGCGCGGCTGAGGCGAAGGGCCGGGGCGATCCCCAGCGTGAAGAATCCCAGCAACGCGGCGCGCACGGGGCTCAGCGAAAACTGGTTGTGATAGGACCGTCCCATCGATCGCAGCACGGCGGCGGCGAGATGATCCGTTTCTATCGCCACTGGCGCGTGAGCCTGCGCAGGGAGCACGCCGAGGTCTGGAGCGATGTTCGTCTCGACAACCAACGCACGCGTCCTTCCCGATTGCGTTACCACACCGCCGCCCGGCGCACCTGCACCGGCTGCGCCATCGGCAGGCCGCGTCCGCACCGCCGGCAGAAACGCGCGCCGCGCGGGTTCGCCGCGCAGCAGCCCCGTGTCTGACATCGGACGCCCTGCGGCGGAGGCGTGAATCGCGCCGGCGCAACCGCGCCCGCAGCCGCGGGGCCGAACGGAGCGAAACGCCGCCGCGGCCGAAGCCCAAAGATCGTCGCCATCCCGCTGACGATCAGCCGGACGACCGTGAAGGCGACCCATCCGCAGAAGACGACCGCCGTCAGCGTGATCACGACCATGAAGATGAGGAGCGTCGCGAACCAGCTCATCGCACTTGATCCATCAAGCCCCGGAACTCAGGCCGTCGTCAACTGCTGCGGCGGCGGCGGAGCGAGCTGCTCGCCGCAGAAGATGCAGTACTGATCGTTCAGGTCAGGGTACGCGCCGCACTTCTCGCACCGCCTGACCTTGGCCACCAGCTGCACGCCGCAGTACATGCAGAACTGATCATAGAGATCGATCTGCTTGCGGCACGAGGGGCAGCGCCGCTGCCCCGCCGGCACCAATCCTTCGCCCGGAACGATCTGCGGCCCGTTGACGCGTGGCGGAAGCGGCGGCGGTGACATCGCGGGCGCCGACGCCGTCGCGAGCGCGCCCAGAAAATCATCCGCCGACGCGAATCGCTTCTCCAGCCGCGCGTACGACCGGCGGAAGATGTCGTCGAGAAACTTCGGCGACGACGGATTGAGATCGCTCGGCACATCCGTCCCGGCCGGCCGCTCGCCGGTCAGCATCTCGTAGAGGATCACCCCGCACGCGTACAGGTCCGCGCGGCCGTCGATGTTCCCGCCGCCGCGCTGCTCGGGGGCCATGTAATCCAGCGTGCCGGCGATCTCCTTCGCCTGCGGCGTATTGAGCGAGGCGGAATAGACGATCGACTGCGCCCCCGCCGTCGTCGCGGCCTTGCCGAGGCCGAAATCCGTCACCTTGACGACGCCTTCGGCGCCGTAGCCGTCCGTGCGGGCGCGCTGATGGACGAGGATGTTCTCCGGCTTGATGTCGCGATGGACCAGCCCGTTCGCGTGCGCGTACTTCAGTCCCGCGAGCACCTGCCGCATGATGGCGACGGCGTCGTTCGGGGCAATCGCCTTGGACGAAATCAGCGGCCGCAGGCTCGAGCCGGGGATGTACTCCATCGTGAGGTACGGCGTCTGTGCGTACGGATCGAATCCGATCGCGCGGACGATGTTGGGATGCACCAGGCCGTGGATGGCCACGCCTTCGCGCTGGAGCTCACGGAGGTATTGCGGATCGGTCGGGATCTTGATCGCGACGAGCTGATCGACCCAGACGTGGTGGTGCGCCTTCCAGACTTCGCCGAAGGTGCCGCCACCGACCTTTTCGTCGAGGATGTACTCGCTGACGCGTTGACCCTGAGCGGGCATTTTTCTACTCCTCGGACTTCTCATTCTCCACGAACTTGCGTTCGTGGCTGCTACCGAAAATTCACGCGAGCTTCTCCGCGAGCCAGTCGCAGACGAGAAGATTATATACCGCCGCGAACAGCGCTCCGACGACAAGGAAAGTCCACGCCGTCGCGCCGGGGATGTTCCAGTGGAACAGCCACGCGAGCAGGAGCGCCTCGATCACCGTATACGCGGCAACCAGTGCCGCGCCGGCGGCGTTGCTCTCGCGCTTGGCGACCCAGGTCGTCAGGAAAAACGTCGCCCACGGCGCGAAAAGCACCACCAGCAGCCACGAGACAATCTTTCCGCTGCCGGAAAGCAGCATCTGCCGCGTGGCTTCGTCCATCCGCCACCACGAGATGCCGCCGGCGATCACCGCCAGCGCCACCGCGCCGGCGACGACCTTGCCTGTGACAGTCTTCAGAAGGTCCATGGCTCTTTGCCACAATCGTACAGATCGAGGCCACCGCTGCGGTTATAAATTCCCGCCAATCCTCACATTGGGACGTGCCACCGTCACTGGAATTGCGCGGGCAACCGCTTACAATTCGCGGCCGCACGTTTCCCTCAAGCCAAGGACGGGCGAAAGTGGACTACCGCGTAGAACTCGATGTTTACAACGGGCCGCTCGACCTGCTTCTCTATCTGATCAAGCGGGACGAGCTGGACATCTACGACATCCCCATCGCCCGCATCACCGACACTTACATCCAGTACGTCAACATGCTCCGCGGCATGAGTAACGAGAGCGGGCTGGACATCAACGTCGCCGGCGATTTTGTGGTGCTGGCGGCGACGTTGATGGAGATCAAGTCCGCGATGCTGCTGCCGCGCCAGGTCGCGGCTGAAGGCGAGGCTTCCTCCGCCGCCGCGGAACTTGCCGACCCGCGTTACGAGCTCGTTCAGAAGCTGCTGGAGTACAAGCGCTTCAAGGACACCGCCGCGTTGCTCGAGAAGCAGCAGCACGATCACGAGAACCGCTTCCCGCGCTACCCAGCCAGGCTCGAAGGCCAATCCGATGAGCCGCCGCCCGTGGATCTCGACGAAGTGCAGATCTGGGACCTGCTCGATTCGTTCAACCGCCTGATGAAGGAAGTCGGCGGCCGGAAGAAGTTCCACGAGGTCACGTACGACGATACGCCCATCGACCTTCATGCCGCCGACATCGAGGACCGTCTCTCGCGCGAAGGCAAGCTCACGCTCCGCCAGCTCATCATCGGCCGGACCAATCGCAGCGAGATGATCGGCGTGTTCCTGGCGCTGCTGGAGCTGATCCGGGAGAAAAAGATCCTGGTGGAGCAGCCGGCGGCGACGGACGACATCGAGATCGTGCCGGCGCCGGAGGAGCATCGCCGCACGTTCGTCGGCGCATCGCTGCACTTGGCGGATGACAGCGCAGTTGAAGAACCGCCGGCATCGGCGCAAGCGCCGCAGCCGCCAACGGAGTAGTTGCGACCCCGTACGTCGGAAGTCCCGCGCCGGCAGCGCGCCGCTACCGCATCACCCATTCCTGCGGGTTCTCGTTCACCTCGTCTTCGCCGGGATAGACGTCGTCGCCGCGGATGAGGTAATTGAGCTGCAGCGTTTTGCGGAGGATCACGTCCTTGCCGTCCGGGCCCTTGACCGTGGCGGTTTCCCCACTGAGGCCGCTGACGTAGATCTGGAAAGTGCCCATTTCGGTGGAGGGTTCCTGCCAGATCGCCACGCCGTCCTTCGCCTGATCCGGGCCGATGCGAAGCGTCCCGCCGATCAATTCCGCCGGCTCGAGGAACCGCTGGCCCTCCTGCTTCTTGATCACGTCGAACACGCCCGCCGGAATGTTGATGTCGTTGCGGACGATTCGCCCGTCTTCGGTCACCAACTCAAACGCCGGCAGGAAGAGTTGCTCCTGGTCGGTACTGTTCGTGACGGTGTAGGTCATGTACCAAAACGCCAGCGGCACGCCCTTGGCGGTTTTTACCACCACGCGCTTGGGCTTGCCGTGATCGAACTTCAGCTCCCAACTCTTGGGATAAGGGCTGGGCTTGGGGAACGCGTCACCGCGAACGATCGCGACGGGAGCGGCGGCGAGACAAACGAGCGCCAGGACGATCAAGGCGGGAACGAAGCGTCGCATCGGTGTGATACTCCGTGGTGCGGGAGCCGGTTCATCGGCCCAACTGTCGCAGCGACAACCAATTAAGTTGCCGCCGCGGACGAATGAGGTATTTTCTAACATTGGTGGAACCGCTGTCAAATCTTCGCCTGCCGCGCGACGTCTCGGAAGTCGCCAGCCGACCGGTACTTCCCGGCCTGGAGCTGCGCAAAGCCCACCGGCACGAGATCCACGCCGCGCTGCAGATGATCTTAGGCGGCGGCGGGGATCTCGCGGGCGAGGAGCAGGTGGTCGATTTCCTGCGCTTCGCGGTCTACCGCGGCATCGATCTTAACGACACCTGGGTCGCCAACGACAAAGGTCGCGTCATCTGGGCGATCCTGCCGGTCGTCTCGCCCGGCAAGACGATGCTCCTCTTCGCCCCGACGCACGTGCCCTCTGACATCAAAGACACCGCCGCCCGCCCTTTGGTTGAGATGATCGTCTCCTGTTTCCGCGGCCGCGCGATCGACCTGGCGCAGGTGCTGATCGATCCGTCCGAGAGACCGGCGCTGAGCGTCTTCGCAGACGCCGGCTTCGAGCGTCTCGCCGAGCTTGTCTATCTCGATCGCGAGGTCCGAAAGAGCCATGACGTGACGGTCCCGCCGGGGATGTCCTGGCGGACCTACTCCGCCGCGACGCACGAGCAGTTCACCCGCGCGATCGCCGACAGCTACGAGCAGAGCCTCGACTGCCCCAGGCTCAACGGCATCCGGCAGATGGAAGACGTCATCGCCGGCCACAAGGCGGCGGGAGAGTTCGACCCGAAGCTGTGGTTCCTGCTCTGCAACGAGCAGAGCGAACCGCTGGGTGTGATGCTGCTCAACCGCTCGTCGCGCACCGATGCTCTGGAACTCGTCTATCTCGGTCTGGCCAGGCCGGCGCGCGGACGCGGGCTGGGCGATGTGATGATGCGGCACGCGCTGGCGTCGGCGGCGCTGATCGGATCGCGCCGCCTCACGCTCGCGGTCGATTCCGACAACAAGCCGGCGCTGCGGCTTTACCACCGTCACGGTCTTTCCAAAGTCTGCTCTCGTGTCGCCCTCATTCGCGACCTTCGAAACTGATCGGTTCAACCGTGGCACGGGTTTGTAACCCGTGCGTGTCGCTCGCACGGGTTGCAAACCCGTGCCACGTGAAACATGGATATTTTCGCCAACCACGCCCACGTCTTCCCCGCGGCAGTCAACCCGGACGGAACGATCGAGCGGCTGCTCAAGCTCCTCGACGCCTGCGGCATCGCCAAAGCCGTCTGTTTCGCCCCGTTCGCGCAACAACTCCCCGCCGGACACGAGCGCGGCAACGTCTGGCTGGCGAACGAACTGAAGAAGCAGTCGGATCGGCTGGTCGGTTTCGGCACGATCGACTTCTCGCGCGACGATCTGCGCGATCAGGTTCGCGAAGCAGCCGAGCTCGGCTTCCGCGGTCTCAAGCTCCATCCCAACACGCAGAAGTTCGACGTCCTCGGCGAAAAGGCGCTGCAGGTCTACGCCGCCGCCGAGGAGCTTGACCTCTTCCTCACCATCCACAGCGGCGTGCATCACTACCGCATCGAGCATTACCGCGTGACGAAGTTCGACGAGGTCGCCTGCCGCTTCCCGAAGATCCGCTTCACCCTCGAGCACCTCGGCGGCTACAGCTTCTTCAACGAAGCGCTGGCGGTGATGTTCAACAACATTCCCTTCCCGCCGATCCCCGGGCAGCGCGGAAGAGTCTTCGGCGGACTGACGAGCTGCTTCACGCCCAACTGGCTGCGCTTCTGGTACCTCCCGCCCGAGCGCTTGCAGGAAGCGCTGCTCCAGGTCGGGCCCGAGCTGCTCATCTTCGGTCTGGATTTCCCCTACAATTCCGAAGAGCACATCAAGTTCGCGCTCAAGCGGATCAACAACGAGGTGACCAGCGAAGCGCACCGCGCGTTGATCCTCGGCCAAAACCTGCGGCGAGAATTGAACCTCTGAAGCGCCCGCTCACCCGGAAGGTCTCATGAACATCGAGTACCCCGTCCCCGCCGACGTTCACTCCACGCACCTCCCCTTCAGCCCGGCGACGAAGGTCGCAAACCTCATCTTCGTCTCCGGCCAGGCGTCCACGGATCAGCGCGGGCAGGTCATCTCCGACACCTTCGAGAACGAGTTCCGCCGATCGGTCGAGAACGTGCGGCGGATCCTCCGCGCGTGCGGCTCCGATCTCGATCGCGTGGCGCAGGTGAAATGTTATCTGAAAAACGGGTCGGACTGGGAGCAGTACAATCAGTTGTACCGCGAATACTTCAAGCCGCCCTATCCGGCGCGCACGACGATCCAGCAGTGCCTCGGGAAGGTGCTGTTCGAAATCGACGTGATCGCGGTCGCCGACGATTCATGAACGAGCTCACGCGAAGAGACTTTCTCACTGCCGCCGCCGCCACGCTTCTGGTCATGACCGAACGCGCTTCTTCGCAAACTCCGCCCGCCGCCGATCTCCGGAAAGATCCGGCGTGGTCGGAGGCGAAGGTGAAGAACATCAGCGACGAGGAACTGCGCGCGTCGCTGGACGTCCTCGACATCGCGAGCCTGTGGGCGCGCATCGCGGCGCGCGTGAAGTTCACCGGCGAGGCGGACTTCCTCGTCTCGCGCGAGCAGGCGACGCGATGGTTCGAGCCGCAGCGCGCGACAGTGCTCGCGCAGGCGGAGGACATCCTCCACCATAAGCTCTACGGCTGGGGCCCGACGCCGATCCAGCACGGCAAGGTCGTGGACTTCAACGCCGACTACGGCAAGTCCGGCAAGTACGGCTTCCATTACTGGTATTGGGCCCGGCCGCTCGTGCAGGCGTTCTTGATCACCGGCGACGAGAAATACCTCGTCGAGTTCGATGTTCTGTTCAACGCGTGGTACGAGCAACGTGAGAAGGTACACGGCGGATGGCCGGGGCTGGATGTCATTTATTACGAGCTCGGCCTGGGCGTGCGCAATCGGCTGTTTCTTGAGGCGTCCGCGCTGCCGCACCCGTCGCGGTCCGCGCAGACGCACCAGCGCCTGCTCAAGACGTGCCTGGGCGCCGCCCGCTGGCTTTACGAGGAAGAAAAGCTCGGCTACCGCGCCGGCAACTGGCAGATCATCGGATCGTTCGGCCTGGCGCATATCGCGCTGATGATCCCGGAATTCAAGGAATCCGATGCCTGGCTCGCGCTGGCGTGCGAGCGCATGCTCGAGCACATCAGGCAGGATTTTTTCCCCGACGGCTGTCACTCCGAGCGCTGTCCCTCCAGCTACAGCGCGATCGCTTATCGCGACCCGCGGAACCTCGCCGTCTTGCTGACCGCCGGCGATCGTCGTCGCGATCTCGCCGAAACCATTCGAAAACCGTTGGAGAAACAGGTCGAGTTCTTCCTGCACACCGTCGCCCCCGACGGCTACGAGCCCGGCATCAACGACGGCGCCCGCGCGCCGCTCATGCCGGCGATTTTGCAGGACGGCTACGACCTCTTCGGCCGCCGCGATTCACTCTTCGTGATGAAATCACTGACGAAGCGGCAGACGTCCGAGCACGGCGCCGAACCCGCCGACCGCTCGATCCACTTCGCCCCGTCCGGCTTCACCGTGATGCGCTCCGACTGGACGCCGAACGCGCGCTACATGCTGATCAATCACGGCCCGACCGGCGGCGGGCACTCGCACGCGGACGCGCTCAGTTTCGAGCTGCACGCTTTCGGCAAGGCCCTGGCTATCGATTCCGGAATCGGCGACACCTACGACGATCCCGATCACGCGCGCTGGTACGTCCACTCCGCGGCGCACAACATGATCACCATCGACGGCGAAGACCTCGATCGCGCGGCCGCCGAAGGCAAGGACGTCCTCTGGCAGAGCGAAAAGACGCACGACTACTTCGCCGCGACGCACCACGGTTACGCGCAATCGAAGGGCGTCATCCATCGCCGGCACATCGTCTTCGTCAAGCCGAGGTTTTTCGTCATCTACGATGTGATCGACGCGTCGGCGGCGAAGCAGCCGCATGAGTTGCACTGGAACCTGCACGCCGCCACGCCGCTGAAGATCGAAGAATCATCGATCGCCAGCGAAAGCGCGCCGGGACTGGTCATCCGCGTTTCGGAGCCGTGGCCGGCGAAGCTGTCGAAGGAGATCGCCTGCGTCAACGGCATCCGCGGCTTCACCAGGCAGCAGGCAAAGATCGACTGGCTGACGCTGAACCAGACGATCGCCGCGGGCGAGACCAAGCAGCTGGCGGTGGTGCTGTATCCGTTCGGCGATGCCGCGCCGCCCTTCGAGCTCTCCTCGCCGCGCGCAAACGAATTTGTCGTTCGCAGCGGCGGACGGATCGATCAACTGATCTTCGGCAAAGATCAGTTCGAGCTGCGGCAGGCGATGGCGTAGCCCCGATGGCGGCTTGGGCGTCTCGCCCGAGCGTTCGGGCGGCGCGCCTCTGGGCCGCAATTGCGCGGGCGGGCCGCCCACGCCACGCCGTTGTCACTTGCGTGTGTCCCCGCGCGTCCACTGGACCCCGCGGAGCGTGAAATAATCGTTCGCCGCCGCCGCCCCCGATTCGCCCGACGGCGTGATGCGATAGAGCTTTCCGCGCGCGGTCACGGTGTGCCCGCTGACGCCCCTGGGCCAGCCGGACAACTCCGGCAGGCGGACGGCGGTGCCGTCGCCGATGACGATCACCCGGCCTTGCTCCCCGCCGCGCGATTCGGCCTTGCCGATCAGCGTCACTTCCTTCTCGAAGTTCCGGTAGAGGTCTTCCTTCGACTGCGTGACGGTCGCCGCTGGCGGCCGCTCGTGCCGCGGGTTCGATTGACATCCGCCGACGGTGCACGCGGCGCAGAACAGCATGACGATCGCGATGAGAGCGATTCGTTGGATCATCTACTGAACTTATACACGTGGACATCGTACGGCGCGAACCAGTCTTTCATCGTCCCGTCCGCCGCCGTCACCTTGCGCGGCTCTTCGTAGAGAACCGCACCTTCGTGGATTTCCTTCGGCAGGCCGCTGAACTCCACCTGCTGCGTCTTCTGGGGGTTCTTGCTGGCGGCGAGGATGAACAGATCCTTCCCCGCCTCGCGGGCGAGCAGCTCCATCCCCTCGCCCTTGACCTTGATCGGCAGCTTCGAGTTGGGCGCGATCAGTGCGTCCGCCAGCGGACTTTTGGCGTTGATCTCGGCGAGCAGCGGCTTGAGGACGCGCTCCCAGAACGTCCAGTTGTAGCCGAGCGCCGCGTCGCGCTCGTTGAGCGTCAGCTTGTTCGCGCCGCCGAAATAGTTGAGGGTGTTGGCGCCGTTGATGATGGCGTCGTAGGTCATGAAGCGCTCTTCGGGGAAGGTCGGCATGCGCAGCGTTTTGCCCTTGGTCGCGGTGCCGCTGAAGGAGACCTGCAGCGTCATCCAGACCGGCTTTCCGCCCGCCGCTTCGACCATCATCTTCGTCCAGTCGCCGACCGCGCTGATGTCCTTGTTCGGAAAGTTCGCCAGGTGTCCGCCGGGCGGATAGCTGATCGGGAAAACGTCGGCGCCGGTGATGTCGAGCACGTTGCGATACGCCGCCAGTTCCTGCACCGTCCCGCGCGGCGCCTGGATGACGACCATCGGGTGATTCGGATCGAGCTGGTGGATCATCTTGTACGGCAGCGCGAGGGTCTGCGGCTGCTTGGTCCCCTTCTCCTTGCTGTTCATCTCTCCCCACAGCGGCTCGTCCTCGCCCTTCCAGAACGCCAGCGCCGGATGATCCCTGTGCGTCTCGACGACCTTCTTGAGCTTCTCGATCTTGGCGGCGTCCTTCTCGGTGAAGTGGGCGATGTCTTCGCCGAGCCAGAGCCACGCGTAGATGTGCGCCGAGGCCAGCGCGTCGAGATAATCGTGAACGAGCTTGTAGCCCGGTTCGGTCCAGCCGTAATTTTCGCCGCCGATGTTGGGAACGATGCGGGCGAGGTTGACGCCGCCGTCAGCGAACTCCTGCCAGGCGGATTTTCCTTCGGGCGTCTTGCCATCGGGTGGCGGAAGCACGGCGACGGAGATGCCGAAGATTTCTTTCCCGCCGATCGAAGTGGAGTCGCCGGTGATGGTGACTTTGGTGGGTTCTGCCTGCGCGGTTCGAAGCCCGGCAAGAAGCATCAGCGCCGCCGTTATCGTTAACGCTCGATAATGCATCGCCTCATGCTGCGATGCGCCGCGTGAAAAAGCAACGCGCCCGACCGGAACGGGCAACGACATTCGATCACAAACCGCAGGGGCGCGAGTCTTCAATCCGCAGTTTCTCGCGGGATTCGAGGTGCCGCCCCGCCGCGTTGCAGTTTCGTGCGCACGGAACTGCAATCGCACGGGAGATAGGGGAGCGCCGCTCTTTGACAATTGAATACGTCCACCGCCCGATCCCCGACGATGCCCGGTCCTGCCCCGGTCGCGCGGGCGAAAATGCAAAACGAAGCCAACGAGCGCATTCGAGCGCGCGCGGCGAAACGAACCCAATCGGAGCCATCGTGAAAGCTGGTTTTCAGGGCAAAAACGCGGCTTTCGCGTTATTTCCAGGGGCGGCGGGTGACAAAACGAACCCATTTCGCAGATTTGTATACAATGGCGTCTCTTGGCAACGCCGTCCGCCGCCTCCGATATGCCTTTACATCGCGCGCGCGGGCGGCGGTGGCGATCTGCACGTCCGCGGGCCAGGTCGCTGAAAGAGGGTGTGATGAGAGCACGAGGGATCGTCGTCGCCGCTGTTCTTGCCTTCTGCGTCGCGCTGCTCGCAGCCGCGCCCGCACGCGCCGCCTCGTCTCAGCCGCCGAAGAAGATCGACTTCAATCGCGACATTCGTCCGATCCTTTCCGACAACTGCTACTTCTGTCACGGCCCGGACAAGAACCGCCGCAAGGCCGACCTTCGCCTCGACACGAAGGACGGTTTGTTCGGCGAGAAGGACGACACGTTCCCGGTCGTCCCCGGCAAGCCGGACGACAGCGTGCTGTTCATGCGCATCACGTCCGATGACCCGGACTACCGGATGCCGCACAAGGATTCCAACAAGCACCTCACGCCCGAGCAGATCGCGACCATCAAGCGGTGGATCGAAGAAGGCGCACAGTGGAAGGGGCATTGGTCGTACCTCCCGCCCGTGAAGGCGCCTCTGCCGCAGGTGGAGATCGACAAGTTCACGCGCAACGACATCGATCGCTACGTCGGCGAGGCGTATCAGGAGCACCAGCTTTCGCCCGCGCCGGAGGCGGATCGCGTCACGCTCATCCGCCGGCTCAGCTTCGACCTCACCGGCCTCCCGCCGACGCCGGCGGAGGTGGATGAGTTCGTGAACGACAAGGAGGCCAACGCCTATGAGAAGCTCGTCAACCGCCTGATGGCCTCGCCCCACTTCGGCGAGCGGATGGCGGTTTCGTGGATGGACCTCGTTCGCTACGGCGACACGATCGGCTTCCACTCCGACAACCCGCGCGAGGTCTGGCCGTGGCGGGATTGGTGCATCAACGCGTTCAACAACAACGAGCCGTTCGATCAGTTCACCATCGAGCAGATCGCCGGCGATCTGCTGCCCAACCCGACCCGCGAGCAGAAGGTCGCCTCCGGTTACAACCGCCTGCTGCTGACGACCGGCGAAGGCGGCGCGCAGGCCAAGGAGTACATCGCCAAGTACGGCGCCGATCGCGTGCGCAACGTCTCAACCGTCTGGCTCGGCTCGACGATGGGCTGCTGCCAGTGTCACGATCACAAGTTCGACCCGTTTTCGACGAAGGATTTTTACTCGCTGCAGGCCTTCTTCGCGGACATCCAGGAGCCGGCGATCTCGCTCCCGTCGCCGGAGCTGCTGCTGCCCGACGCGGAGCAGGAAGAAGAACTCAAGCGTCTGGACGAGACGATCGCGGCGGCGAAGGCGAAGTTGAATCAGACCACTCCCGAGATCGCCGCCGCCGAGTTGAAGTACGAGACGAAGGCGCGCGAGGCGCTGAAGGATCCGGTCACCTGGACGCCGCTCACGGTGATCGAAGCCAGGAGCGCGGGGGGAGCGGTGATGACGATCGGCGAGGACAAGCAGCACGTGCTCGTGTCCGGCAACGCGCCCGACAAGGACACGTATACGGTCCGCGCGACGACGAAGGCGAAGAAGATCACCGCGCTTCGCGTCGAGGCGGTGCCGCACAAGCGTCTGCCCGCCGGGGGCCCGGGCCGGGCGGCCAACGGCAACTTCGTCCTGACCGAGATCGACCTCGCCGCCGAGAAAGGCGTCGCGCCGACCACGCAGCCGGTCGCGCTGCAGAACGCGTCGGCATCCTTCGAGCAGACGCTCTTCGCCGAAGCCAGCCCCTATCGCAGGTACTCCGCCGCCGGAGCGATCGACGGCGACAAGTACGGGGACAAGTTCGGCTGGGCCATCCTCGACCGCACGAACCAGCCCAACTACGCGGTGTTCGAAACCGCGTTCGACGTCGGCGGAGGCGACGAGGTGCAACTCGCGGTCACGATGAAGTTCAACCTCGGCGATCACCACGCGCTCGGGCACTTCCGCCTGTCGGTGACCGATTCGCCGCGTCCCGTGCGCGCGATCCCCGACAGCGGCATCCCGCCGGAGATCGTCAAGCTGCTCAAGCTCGATCCGGCGAAGCTGACGGCAGAGCAGAAGGAAAAGCTCGCCGCCCACTATCGCACCGTCGCGCCGGAGCTGGAGCCGGTGCGGCAGGAGCTCGCGCAGCTCACCCAGCAGCGCGCGGACATGACGGGTCCGGCCGTGATGACCAAGTACAACCAGAACAAACCGCGCACGATCCCGCGCACGCTGATCTCCGTCACCGGGACGCCGCGCGAGACGCGCATCCTCGCGCGCGGCAACTGGCAGGACGACAGCGGCGAGGTCGTCACGCCGCACGTCCCGCACTTCCTTCGCCAGCTCGACGTGCCGAAGGATCAGCGCGCGACGCGACTAGACCTGGCGCGTTGGCTGGTCGCGCGCGACAACCCGCTCACCGCCCGCGTCTTCGTCAACCGCCTGTGGAAAATGTTCTACGGGCAAGGCATCGCCAAGCCGCTCGACGACATGGGCTCGCAGGGCGATTGGCCCACGCACCCGGAGCTGCTCGACTACCTCGCCGTCGAGTTCATGGACAGCGGCTGGGACGTCAAGCACATGGTCAAGCTGATGGTCGAGAGCGGGACGTACCGTCAGGACTCGATCGGATCGAAGGAGACAAGGGAAGCGGACCCGTACAACAAGTGGGTCGCGCGGCAAGGCTCCTTCCGTCTCGACGCCGAGTTCGTGCGCGACAACGCGCTGGCGGTCTCCGGGTTGCTCTCACCGCGAATGTTCGGCCCGAGCGTCAAGCCCTATCAGCCGGCGGGCTACTGGGAGTTCCTCAACTTCCCCAAGCGCACGTACGACCAGGACCACGGCGACAAGCTCTATCGCCGCGGCCTGTACACGTGGTGGCAGCGCACGTTCCTCAACCCAAGCCTGCTGAACTTCGACGCGCCGAGCCACGAGGAGTGCACCGCCGAGCGCACGCGCTCGAACACGCCGCAACAGGCGCTGACGCTGCTGAACGATGTCACTTACGTCGAAGCCGCGCGCGTCTTCGCCGCCCGCATCATGAAGGAATGCCCCGGCGATGCGACCGCGCGGGTCAAGTGGGCGTACCACACCGCCCTCTCGCGCGAGCCGACGCCGGCGGAGTTGCCGGTCCTACTCGCGCTGTATGACAAGCACCAGAAGCGCTACGCGAGCGACAAAGCGGCGGCGGAAAAACTTGTGACCATGGGCGAAGCCCCGCCGGCGAAGGATCTCGACGAATGCGAACTGGCCGCGTGGACGAGCGTCGCTCGTGCGATCCTGAATTTGCACGAGACGATTACGCGATCGTGAACGCTCTCTTCTCGTGGCTTGGGCCTCTGGCCCGAGAGCGTTCGAGCGGAACGACGCATTGGTGGGACAAGAGCGGCTCAATCCGCCAGCGCTCGGGCGAGACGCCCAAGCCACGATCAGGAGGCGACGGCGCGGCCCCAGTCTTCGAATTTGCGCAGCATCTCCGCCGTCACCGACGGTCTCACTTCGGCGACGGCGTCGGCGATCGTCTCGTTGGTGATGTCGCCTTCCTGGCCCGAAGCGACCGAGCGCAGGAACGGGATGACCGCCGCGCGGTCGCACAGGTACTTGATGTCGGCGCCGCTGAAGCCCTCGATCTTCTTCGCCAGCGCGTCGAGATCGATGTCGTCGGCGAGGGGGCGCTTGGAGAGATAGATCTCGAGCATCTTCCGTCGCGCGGGAAGGTCCGGCAGCGGGATGTAGACCTTCTCGTCGAATCGGCCGGGACGGAGCACCGCCGGGTCGAGTTGCCACGGGACGTTCGTCGCGCCCATGAAAAGGATGGGCGAGACATCCTTCTCATCAAAGCCCTCCATCCCCTGCAGGATCTGTGGAACGACGCGCTGCATGACGCTCGAACCCTCATCGCGCCGCGCGGGGATGAGCGATTCGATCTCGTCGATGAAGATGATCGCGCGCGTCTCCTCCGCGGCGGCGTCGAAGAGCTTCTTCAGGTTCTGCTCCGCTTCGCCGACCCATTTGCTCAGCACGTCGGCGGCGGAAATGCGGAAGAAGGTGGCGTCGATCTCGCCGGCCGTGGCCTTGGCGAGCATCGTTTTCCCCGTGCCGGGCGGGCCGTAGAGGAGCACCCCGCCGCCCGGGCGGATGCCGAATTTTTCCGCCAGCTCCGGGTGCTCGAAGGGGTAGATCATCTTCAGGCGGATGTCTTCCTTGACCTGATCGAGGCCGGCGACGTCGTCGAAACGGAGCCTGGGCTTTTCCTTGACGATCCACTTGTCGGCGCTTTGGTCGGCGCCGTCGTCGGATTCTTTCGTGGACTCCATCCGGCCCTTCGCCGCACTCGGCGCCGAAGTGCGCCGGTTGTCTTTTTTCGCTTGTTCGCAGTCGCGCGCCAGCTCGAGAAGACGAGACGCGATGTCCTGACGTCCGGCGCGCAGCTCGTCTCCCTGCGCGTCCTTGGCGAGCTGCGTCATCGTCCGCGCGGCTTCCAGCAGGTACAGCCGCGCGCTGTCCCACTGCATCGCGCGGCGGGCGTCCAGGCCCTTTTGCTTGTACCGCTCGAACTGTTCCCACGTCGCGCCGTTGCTCATGGCTGCTGCGGCCTCCGCGCATCCTGCAAATGTTTTACGCCGTGCAAAAACGAGTATACGCCAAGCCCCACGATCACCCAGCGGAACCACCAGCCGGCCAGCACGACGAAGAGCAGGAAGAAGAAGACCGCGAAGCCGATGAAGAGCCAGCCGGCGATGCGATGCTCGCGCGCGGTCGGCGGGCGGAACATCGGATCGGTGTCGTTCGGCGACTGCCGCGTCACGCGGTCAGCTCCAGTGGGGAATCGAGCAGGTTCTCGACCCCGTCTTTGGTCACGAGGTATTCGTTCTCGAGTCGAATCCCGCCGGCGAGCGCGGCGCCGTACAGGCCGGGCTCGGCGGTGAAGACTTCGCCTTCCATCAGCGTGTCGTCCCAGCGGGGGTTGAGATGGGGATACTCGTGAGGTTGCAAACCGACGCCGTGACCGAGGTGGTGAGTCAGTCCGGATTCGGAGGAGGAGCGCAGACGGACGGAGGCTTCGTGGTAAATGTCCCGGCAGAAAGTGCCGGGCTTTGCGCTGCGCTCGACGATCTTGAGCGCTCCGACGATCGAATTCCACGCGATCATCTGGGCATCGGTCGGCTTGCGATCGACGTGGACGGCGCGGCAGACGTCGGCGAAGTAGCCGCGATAGGTCGGACCGACGTCGAGGATGTAGATCTCGCCGGATTTGGCGACGCGACCCGGTCGCGCGGGCCCGCCGCCGACGCCGCACGCGTAGTCGTTGCCGAGCAACGCGGTCATCGGCTCGCCCGCCTCCGCGATGGCGGCGGCGTTGAGCTGTGCGAAGACCTCGGTCTCGGCGATGCCGGGTTCGATGATCTCTCGCGCGCGGCGGTACATCGCCTCGGCACATTTGACGGCCTTGCGCATCAGCGCCAGCTCGTCGGGATCTTTGGCGCGGCGGAGCTGCCAGAGGATCGGATCAATCGGCTCGATCTCGTGTCCGTCGCGCGCGAGCATCAGAGCAATCTGCGCGGTGACGGGCGACGTGTCGATTCCAATCCGCCGCGACTTTCTCACCCGCAGCGCGTCGATCACCTGCCGCGCGAGCACCTCCGGTTGCTCCTGCCGCAGCGTGGACAGCCACGACGCGTCGTAAGCAACCGTCTCATCCGCCGCGGCGTTCTCCGCCGCTTTGTTGCCGCTGCTCAGCCACGATCGTCCGTCGCTGAAGAGGATGAACGCCCCGTGCTGCAGCCAGTGCGGCATGGCGCCGCCGAGGTAATAAACGTGGTGCGGCAGCGCGACGACGATGGCGTCAAGCTTCCGCTCGCTCATCCGGTCGAGCAATCGCTTCTGCCGAACGCGGCACCACTTCGTCTCGAGCATCGCGGCGGCGATTGTCCGTGCCGGCGGGCGATTTGTCATCAGCACCGCTTTGGGTTACCAATGACTAACCATGTCCGATCCGTCCATTGCCACCAGCGCCGATTACGCCGACGCGCTCATCGTCGCACGCCGCGCCAAACACTGGCTGTTCCTGTTGCTCATGCTGATGCTGCTCATCCAGCTCGCGCTCTTTTTCACCGCGCGCTATACAACATTGATCGTTTCCGACCTGCCCGGCGCAACGACACATCCGGTTGCAACATCGTCGGCGATGGACAAGCTCCACTATCTCACCGGCGTGACGACGTTCCTCGGCACCGTGCTGCCGGTGCTGCTGTCGCTCGTGCTGCTGCTGGTGGTGAACATCATGCTGGTCGGCCGGCTGATCGGCGTCGCGCGCGTCACCAGCGCGTACCTCTGGTGCCTCGTCCTGGCGCTGCTGCTGTTCCCGTGGCAGGCGTTCCTCGGCAAGGTAACGTTCTATTCCGCCGACTTCCGCATCCCCGGCGTGCTGTACACGTGGGACGAGCTCGCGTCGCAGGCGAGGTTCGCCGCGTCGCAACCCGAAGTCGCGATCCTCAAGTGGTCGCGCTTCGTCGTCTTTCCCCTGATCGCGCTGGTCATCCTCATGATGGTGCAAGCGAAGAGCAACAGGGGAATGCGCCAGGCGATGGGTCAATCCGATCCCGATTTGAACATCACCCCATAGTACTGATAATGCGGGACGTGGTCAGCTCCGCTGACCATGTCTTTGTTCTCGGAGACGGAGAGGATTCTTCTTTCATGCGCGAAGAGCGCGGACAACTCGGGGGCGACCTGATCGTCAGCGAACCCCTCGAACTGTGGGGCGCCGTCGGCGGAAACGTCAACGTCGTCGAGGGCGGCAAGCTCTATCTCCGCGGCGCCGTCTACGGCGACCTCACCATCGAGTACGGCGGACGAGCGCACATCTTCGGCCGCGTCATCGGCAACCTCACCGTCAAACGCGGCGGCAAGATCATCCACAGCGGCGTCCTGGGCGGCGACGCCATCAACCAGGGCGGCCGACTCTTCATCGAACCCACCGCGACGATCAATGGCAAGATCAAGACCCTCAAGGGCGAGACCAGGATCACGAAGCTCTTCGACACCCCGCCGCCCAAACGAGATTGACCCGCGCGCCCACGCGCCGCATCTGGTATCATCGCCGCCCTGAATGGGTTCTTCGTCCCTTCTGGCCGCGGCCGCGCGCGGCGACATCCCGTGCGACCTCGTCCTCCGCGGCGGGCGGATCGTCAACGTCTTCTCCGGCGAAATTGAAGCGGCCGACATCGCGATCCACGACGATCATATCGCCGGCGTCGGCGCGGGATATCGCGGTAGACAGGAACTCGACCTCGCCGGCGCGTTCGTCACGCCGGGACTGATCGACGCGCACGTCCACATCGAGAGCAGCCTGTGTCTTCCCGCGCAGTTCGCGGCGGCGGTGGTCCCGCGCGGCGTGACGAGCGTCGTCGCCGACCC
>JAICTV010000351.1 GCA_025936175.1 Phycisphaerae bacterium
ACCACTTCCGGCACCGGCGGCGGCGATAACACCTCCGGCGCCGGTACCGGTGGCGGCGGATCCAACATCGACGATCCCATCGAGCCCATCGACTTCAGCGGCGTCGTTTTCGACGACAAGGACGGCGACGGCTTCCGCGACAACAACGAAGCCGGCATCGCCGGCCGAAGCGTTTACGTCGATGAGAACAACAACGGCAAGCTTGATGCGGGTGAGCCGTCAACGACTACCGATTCCTCGGGTCACTACAAGCTCAGCGACATGCCCGGCGATTACACCGTCCGCCAGATCGTCCCCACCGGCTGGTACCAAACCGCCGGCGGCGCGGGACTCGACATGAAGCTCGCTGCCCCGGCGAACGCCACCGGTTCGACGACCTTCGGCGAAGCCAAGTACGCGTCGATCGGCGGCGTCTTGTTCCGTGACAAGAACAAGAACGGCAAGCGCGACTCGGGCGAGCCGGGGATCCAGGGTTGGACCGTCTACCTCGACTCCAACAACAACGGCTGGTGGGACAAAGGCGAGCGTACGGTGGTCAGCGACTCCAGCGGTAAGTGGAAGTTTACCAACGTCAAGCCCGGCGTTTACAACGTCCGTGTGCAGCAGAAGGATAAATCGCTGACGCGCACGACCGCGAGCTACAAGAAGCACTTCGTCTTCAGCGGAAGCTCGATCACGAGTGACTTCTTCGGTTACGCGTAGCGCCGCTCACCAGCGCTGAACAAATGTCATCCCGAGCGGTACTCCGCGAGGGATCTCGGATGCAACACTTGTCCGAGATCCCTCGGAGTTCCTCGGGATGACATCCTTTAGAGAACGCTTAGGTCTGCGGTCGGTTCTCGTCCTCGACCCTGCGCATGAACCTTTTGAGGGTCATGTCGGTGACGCGCGGCATCATCGCCGCGACCAGGATTCCGATGCGCGTCGGTCGATGCGGCCACACTTCGGGGATCGGCTTCTCGATCCCGCGAACCATCCGCCGCACGACGTGCTCGACCGTCTGCGTAAACCCCGGACCGCCGCGCGGCAGTTTCACGCCGCTCATCCCCTCCGCGACCGCGCCGAACTCCGTCCGCGTCATGATCGGATGCACGCTGGTGACCGCGATCCTCTGCGATTTGAGTTCCACGCGCAGCGCCTCCGCGATCGATAATTGCGCCGCCTTCGTCGCCGAGTACGGCCCGATGAACGGCGTCGAACGCCTTGCCGCTGCGGACGAAACGATCATGATCTGCGCGCGACACCCGTCCCGCGACTCCTGCTTGAGCAGCGCGGGCGCAGCCGCGTGAATCACGTCCGTCGTGCCGAAGACATTCGTCGCGAAGATCTCGCGCATCTCCTCCGGCGAATACTCGTGCGTCAGGCGGTAGATCCCGTAGCCGGCGTTGCAGACGAGCGTGTCGATCCGGCCGAAATGGGCGAGCGTCTTGGCGACGAACTGCTCGCAATCCTCCCGCTTGGAAACGTCCGCCTGCACGACCAGATGCTTTCCGCCGAGCTGCTGGTTCAGTTCTTCGAGTCGATCAAGCCGCCGCGCCGACAGCGACAGCTTCGCTCCCGCGGCCGAGAGCTGCACGGCGAGCTCTTTGCCGATTCCCGCGCTCGCGCCGGTGACGGCCACGATCATGCCCCTGAGATTGCGCCGCATGCTGGGTCTCCGCGCGGGTCGCTATCACATCCTTGTCCGCCCGCCTTGCTCGCCTATCCTAATGTGCAACATGTTTACTGGAATTGTCGAGCGCACGCTCCGCATCGCATCGGTGAGCGACGGCACCGGCTTCGTTAGGCTCAACCTCGCCGCCGAGTGGACCGACGTCAAGCACGGCGACTCGATCGCGATCAACGGCGTGTGCCTGACCGTCGCCGAGATCACGCCTCCGCTGCTCGGGTTCGATGTCATTCCCGAGACGCTTTCGAAGACCAACCTCGGGCTGCTCAGGGCCGGCGACCTGGTGAACGTCGAGCGCGCCCTGCGTGCCGGCGACCGTATGGACGGCCACTTTGTCCAGGGCCACGTCGATGGAACCGCGCGCCTCGTCGCGCAGAAGGGCGACGACGAAAAATGGCGGCTCACGGTTCAGCCGCCGATGGCGCTGCTGAAGTTCGTCACGCCCAAGGGTTCAGTTTGCATCGACGGCGTGAGCCTGACCGTCGCTAGCCTTGAGCGCGACCGCTTCGACGTCGCGCTGATCCCGACGACGCTCAAACTCACGACGCTCGGATCGCGCCCGATCGGGTGGCCCTTCAACTTCGAAGCCGACGTGCTCGCCAAGACGATCGTCTCGTGGCTCGAACGCCAGCGCGAAGATCTGAGCCCCAACTGATCTCTGTAGGGGCGACGCCTGCGTCGCCCGCATTTCCACTCGCGCTGAACAGAGGGCGACGCAGGCGCCGCTCCAACGAATGCGAAGCTGTCAAATCGTCAAGCTAAAAATCGCGCCAGATTTTTCTCCCGCGCTCCCGGCACAAATCTCGCTTGTTCACAACGCACCTCTGCCGATGATGAGGTATAGGATCAGAGTGCAGTGATGGATTACCGCCCCACGATCGGAATCACGCTCGGCGATCCCGCCGGCATCGGGCCTGAGGTCATCGTCAAGGCCCTGGCGGATCCCGTCCTCCGCCACAAGGCGAAGTACATCATCTACGGGATGAACGAGCTGCTCGCCTACGCGGCGGACCTCGCGGAATTCGACGTCTTCTGGTGGCGCGATCAGTTCAACGGCCGCTTGCGGCCCTATCCGCACGACGTCGTCGTCGTCGATTACGACCAGTATTCGATCCTCGGCCATGCCGTGAAAGCTCCGAGCCGCATCGGCGGCGAAGCATCCATGCGCTTCTGCCTCGACGCGATCGACGCCGCGCGACAGAAGATCATCGACGCCGTCGTCACCGCGCCGATCGCTAAAGAAAGCTGGAAGCTCGCGGGTTACCCGTTCCCCGGTCACACGGAGCTTTTCGCGCAGCGCACGGGCGCGCGCAAGCACGCGATGATGTTCGTCGGCGGGCCGATCAAAGTGATCCTCGCGACGGTGCACATCCCGCTGAACAGCCTGTGGGGCCGGCTCAATATCGGCGCGGTCTTCCATCCGATCGAACTGCTGCACGAGACGCTGGTGAACCTCTTCGACATCCCCAAGCCGCGCATCGCCGTCGCCGGCGTCAATCCGCACGCGAGCGAGAACGGC
>JAICTV010000381.1 GCA_025936175.1 Phycisphaerae bacterium
ACCGTTGGCGCGCTGAAGGCGATGGTGCTTCCGGGCGCGCTGGTTGTGCTCTTCCCGATCGTCGTCGGCGTCACGTTCAAGCACTTCGCGCCGCGCAACGAATACCTCGGCGCGGAAGCTGTGGCGGCGCTGCTGATGGTCGGCACGATCGCCGGGATCCTGATGGCGGGCTTCCTCAACAACGGCGGCGGTGCCTGGGACAACGCCAAGAAATACATCGAGACGGGGGTCTACGGCGGCAAGCGGTCGGACGCGCACAAGGCGGCGGTGGTCGGTGACACGGTCGGCGATCCGTTCAAGGATACGGCGGGGCCGTCGCTGCACGTGCTGATCAAGCTCCTCAGCACGATCACGCTCGTGCTCGCGCCGCTGTTCATCTAGTCCGTAACGGCGACGGGGCCGGCGCTGCCGGCCCCGTCGCCTGGATTTGGGCGGGGGCTGCTTCCCGTCCGGGACCATCTCCCTCCGATAATGTCTGGATTTTTCTCCCGGAAACCGATCGCCGCGCTCCTTGCCGAGGGCGAGAACCCGCAAGGGCTGAAGCGCGCGTTAGGCGTCAGCGACCTGGTGATGCTGTCGATCGGTGCGGTGATCGGCGCCGGCATCTTCTCGACGCTCGGCACCGCCGCGGCGGGTGAGATCCTGCCGAACGGCGTGGTCGTGCGGCTCGGCGCCGGCCCGGCGCTGGTGGTTTCGTTCGCATTGCTCGGCGTCGTCTGCGGGCTGGCGGCGCTCTGCTACGCCGAACTGGCGGCGATGATCCCGCAGGCGGGGAGTGCGTATGCGTACTCGTATGCGACGCTCGGTGAGCTGATCGCCTGGATCATCGGCTGGGACCTCATCCTCGAGTACGCAGTCGGAAACGTCGCGGTGGCGATCTCCTGGTCGGGGTACTTCGTGTCGCTGCTCTCGGGCTTCGGGGTCGCCTTTCCGGATTGGCTGACTCACGGCTATTGGGACGTGCACGCCAGCTCGGACCCGGCGATTCATTCGCTGCTGCAGACGGCACCGCACTTCGCGGGGATCCCGATCCTCGTGAACGTGCCCGCGTTCATCATCGTCATGCTGATCACCTGGCTGCTCGTGATCGGCGTGCGCGAGAGCGCGCGGGCGAACACGATCATGGTGGCGATCAAGCTGATCGTCCTCACGATCTTCGTCGTCGTCGGCGCGATGCACGTCGACACCGCGAACTACAAGCCGTTCGCGCCTAACGGCTGGGCGGGCATCCATCAGGGGGCGGCGATCGTGTTCTTTGCATTCATCGGCTTCGATGCGATCTCGACCGCGGCCGAGGAGACGAAGAATCCTCAGCGCGACATGCCGCGAGGGATCCTGCTCGGATTGGCGATCTGCACCGTGATCTACATGATCGTCGGCGCGGTGGCGACCGGGCTCATTCCCTACGCGCAGCTCAAGTCATCGGATCCGCTGGCGCATGCGTTTCAGGTCGCGGGGCTGACGCAGTTCAGCTGGATCATCGCGCTCGGCGCGGTGGTGTCGATGGCGGCAGTGCTGCTGGTATTCCAGTACGGCCAGCCGCGCATCTTCTTCGCGATGGCGCGTGACGGGCTGCTGCCGCCGTGGGCGGCGAAGATCCACCCGAAGTACCGAACGCCGCACATCACCACCATCATCACTGGCGTGCTCGTCGCCGTCGCCGCGCTGGTTGTCGATGACGACGCGACCTACGACTTGACCAACATCGGCACGCTGTCGGCGTTCGCGCTCGTCTGCATCGGGGTACTCGTGCTGCGCCATACGGAGCCCGATCGGCCGCGTCCCTTCCGCGTGAAATGGGTATGGCTGACGACGCTCGCCGGCGCGGCGGCGTGCTTCTACACCATGTGGGGGCTGCCGCGA
>JAICTV010000353.1 GCA_025936175.1 Phycisphaerae bacterium
CGGCAAGCCGGTCATCGTCGCGACGCAGATGCTTCAGAGCATGATCGAGCAGGCGTCGCCGACGCGCGCGGAAGTCAGCGACGTCGCCAACGCGATCTTCGACGGGACCGACGCGGTAATGCTCAGCGGCGAAACGTCGGTCGGCAAGTTCCCGATCGGGTCGGTCATCGTCATGTCGCACGTCGCGGAGACCACCGAGAACTACCTCGCCCGCCAGCCCGATGCGCGCGAGCCGATGATGCGGCTCAAGACGATGGCCCTCTCCTCCGCCGTCGCCAGGGGGGTCTGGCAGATGGCGGATCAGCTCAAGGCGAAGCTCGTGGTGATCTGGAGCCAGACCGGCGCCACCGCGCGGATCTTCTCCAAGTCGCGCTTCACGATTCCGATCATCGCGCTGTCGTCGGATCATCGGGCGCTGCGGCGGATGGCGTTGCACTACGGGGTGATCCCGCACGAGATGGCGCCGGCCGATGACGTCCAGGCGCTCCTGCGCGAATCGGACGCGCTGGTCCGCGCGCAAGGGTATGCGGAGGTCGGCGACCGCGTGATCGTCGTCGCCGGCTCGTCAATGGGCACACCCGGCTTGCTCAACGGCGTGTTGATCCACACACTGGGCGACGCCCGGCCGGAGCACCTGTCCGAAGGCGCGCCGGCGATGGTGCAACCGGAGTGAACGCATGAGGCGTTTGTCCCTCCTTCTGCTCACCGTCATCGCGATCGGCTGCGCGCAGCATCAACCGCCGCCGACCACCCGGCCGTCGTACGCGACGACGCAGCCGGCGTACTGGCTCGATCAGCCGAGCCCCGCGCACGTCGATGCCAAAGATTTCGATTCGCTTTGGGAGGCGTGCGCCCAGGTCGCGCGCGACTACGGATTCTTCATCGATCGCCAGGACTATCGCGCGGGTTTGATCACCACGCTGCCGCTCACGTCGAAGCAGTTCTTCGAATTCTGGCATAACGACGTGCAGACCAGCGAGGACCTGGCCGACAGCTCGATTGCCACTTACCGCCGAACGCTTCAGTTCCAGTTCTCGCGGCAGGCGGACGGCTCCTACGAGGTTGCCCCCAGCGTGCTGATCGAGCGTTACGCGCAGGCGGAACAGCCGATCACCGCCTCCGTCTACCTCAAGAACGCCTTCCGCACGCAAACGAGCAAGCGACATCGGATGGTGGGGTCGCGCGAGATCGATCGCGGGCTGCTGCTGCCGACGAGATACTGGTACGCGACGGGACGTGACACCGTGCTCGAAATCGACATCGCGAAAAAGGTCGGCGAGAAGCTCGCGCATTCGTAAGGGCTGAGGGATTCGACATGAAACCGAAATGGATGGCTGCGGCGCTGGTCCTGTCATGCGCGTTCGCGCTCGCCCAGGAGACTCACAACCCGCCGGCGGCGACTTCAAGGCCCGTGGTCGATGACTACTACGGAATCAAGATCACCGATCCCTACCGCCATCTTGAGAACACCGCCGATCCGGATGTCGCCGGGTGGATGAAGGCGCAGTCGGATTTCGCGCGGCAGACGCTCGATCGCATCACCGGGCGAGCGCAGATCCTCGCGGACATTGAAAAGTACACCAACGCCGCGCCGGCGTCGGTCTCCGACGTGCATCGCCAGGCCGGCGGGCGCTGCTTCTTCATCAAGACGCTTTCCGGCGAAGCGGTCGGGAAGCTGTACATGCGCCAGGGCGCCGACGGGAAGGACGAACTGCTGGTTGATTCCGACAAGTTCGCCGGCCCCAACGGCGAGCCGCCCGCCATCAATTATTACGAGCCGTCGATTGACGGCGGGCACGTCGCGTTCGGCATCTCGCAGGGCGGGAGCGAAAGCGCGACGCTTCGCATCATCGACACAAAGACAAAGAAGATCCTGCCCGAAGAGATCGATCGCGAGGAGTTCGGCAGCGTGGATTGGCGGGCCGACAACCAGAGCTTCTTCTACAACCGCCTGCAGAAGCTCACCAACGACATGCCGCCGACGGAGAAGTTCCTTCGCACCAGAATCTACCTGCACAAACTCGGCGAGCCGGTCGACAAAGACGTCGCGGTATGGGGCATCAACGTGGCGCCGAACGTCGCGTTCACGCCTATGGACGACGGCTGGATCTCCACCGTGCCGGGTTCAAAATGGGCGATCGGCGTGGTCGAGCACGGGGTCAAACGCGAGCTCACCGTCTACTACGCTCCGGCGAATGCGGTCGGCACGCCGGAGGTGGCGTGGAAGAAGCTGTGCGACGTCGATGCGCAGGTCACCGAATACGCATTGAGCGGCGGCGACGACGTCTATCTCATGACGCATGATGACGCTCCGCGCTTCAAGCTCATCCGCGTCGATCTCAAGTCGCCGGACGCGCAACACGCGCAGGTCGTCGTTCCGCAAGCCAAGACCGTGCTGCACGGACTGAAGGCGGCGAAGGACGCGCTTTATGTCACCGAGGGTGACGGGGCCGTGCTCCGCGTCCTCCGCGTCCCGTTCGACGGCTCCAAGCCGTCGCGCATCAAGCTGCCGTTCGACGGCTCGGTCTACGTGCACGATCTCGACGTGCGCGACACGCAGATGAGCTACACCATCACGTCATGGACGCGCGGGCCGCAGACTTACGAGTACGACCCGGCGACGGATGAGTCGAAGCTGACCGACCTCCAGCCCGCCGGGCCGTACGACAACCTTCCTGATCTGGAATCGCGCGAGGTGATGGCGCCGAGCTACGACGGCACGCTGGTGCCGCTCTCGATCATCTGCAAGAGAGACACGAAGCTCGACGGCGCCAATCCGACGATCGTGATGGCATACGGCGGGTACGGGATCACGATGGACCCGTACTTCAGCCCGTCATCACTGGCATGGCTCAACCGGGGCGGCGTGTACGCGGTCGCGCATGTGCGCGGCGGCGGAGAACTCGGCGAAGCGTGGCACCTCGGCGCGTACAAGCTCACCAAGCCCAACGTCTGGCGCGACACCATCGCCTGCGCGAAGTATCTGATCGAGCAGAAGTACACCTCGCCGGCGAAGCTCGCGCTGACGGGCGGATCAAACGGCGGGATCACCGTCGGCCGCGCCGTCGACGAACGCCCCGATCTCTTCGCCGCCGCCAACATC
>JAICTV010000377.1 GCA_025936175.1 Phycisphaerae bacterium
CCGACCAGTGCGGACGTCGTGGTGACCGGCGAAGAATACGTCTTCCTCAACCTGCTGGAGATCCTGCTATCCGTGCGCGGCGAAGGCGAATCGATGCGATCGGCGTTTTATCGCGCTCGCGATATCAGCGCGCTCGACGAGATGCCGGGCCTCATCTACGCGCGCGGCTCTGTCGAAGGCGTGGGGGAAGAACTGATTGATACCGGAGTGCAGCGACTGGTCGGCGATCTCGATGAGCTGCCGCATCCGGCGCTCGGTTACAGACTGCTGGAGCCGCCGAGTCGATCGGCGACGCTCGCGTCGCAGGCGCTAGCGCCCAATCGCGTCCGCCGCCACAGCCCGATCAGCTCCGTCGTCCTCACGTTCGGCTGCAAGTTCGCATGTCCTTACTGCCCGATCCCCGCGTACAACCAGCGGCAGCACCGTCTCAAGAGCGGACAGCGCATCGCGGAAGAGATGTGGCGGCTGAACAAGGAGTTCGGCCTGCGCTATTTCTTCGGCGTGGACGACAACTTCTTCAACAACAAGGCGCGGACGCTGGAGATCGTCGAGACGCTGGCGACGGCGGAGTTTGACGGCGTCCCGATCCGGCGCAAGGCGCGCTGGTACACGGAAGTCACCGTCCACGACACGCTGCAGATGCGCGAGCACCTGCCGCTCGTCCGCAAGGCCGGTTGCCGCGCGCTGTGGCTCGGCGTTGAGGACATGACCGCGACGCTGGTGAACAAGGGGCAGAGCGTCAACAAAACGACCGAAGCGTTCCAACTCATGCGCGACGTGGGCATCTGTCCGATGCCGATGATGATGCATCACGACTCGCAGCCGCTCTATTCACCAGGGACGAACTACGGGCTGATCAACCAGGTGCGCGTGCTGCGCAAGGCGGGCGCGGTGTCGCTCCAGGTGCTGATGATCACGCCGTCGCCCGGCACGAAGCTCTACGAAGGCACTTTCGCCGGCGATCAGGTGATCGATCGCGCGGGCGGGAAGGAGGCGGCGTCGTATATGTACGACGGCAACTACGTCATCGCCTCGAGCATCAAGCGCCCGTGGCGCAAGCAGCTCAACCTGCTGACGGCGTACTTGTATTTTTACAATCCCGTGTGGTTCATCAACGCGGTCTGGCGACGCAAGACGAAAGTCGGCATGAAGCCCGCGTGGATGCAGCTCATCGGGATGCTGGGCGCGCTGCAAAACGTCCGCCGCACGTTCGGCTGGGCGCTGCGATTGAAGTTCGGCAAGATCGAGCGGCTGAAGCACGCGCCGATCAGCGCCATCCCCATGCGCAGCGTCGAGGGCTCGGCGGCGAGCCACGCCCCTTGTGACACGCCGACCGCCCCGATGGTCTCGACCTTAGTCCCCCTGCGCGTCGCCGCCCGCGACGCGGTCGGCGCGAGCAGCTAGCCGGCCTGCGTCTTTTCGTTTTCGAGCATCGGGTTATTATGCGCGACGCGGGGAAGGGTGCGCACTGAGCGCGAGTACGTGAGGATTGATCATGCGAGTTGGCGTTCCGAAAGAAGTGAAGTCGGATGAATACCGCGTCGCGATGATGCCGGTCGGCGTCGAACTTATGAAGAAGAACGGGCACGAGGTGTTCGTCGAGACGCAGGCGGGCGTCGGCAGCGGCTTCACCGATGACGACTACACGCGCGTCGGCGCGACGATGCTTCCCACGGCGGCGGAGGTGTTCGAGCGCGCGGAGATGATCGTCAAGGTCAAGGAGCCGCAGCCGCAAGAGATCAGCCGATTCAAGCCGGGACAGGTTGTATTCACCTACTTCCATTTCGCGGCGGACAAGGAACTGACGCAGGCGTGCATGGAATCGGAGATCGTCGCGATCGCGTACGAGACGATCCGCGACAAGAAGGGCACGCTCCCGCTGCTCACGCCGATGAGCGAAATCGCGGGGAAGATGAGCATCCAGGAAGGCGCCAAGTACCTCGAGAAGCCGATGATGGGCCGCGGGATCCTGCTCGGCGGTGTGCCGGGCGTGGCGCCGGCGCACGTCGTGGTGCTGGGCGGCGGAGTCGTCGGAACCAACGCGGCGAAGGTGGCGGCGGGACTCGGCGCGAACGTCGTCATCATGGATGTCAGCCTCGATCGGCTGCGCTATCTCGACGACGTCATGCCGGCGAATGTGAGCACAATCTACTCCGATCCGCACACGATCCGCGATTCGCTGATCAAGGCGGACCTGGTGGTCGGCGCGGTGCTGATTCCCGGCGCGAAAGCGCCGCGGCTCGTC
>JAICTV010000221.1 GCA_025936175.1 Phycisphaerae bacterium
CGTGATGTGGTCGTAGCCGGGGAAGATGTCGGTCACCAGCGGCCCGAGCACGTAGAACGGCGCGCCGTGGCAGAGCGTGCGCTGGACCTTCATGTTCCACTCGATCTGATCGAACGGCACGTGGCCGGGGCCTTCGATCATCACCTGCACGCCGTGCCGCCAGGCGCGCTCGGTCAGCTCGCCGAGGGTTTCAAGTTCCGCGAGCTGCGCGCGATCGGTGGCGTCGGCGAGCCCGCCGGGACGCAGGCCGTCGCCGATGCTGAAGGTGACGTCGTAGCGGCGGAGGATTTCGCAGATGTCGTCCCAGCGGTCGTACATTGGGTTCTCGGCGTTGTGGGTGATCATCCATTTGGCCAAGAGCGATCCGCCGCGCGAGACGATGCCGATGAGACGGTTGCGGACGAAGGGGAGGTGATTCTTTCGCACGCCGGCGTGGATCGTCATGTAGTCCACGCCTTGCTCGCATTGGTTGATCAGCTCCGCCTCGATCGTCGGCCAATCGAGGTCTTCGATCTTGCGACCAATGATCATCGAGTACAGCGGAACGACGCCGATCGGCACGTGGCTTTCCCGAACGATACGTGTACGACAATCGTTGAGATTACCACCAGTTGATAAATCCATCACTGTGTCGGCGCTCCACCGCTCCGCCCAGCGAAGTTTCTCGACTTCTTCGTCGGTGCCGGAGGAGACCGGCGACGCGCCCATGTTGGCGTTGATCTTGGTCTTGCTCGCGCGGCCGATGCACATCGGGTCGAGCTTGTGCTTGAGGTGATTGATGTTGGCCGGGATGACCATCCGGCCGGCGGCGACTTCATCGCGGACTTGCTCTGGCGTGAGGTGGCCCTCCCGCTCGGCGACCCGGCGCATCTGCGGCGTGATGATGCCGAGCCGCGCGTGCTCGAGCTGCGTGACGGGGACGAAGCCGGCCGGCGCGCGCCACTGGCCAGTCGCGGCGTCGCGCGTCCAGTCGGTCGGCATGAAGTCCCAGGCGGTCTTAGTCGAAGGCGCGGGCATGCCGGGGGTGTCGGGTGAGCTGAAGGTCCACGGCGTGCCGACGCGGCCCCGCTGCGCAAAGGAGCCGGGCGTGGTGCCTTGGTGCATCGATGACGGGTTGTCGCCGAGGGGCGGAAGATCGCAGGTCGGCTGCTCGTTCGTCGAAGTCGCGGCCGCGGATTCAGCTCGATTGGGCATGATCATCGTTCGATCTCCGTGATGGAGTTGGGATTCGTTTGGAAGAGGAAATGGCAGGTCATGTCTTCGCTTTCCTACGCCGGTGTTAGCCGGATCAGGTTCGAGGGTCTTTCTCAGTCTTTGACACAACGCCAAAGACACCCCTAGCGAATAGGCCAAAAACGATAAGCCCCGGCAGGATCAGAAGCAAGCTCAAAGGGCGGTTGTATGAACCGCCGCGGCTTAGCGCGATTTTAATCGCGGCTTCACCTCGTGGCAGCGCCGTCCGCGCGCAATGTTCGCGTCGCCTTAGCGCGAACCACTCGTACGCCCCCTCATGATCGCCGGGGAAATAACCAACGGAGGTTCCACCATGCGGATGAAGAAGACGATGACGAGCAAACTTCTTCCGTTCAAGGAGAAGGTCGGCGCGGCCAAGCAGGTCGAGTGGCCGGGCGGACAGGGTGGCAAGGGGAATGAAGGCGTCACGCAGGTCGTGCAGCAGACCAGGGGCGCGATCGGCTACATCGAGCTGGCGTACGCGGTTCAGAACAAGATTCCCTTCGCGCTGATGAAGAACAAAGACGGGAAGTTCATCAAGCCGTCGCCCGAGAGTGTCGCCGCTGCGGGGGACGGCGCGGTCGGCCAGATGGACACGTCACTGGCGGTGAACATCTGGAACCAGAGTGGCGAGAAGGCGTATCCGATCTCCGCCTTCACCTACATCATCGTCTACAAGGATCTCGGCTACCTGAAGACGAAGCCAAGGCGAAGTCACTGGTCGAGTTCCTCACCTGGGCGACGAGCGCCGGCGGCGGGCAGCAGCTCGCATCGTCGCTCGATTACGCGCCGCTGAGCGAAGGCGTGCAGAAGAAGGTCGCCGAGACGATCGCCGGTCTGCAATGGTCGGGCAAGCCGGTTGTCGCAGCGCGCTGATGTGAGCATGACGGAAGTTCTCTCCATTCCGCCCGCACCACTGCCCTCCCCTGGAGGGAGAGAGGGAAACGTCCTGGCGACGCCAGCGCGTTGGCGCAGCCGCGGGCAGCGGATGGACGCGATCGTCCACGCCGCCGCCACCGGCAGCGGGTGCGTCATCCTGCTGATGATGGCGTCGCTGCTGGCCGTCCTGCTTTTCGCTGCGGTGCCGAGCATGAAGACGTTCGGCATGAAGTTCTTCGCCGAATCCACCTGGCGGCCCAACGCGCTGGAGAAGGTCGGGATCTCCTCCGCCGATTTCTTCTGCCGCAGGTGGTCGTCATCGTCGCTCTGGCGACGGTCGTAGCGCTCGTGGCCGCTCTGGCGGATCCGCACCGCGTGGCGATCCGGACGATGATCGCCGCGGCCGTCGCGGCGACGGTTTCCGTCGCACTCGGCTACGTCGCTGTCCGTCGGCACATTCGATCCGCCGCGCAGCTCCTGACCGACGCCGTCCCCGCCGCGCAGCCGAAGCGGCGATCAGGCGACTCATTCCTCATCGAAGACATCGCGGACGCGCTGGCCAGGATCATGGCGGACGCGGCGAAGGATCAGGCTCAATTGCTGACGATCATCTCGTCGATGAGCGACGGCCTGATCGCCACCGATCACCAGCAGCGCATCCTCCTGACCAACGACGCGGCGGCGGAGCTGATGACCTTCCGCTCGAAGGACGCGCGCGGGCGGCAGCTCTGGGAGATGGTGCCGATCGAACCGGTGCTCAAGACCGTGACGGAAGTCTCGCTGATCGGGCAGCGTAAGACGATCTCGATCGGGCCGGTCGCGGGCGGCAAGTATCTCGAGGTGACGATTGCACGTCTGCCGACGCGGCCGGCGGGGTTCATCGTCGTCGCCCACGACGTCACTGAGACGATGCGCTACGAGGAGCTGCGCAAGGAGTTCGTCGCCAACGTCAGCCACGAGCTGCGCACGCCGCTGACGGTGATCAAGGGATACGTCGAGACCTTGACGGACGGCGCGCTCGACGATCGCCCGCGCGCGATGAACTATCTGGCGACGGTTGAGAGGCACACCGAGCAGCTCACGAACCTGGTGGACGACCTGCTGAGCCTCTCGCGGCTGGACAGCACGACGGCGGTGCCGAGCCCGCGGCCGGTGCACCTCGAGTGCGTGGCCGCCAAGGTCGTCGAGCTGATGACGCCGGCAGCGCAAAGGAAGGGGCAGACGCTCTCGCTGCAGGCGAGCGAGGGGCTGCATCCGATCGTCGGCAATGCGGAGTACCTCGAGCGCGCGGTGTCGAACCTGGTGGACAACGCCATCAAGTACACGCGCGAGAACGGGACGATCCGCGTCGTCGTGCGCCCGGAAAACGCCGGCGGGCAGACGAACGTGATCGAAGTCGCCGACAACGGCATCGGCATCACCGCCGACGATCTGCCGCGCATCTTCGAGCGCTTCTTCCGCTCGGAGCGCTCGCGCTCGCGCGAGATGGGCGGGACGGGCCTGGGATTGTCGATCGTCAAGCACATCGTGCAGACGCACAAGGGGGCGATCGACGTGCAGAGCAAGCCGGGCGAGGGTTCGACCTTCCGCCTGAGATTCCCGGCCGCGGCGGAGGAGGACGGCGCGCCGGCTTCGCGCCCTGCACAGGCTGACGCGGGCGGCGCGGCGGCTTAACGCTGTCCTGAAAATCGCTACAGTACCTCCGCGCCGCCGCGAGAAGCGCAACAGGGCAGGAGCGATTTCGATGTTCAACCTTCTTCCGAAAGACACCGTCTTCTTCGATCTCTTCGAGGGCCTCGCGCAGCACGCGGTCTCCGCCGCCGAGCACCTGGCGGCGCTGGCGCACTCTTTCCCGGAGATCTCCGGCCCCCTGCAGCGCATCCGCGAGGAGGAGCACGGCGCCGACGACCTGGCCCACACCGCGCTCGAGCGCCTCGACCGCACCTTCATCACCCCCTTCGATCGGGAGGACATCCACACGCTCATCGGCGAGCTCGATGACATCATCGACTCGATCGACGCGCTGGCCAAACGCTTCCCGCTCTTTCACGTCAAGACGATGGAGCCCGGTTTCGTGCAGCAGGCGGATTTGCTCGTCGAGGCGACGAAGGTCGTGAAGGAGGCGGTGCACCGGCTGCGAAAAGACCGCAAGCTCTCGGAGCTCAGCAAGCAGCTCATCGAGATCCATCACAAGGAGAGCACCGGCGACGACAACCACCACGCCGCCATGAGCCGCCTGTTCGAAGGCCGCACCGATCCGCTGGAAGTGATCAAATGGAAGGAGCTGTTCGACTACATCGAGGAAGCGATCGACGGCTGCGAGGACGTCGGGAACACGTTGGAGCGGATCGTGCTCAAGAATGGATAGGGATTTTCGATTTGCAATTTGCGATTTGCGATTTGGAATTCGCAATCGCAAATCGGCAATCGCAAATCGCAAATCTTCATGCTGACCCTCATCATCTTCATCATCTTCGCCGCGCTGGTCTTCGACTTTTTGAACGGTTTTCACGATGCGGCGAACTCGATCGCGACGGTGGTCTCGACGCGCGTGCTCTCGCCCGGGCAGGCGGTGGTGTGGGCGGCGTTCTTCAACTTCATGGCGGCGTTCGTCTTCGGCACCGGCGTGGCCAAGACCATCGGGACCGGGCTGGTCGACACCCGCGTCATCGATGTGTATGTGGTGCTGGGCGGCCTCTGCGGCGCGATCGTCTGGAACATCATCACCTGGCTGCTGGCGCTGCCGACCAGCTCCTCGCACGCGCTCTTCGGCGCGATCGGCGGCGCGGCAATCGCCAAGGGGGGCGTGGGCGTCGTGCTCTGGGCAGGATGGGTGCCCATCGTGCTGTTCATCTTCCTCTCCCCGCTCATCGGCTTCATCCTCGGCGCCATCAACATGATCGCCGTCGCCTGGATCTTCCGCTCCTCCACGCCACAACGCGTTGACCTGCTCTTTCGCCGCCTGCAACTGCTCAGCGCGGGCGTCTACAGCCTCGGGCACGGGGGCAACGACGCGCAGAAGACGATGGGCATCATCGTCATGCTGCTCACCGCCGCCGGCTACGAGCAGTGGGCCTACTGGGGGCGCGTCCACCTGCCCTGGCAGCACCACGAGTACGGCATGCCGATCATCCTCGCGTGCAACGGCGCGATCGCCATGGGCACGCTGTTCGGGGGATGGCGGATCGTGAAAACGATGGGCTCCGGGATCACCCGCCTGCAACCCGTCGGCGGGTTCTGTGCCGAGTTGTCGGCCGCGACGACCATCATCGGCGCGACGCTGGGGCACATCCCCATCTCCACCACGCACGCCATCACCGGCGCGATCCTCGGCGTCGGCACGACCAAGGGCGTGCGCTCCGTCCGCTGGATCTGGGGCCAGCGCATCGTGACAGCATGGATCCTCACGCTCCCCTGCTCGGCGTTCATCGCCGCCATCACCTACTTCATCGTCCACCTGACGATCGAGCCGATGATGCGGTAGCCCGGACACATTTCACCGCCGCGCGGCGTCATCCGCGTTTGGTTGTCGCGGTTGACGCGGAAGCAAACCGGAAGAGCCCGCCACGTCAGTTAGCGCTCGCACTCGATTCCGCCGTCTCCCCGCAAAATCCTTAGTCGCATCTCACACCGGGTCTGTGACTTGCATTGTCGCTCCTTCACGATCCAAGGAGGAACGACATGACGATGGCCTACTCCACTCGCGAAGACATCCAACGGGCCCGCTTCAGCGGTGAGAAACTTCAACAAGGACCGCAGCCCCGGCGGCAGCCTCAGCGTCAATTCCAGAACGTCGGGGAAGGCGAACGCTGGACCTCGCTCGCCTCGGGCGCGATCCTCGCCGCGCTCGGGCTCGTGCGAAATGACACCGTCGGCTACGTGATGGCCGGCATCGGCGGCGCGCTCGCGTATCGCGGCGCCTCCGGCAATTGTCCGGTCTACTCGGCGCTGGGAATCAATCAAAACCAGAACGCCACGCCGCAGCAACGGCTCAATCGCCGCGGCGTGCGGGTGACACAGACGTTCACCATCAACAAGTCGCCGGCGGAGTGCTACCGCTTCTGGCGCGACTTCAAGAACCTCCCGCGCATCATGACGCACCTCGAGCGCGTGACCGACATGGGCGACGGCCGGCGATCGCACTGGGTTGTCAAGGCGCCGGCCATCGTCGGCGGCACCGTCGAATGGGACGCGGAGATCACCGACGACCAACCCGACAAGCGCATCGCCTGGCGATCGCTCGAAGGCAGCGACGTCGACAACGCCGGCGCGGTCAGCTTCGAGCAGAGCCCGCGCGGAACGATCGCGCGCGTCGAGATGCGCTACGTCACGCCCGCCGGCCGCATCGGAAGCTGGATCTCCACGTTGCTCGGCGAGAACCCCGACCGCGTCATCCGCGAGGACCTGCGGAATTTCAAACGCATCATGGAAATCGGCGAGTTGCTCACACTCACCGGCCAACCCCAGGGAACCTGCGCCGGTCACGGCAGGGAATACACCGAGAAGAACTCCTACATGCCCCCGCCGGGCGTGACGCGCTAACGGCGCACAACGATTGTTCCTCACCATGACCAACGCCTCCGCACATTGTCATCTCGAGGTACTCCCAGGGATGTCGTACACCAGTTGCTTCCGAGATCCCTCGGCGTACCTCGGGATGACATTGGTGGGAGCAGGATCAAAAACCAACTAAGCGGGAAAGGAACCCGTCATGAAAGCAACAGTGTGGTGTGCACCCTACAAGGTGAAAGTCGAAGAAGTCCCCGATCCGAAGATTCTCAATCGGCGTGACGCGATCGTGCGCCTGACCTCCACCTGCATCTGCGGCTCAGACCTGCACCTGGTGGACGGCTTCGTCCCCTTCATGAAGCCCGGCGACGTCATCGGCCATGAGCCGATGGGCATCGTCGAAGAGGTCGGGCCGGATGTTGATTCCAGCAAGCTGAAAAAGGGCGATCGCGTGATCGTGCCGTTCCCGATCGGGTGCGGCGAATGCTGGTTCTGCCGCAACCAGCTCTGGAGCTGCTGCGACAATACGAACCCCAAGCCTTACCTCGGCGAAGAGATGTTCGGCCAGGCGACCGCCGGGATCTTCGGCTATTCGCACCTCACCGGCGGCTACGCCGGCGCGCAGGCGCAATATCTCCGCGTGCCCATCGCAGACGTCAACTGCCAGAAAATGCCGACTGATCTCGACGATCACAAACTGGTCTTCCTCAGCGACATCCTGCCGACCGGCTATATGGCGGCGCAGCACTGCAACATCGGTCCGGAAGACGTCGTCGCGATCTGGGGCTGCGGGCCGGTCGGCCAGTTCACGATTCAAAGTGCCAAGCTGCTCGGCGCGCGGATCGTCGTCGCGATCGACAACGGCCGCATGGTGCCCGAGCGACTGGAGATGGCCCGCCGCAGCGGCGCGATCACCATCGACAACTCCTCCGAAGACGTCTACGAGCGCCTGCTCGACATCTCCGGCGGCATCGGCCCGGACGTCTGCATCGACGCCGTCGGCATGGAAGCGCACGGCTCGAACGCACTCGAGCACGTCTACGACAAGGTAAAGACCTGGACCTTCGGCGAAACCGAACGCCCCGCCGTCATCCGTCAGTGCATCGAATGCGTCCGCAAGTGCGGCACCGTCTCGATCCCCGGCGTGTACGGCGGCTTATCCGACAAGATTCCCGTCGGCGCGCTGATGAACAAGGGCCTGACGATCAAGACCGGCCAGACGCACGTGCACAAGTATGTGCCGGAGCTGCTTGAATTCATCAAGCAAGGCAGGATCGACCCGAGCTTCGTCGTGACGCACCGCGTGCCGCTGAGCGAAGCACCGCACGCGTATCACATTTTCCGCGAGAAGCTGGACGGCTGCATCAAAGTCGTGCTCGACCCGGCGGCGTGATCTGTGTGCACCCAACAACGCCGCGTTTTGTCATCCCGAGGTACCCCGAGGGATCTCGGCGTAACAAAGTGCCCGACTCGGAGATCCCTCGCGGAGTATCGCTCGGAATGACAGTGACCGTGACCGATTCGTAATCTGAGGTGACATCATGCATCTGCTGCATCGAAAGAATCGTTTTGAACAGACGCTCGACTCGGCCCGCGAATACCTTCCCGATCCCGGCGAGACCGAGTTCGCCCGCGGCTTGGGGTGGGCGAGCATCGCGATCGGCCTGAGCGAGCTGCTCGGCGCCAAGCAAGTCGAAGAGCTCCTCGGCGTCGACGACAGTCCGGACTGCCGCGGCACGCTGCGCGCACTGGGCGTCCGCGAGATCTGTCACGGCGTGAGCATCCTCGCCGAAGAGAAACCGACGGAGCAGCTCGCGACCAGCATGTGGGGCCGGGTCGCCGGCGACGCGCTCGATTCGGCGTTGCTGGGATTAGCGGCGACGAAGACGAAAAAACCGTTCCAGTTCGCCGCCGTCACCGCCGCGGTGCTGGGCATCGGGCTGATGGACCTGATGTGCGCCAAGCGGTTGTCGGATCGGACTTGAGCGACACGCGCTCACACCGGTCATGCTGAGATACTCCGAAGCATCCGGGTTTCCATAGCCAGATGCTTCGGAGTACCTCAGAGGGTGTTAAGGAACGAGGACCAGTTCGGTGCGCAGGTCGTCATCTTGAGCGTACTCGCGAAGGATCTGGCTTCCTGCGACGGCACGCAGATGCTTCGGAGTACCTCAGCATGACACTAGGCACCTCGAGGGTCTTCTTTAATACCCTCTCAGCATGACACTCTATAGAACCGCCTGTGCCGACGCCGCCTGCGTGAAGGCGTGCTTGAACTTCTTCGTCTGCAACAGCGCGATCATCGCGATCGGCCACGCGACGCCGAGCAC
>JAICTV010000134.1 GCA_025936175.1 Phycisphaerae bacterium
AACCGCGCCGCCGTGCTCACCGACGAACGCCTTGATCGCGGCGCTCGAGTTCATGTACGTGATCGGGATGATCGTCTGACCCGGACAGCTTTCCTTGAGCTGTTCCCAGCAATCGATCGTCTGGTCGAGGTTGGCCATGTCCGCCATCGAGCAGCCCGCGCCCAGGTCCGGAAGGATCACGTGAACGTTTTCGTCGGTGAGAATGTCCGCGCTCTCGGCCATGAAGTGCACGCCGCAGAAGATGACGAACTCGATGCCTTTCTGGTCCGCCGCCTTGCGCGAGAGCTCGAAGCTGTCGCCGGTGAAGTCGGCGAAATCGATGATCGCGTCCTGCTGATAGTGGTGGCCGAGGATGACGAGGCGCGAGCCGAGGGTTTCCCTTGCCGCGGCGATGCGCAGGCGCAGCTCCGGGTCTGACAGCTCGGTGTAAATCTTCGCAAGCGGCTGTTGCCAGACGAGGCTCATGATTGACGGATTCTATACAGCCGGGCCTCCGATGGGAGGGGCGAGGCTCCCGCCGACCCGTCGGTTCGGACCGCAGGAGCATCGTCCTCCGCCCTGCGGCTGAAATCACCAATCCGCGCGACATCGATGGCCCGCTGCCTAATGCATAGGCGGCTGTCGCGCGCCGGGGCGGCATTTTTGCGCAACCAGGCGGCCCCAGACGCTGGCATCGCGCTTGTTAAGGGCGACGCAATGCGGCAGGGGGATGACGCGCTTTTTTGGCAGCGAAGGAGTGACATCATGAGGCGAGGTTGCAACGCCGTGGCGATCGCCGCGGTCGCAGTATTGAGCAGCATCGGTTACGCGCGGGCGGGATCATTGTGGGCCGACGAGGCGCTGACGCTTAAATCTTCGCCCGCTCCCATATATCTCGACGACACGGCGACCAACACGCCGCCCTCCGCGACGCCGCCGCCACCCGACAGACCCCTCTCCGGCGAATTGAAAAAGCTCGGCGCCAACACCGGCGACGTCGCCGTCTACGGCTTCGTCGAAGGCTCCTACACCGCGAGTTTCAGCAATCCCCCGGGCAACTTCATCACCGGCCGAGTTTTCGACATCGACAATCAGGAGGTGCTTCTCAACCAGATCGATCTCTCGATCGAGAAGACGGTCGATGCCGCGGCCGCCGCCAGGGACAACAAGTTCAACCTCGGCGGAAAGGTCGAACTCATCTACGGCAACGACGCGCGCTTCATCCACGCCAACGGCATGAACTTCTACGGCGGCGACGCTCCGCAGCTCTCGCCGGAGAACCAGTTCGATCTGGTGCAGGCGTATGTGGACTTCGGCGTACCGGTCGGCAACGGTTTGCTCATCCGCGCCGGCAAGATGGTCACGCACATGGGCTACGAGACCATCAACCCGACGACGAACCCGTTTTATTCTCACACGTACCTCTTCGGCTACGCGATCCCCTTCACCCACACGGGTGTGATGGCGTTCTACAACCTTTCCGACAAGGTCACGGTGATGGGCGGTGTCTCGCGCGGGTGGGATCAGTCGCTCAAGGACAATAACGATTCGCTCGATTATCTCGGTCAGCTCAAATGGGTGGCCAGCGACAAGGTCACGGCGTATCTCAACGTCGTCACCGGCCCCGAAGCGACCGATGACAACGGCAACTGGCGGACGGTCGTCGATGGCGTCGTCACCTATGCCGCCACCGACAAGCTCACCTTCGCGCTCAACGGCGACTTCGGCTGGGAAGGCGGCGCCGTCGCGGCGCCGGGCAGCGACTACGCCACCTGGTACGGCGTCGCCGCCTACGCAGGCTACAAGCTCTGCGACGCGGCGACGTTGAACGTTCGCGGCGAATGGTTCAACGACGAGGACGGCGCGCGCGGCATCGGTGATACCGTTTACGAAGGCACGGTCGGCCTGGCGATCAAGCCGTTCCCCAGGGACGACCTCGGCGCCAACCTGCTGATCCGCCCGGAACTGCGCTTCGATTACTCCGAGAACGGCGTTTTCGATGGGGGGACCAACTTCTATCAGTGGACCGCCGCGGTCGACGCAATATTTACCTTCTGATCCGCGTTCGATTTTCCGCGGAGGGAAAATTGCGGAGGCGCCGCGGTGGTGAGCCGCGACGCCTCTTTTGTTTAGCCCGGATGCGAGAGGTCGGGAGGGCGAGCCTCCTGCCGAGCCGGCATTTCGTTCGGCGTCGCACGGCGGCTCGGCAGGAGCCTCGCCCTCCCACCAAGTCTGCCCGTATACTTTCCACTCATGCGCATCGACGATTTGCTCGGCCGCGGCCTGCCAACGATCAGCTTCGAGTTCTTCCCGCCTAAGACCGAGCAGGGGTTCACTCAGCTCTATCAGACGATTGAAGAGCTTCGCCCGCTGCGGCCGAGCTACGTCTCGGTCACCTACGGCGCCGGCGGTTCGACCCGGCAGAAGACCGTCGAACTGGTCGAGAAGATCCAGAACGATGCGAAGATCCGCTCGATGGCCCACCTGACCTGCGTCGGCCACACCGCCGACCAGATCGGGGGCATCCTCGATGACCTGTGGAAGTGCGGCATCCGTAACGTGCTGGCCTTGCGCGGCGATCCGCCGGCGGGGCAGACGGTCTTCACCAGGATCGAAGGCGGCTTCGCCAACGCCGATGAGTTGGCGAAATACATCCGCGGAAGCGGGCACGACTTCTGCATCGGCGTCGCCGGCTATCCCGAAGGCCACCCGCAGTGCCTGAACAAGACGCGCGACCTGGAATACCTGAAACGCAAGGTCGATAACGGCGGCAACTTCGTCGTCACCCAGCTCTTCTTCGACAACGCCGACTTTTATCGCTTCCGCGACGACGCGCGCTCGATGGGCATCAAGGTCCCGATCGTGGCCGGCATCATGCCGATCACCAACGTCTCACAGATCAAGCGCTTCGTGAGCATGTGCGGCGCGAAGATCCCGCACCGGCTGCTGACCAAGCTCGAATCGATCGAGACGAGCAATCCGGATGCGGTACACCAGGTCGGCGTCGATTACGCGGCGATGCAGTGCCGCGATTTATTGTTCAATGACGTGGACGGACTTCACTTCTACACGCTGAACAAGTCGAAGGCGACGGTGGAGATTGTGAAGGCGCTCAACGTCAAGCACGCCGCCTGAGATGTGGGCGCCGCGCGTTCTCATCCCGAGGTACTCCGAGGGATCTCGAATACAACTCGCGTCCGAGATCCCTCAGAGCAGCTCGGGATGACAATCGCCACCTCATCAAAGGGGTGGGGAGAAGTCCCTCACGCGTTCTCCACGCTTCCAAAGATATCGACCACGTCCTTCGTTGAAGCGGTGTCCGTCCCCGTCCCGCCGTAGCACTGGTCGATGATCCCGCTGTCGCCGGCGTAGAAGCGATCGTCGCCCGATTGCCCGAGCATGGTGTCCAGCCCGCCGTTGCCTTCCAGACGGTCGTTCGACGATCCGCCGTCGAGGTAGTCGTTGCCTTCGTAGCCGTAGAGGCGGTCGGCGCCGGCTTCGCCGAAGAGGCGGTCGTTGCCGCCGTTGCCGTTGAGGCGATCGTTCCCCAGCCCGCCGAGAATCGTGTCCTTGTTGGCGCCGCCGCTGAGCGTGTCGTCCCCGTCGTCGCCGAGGATCTTGTCGTTCCCGTCGCCGCCGAACACCTTGTCGTCGCCGGTGCCACAGAAGACGGTGTCGTCGCCGGCGCCGGCGTCGACCTGGTCATTGTTGGCGGTAGTCGTGATCGAATCGTTGCCGATGCCGCCATCGACCACCGCGGGGATGCTCGATTGCAGCGACGTCGCGCTGGGCAGGATGCTGATGGTGTCGTTGCCCGCGCCGGCGTTGACGACGATCTTGGTGATCGTCTCCGGCGGCGCGGTGTCCTGCAGGTCGTTGAGGGTGAAGCGGAGCTGCGCCGCCTGATTCACGATAACGAGGCTGACGGAGATGTTGTCATCACCGTCGGTGCCGGTGACGGTGGCCGTCCCGTCCAGGCCGACGTTGAGGAACTGCGACGCCAGCAGCCGGCGGCCTTCGAGCGTCTCGACGGCCGCGTAGCGCGCAGGACGATTGCTTGTCTTGTTGCCCATTTGTCTTCTCCGTTGAAGGATGCCACCCGAATTCCCGCGGCGGCGCGGTCAACATGCTCTGAACGCCGACGCTATAGATCAGCGATGAGCAGAAACAGACCGGCCGTCGCCGCCTGCCTTTTCGCGATTATCCTTATCGGATCATCCGCCCCCGCTCAATCAACCAAACCTGCCCCCGCGACGAAGAAAAATGTGCCGGAATTGCTCGCCCGCGAGGCGGATCACCTTCGCCGCGTGCGGCAAGGCCTCGACAATCACCCTAAGCTGGGGATCAACGCGTATATGCGGCTGGACGTCGCGATCGCGGATCGGTTTCTCACGCGGATCATCAGCAACGTCGCCTCAAGCGATAAGGGCGAGGACTGGCGGCTGCTCCAGCTCGATCAGATCAAATTCGTGCTCGATCATGCGGATCAAACGATTGCGGATGTCGATGCCGGCAAGCTGCCCGCGGAGGGACTCGGGCCCAATCCCGTCCCGACCGACGGACCGGTAAAGATCCAAGGCGGTGTGTTCGTGACCGACTGCCGGCTTCGTCCCGGCGATCGGCCCAAGCCGCGGCCGTACTACTTCGGCGGATACGGGCACTTCGACCAGGTAATTAAGGACCTGCCGAATTTCTCATCGCTGGGCGTTTCGCTCATCCAGGACGGGCGGCACGGACCGGCGCAAGGATTGGCGCCGGATTACTCGCTCACGCCGGTCGGTAAGCGGATTAAAACGGATGTCGCGGAGGCGGCGAAGGGTCATGTGAAGGTCGACATCCTCACCTCGCCGCATTACTTCCCGCAGTGGGCTCTTGCGGCGACGCCGGAGATGCAGAACGGAACGCCGTACCAGAACATCGACCATCCGGCGACGAAGAAGGTCCTCGAATCGTGGCTGACGCAGCTCGGCTCACTGCTCAGGGATGAACCGGCGCTGCTGAGCTACTGCCTGTCGAACGAGCCGGTCTACGGCAACAGCGGGCGGGACAAGTTCAGCGTCGACGCATGGCACGATTTTCTCAAGCGTCGCCACGGGACGATCGAGACCCTCAACGCGATTTACGAGACGAGCTTCAAGAGTTTCGCTGACGTTCCGGCGAGCGGTTGGCCGGAGACCGACGTCGGCCGGCGACGAGCGTTCGATTGGTCGCAGTTCAACGACGAACATTTCGCTGCCTGGCACAAGTGGATGGGCGACGTGCTGCATCAATGCGACGGGCGCGCGCTGACGCACGCGAAGATCATGGTCTTCTTCGCGCTCGACTACGACAAGGGCGGCTGGGGCATCGATCCCGAGCAGTTCGCCGACGCCACCGACATCGCCGGCTGCGACGCCTACGCGCATTACGGTCCGGCCGGCGGCGTCGGGCCGCTCGATGAGTCGACGTCGAGCGATTACGCCTACCACTGGCAGGTCGAGGAGATGAGCTACGACCTGCTCAATTCCTTCCGCAACCAGCCCGTGTTCAACAGCGAAAATCACCCGATGCCCAACGCCGCCGGCGCGTACAAATTCCCGTCACGCCATACGCGTGCGGTGATGTGGCAGGGCGGGCTGCACCACCAGGGTGCGACGACGACGTGGGTGTGGGAGGAAGCGAAGGACCCGTCGCTGAATGACAGCATCTACTTCCGCCCGGCCAACGTGTGGGCACAGGCGCGGGCGCTGCTCGATCTCAATCGCCTCGCCGACGAGGTGACGGCGATCAACCGCGCGCCGGCGCGCGTCGCCATCCTCTATTCGCCCGCATCGCGCTTCTGGCAGAAAGATTACGCGGTCGCCGTCCGCACCTGCTACACCGCGCTGACGTTCCTCGGCGAGAAGGTGACGTTCGTGAGCGAGCGGCAGCTCGCAGAACGCCGCGCGCCCGAGTTCGACGTGATCGTTCTACCGCACGCCACGCACGTCACCGACAAGGCTGCGGACGCGCTCCGGTCGTTCGGCACGCGCGCGGAGCTCGTCTGTGTCGGCAACGATTGCCTCGCGTTTGATGAGTACAACCGTCCGCGCCGACGGCGCGTCAACAACCCGGCGATCGCAGCCGACGCCTTCACGCCGGTACCGCTCGAATCAGAACGATCCGTCTGGTCGCGTCTCGATCAATCAGTCCGCGGCAAGCACGAGTCGGCGCGATTGGTGACGCCGGCGGACCAGCAGCGCGTGTGGGGCGTTGAATACCGCACGGTCGCAGACGGAAACTTCCTGCTGGTGCCGGTGATCGATCAACTCAAGGAGGCGCAGACGGTGGATGTGGTGCTCGATCATCCGGAGGAGCAAGCTCTGGACCTGCTGAGCGGCCAGATCGTTCGCCTGAAGAATCTGCAACTGCGTCCGATGGAGCCGCTGCTGCTAAAGATCGCGCGGCGGTGATCTGTCGGCAGAATAACGAAGCGCAAAAAGAACCCCCGCCGGCGAGGGCGGGGGTTCGATTTTGTGTAGCGATTGTGGGTGGCGCGCTTGCTTAGTAGCGATCGCGTCCGCCGCGGCCACCACCACCGCCGCCGCCCCCGCTACCGTAGCCGCCGCGTCCGCCACCACCACCGCCGCCACCAAATCCGCCGCGGCCACCGCCACCGCCACCACCGAATCCACCGCGGCCGCCACCCGCACCACCGCCGCGATCCTCGCGCGGACGAGCTTCGTTGACGGTGAGCGCGCGGCCGTTGTGCTGCTGCCCGTTGAGCGCCGTCACCGCCGCCTGGGCTTCCTCATCGGAGCCCATCTCGACGAAGCCGAAGCCCTTGCTGCGGCCGGTGTCGCGGTCGTTGATGATCTGGGCCGAGACGACAGTGCCGTGCTGGCCGAACAGTTGCTCGAGTTCCGAGCTGTCGACCTGATAGCTCAGATTTCCCACGTAAAGCTTCTTACCCATTGTTGCATCTCCTCAGAAATGGGTAGACGTTGGCCCCGCGATTTAAACGGTTCTTTCCGGGCCGGTGCGAAAGAGGTTGATACTCCAACCGATGCGGGAGGACTGCGGACGAAGGAAGGACACCAACACGAGTTGCATTCCAAGGCCGGGGCCCCGACGACTCGTCGTCGAGGTCCTATCGACGAACCCGCCACCAAGGGCGGCGAGTTTAACAAGGTGAACAAAGGCAGGCCAGCGAAAAAAAGGCGAGATTTCGGGTAGACTTGGCTGTGAACAGTTTCACGAAGTGAGATGTCGCAGGGAAGCCGCGCTGTCCTCAGCCCGGACCATTTTTATCGGAGGTTCCCAACGATGGCGCTGAGCGCAAGGAATCAATTTCCCGGCACCGTTCGCTCGGTGCGGCACGGGGCGGTGATGGCGGAAGTCGTCATCGACATCGGCGGGGGCATCGAGATCGTGTCGCTGATCAGCGTCTCTTCCGCCAAGCGACTGCGGCTAAAGAAAGGCGCCAAGGCCGTCGCGGTAATCAAGGCGACGGAAGTCATCGTCTCCACCGGCGACGATTCGCGCGATTGATTCCGCCATGGCGAAGCGCGCGGATAACTCGAGCGCGGAGCCCGTCCTGCGCGGACGGGTTTGGGTCGATCTCGGCGGCGGCGCGGTGCTGACCGAAGCCGCCGCAGATCTGCTCGAACAGATCGAGGCCACCGGGTCTCTCTCTGAAGCCGCCCGGCGGCTGCGCTTCAGCTATCGCCGCGCGTGGGTGCTGCTGGACGCCGCCAACCGCCGCTGGCCTTGGGCGCTGGTGAGCACCGCGATCGGCGGGAGGAAGGGCGGCGGGGCGACGCTGACGCCGGCGGGGAGGGCCGCGCTGTCGGCCTACCGCGATCTCCAGATCCAACTCGAGACGATGCTCGATTACGCGACGCCCGCGTTCCGGAGGGCGGTGCGATCGGAGCGGCCGGCCCCTCGTCGTTGATCCGCTATGTCGCGAGGTATATAACGCAGCCCCATGATCCCTTGGCTCTTCGTAATGGTGATTTTTCTGTCCGCAGCCGTCAGGTGCGCTGCGGCGGCAGATGCGGCCGACGTTTGCGTCTCCGCCGCCGTCAGTTTGAAGGAAGCGATGACCGACGTCGCGCAGCGGTACGAGCACGACACGGCGAAGCACGTCCGGCTCAATTTCGGCGCGACGGGACAGTTGCTCGCGCAGATTCGCGAGGGCGCGCCGATCGACCTGTTCATCGCCGCCTCCGATGATCAGATGGAGCAGGCCGCCAAGGCGGAGCTGATCGATCCGGCGACGCGCGTGATTGTCGCGAGCAACCGTCTCGTCCTCATCGTTCCGACCAGCGCGAAGGATTCGCCGCAGGGTTTTAATGACCTGGCGTCGCCGAAGCTCAATCGGCTGGCGATCGGTCAGCCGAAGATCGTGCCGGCGGGGCAGTACGCGATGCAGGTGCTCAAGAAGCTGGACCTCGATTCGCCGCTCAAGGACCGCGTGGTCTTCGGCTCGAGCGTTCGGCAGGTGCTCGATTACGTCGAGCGCGGCGAAGTCGACGCGGGGGTCGTCTACGCGACGGACGCCGAGCTTGCGGGCGAAAGGAAAGTGCGCGTGGTCGCCGTCGCGCAAGAAAAGTGGCACGATCCGATCCATTACGTCGCCGCGATCGTGCGCGCGACCAAACGTGACGCCGCCGCGGATCAGTTCTTGCGCTATCTCCGCGAGGACGCCGCTCAATCGCTGCTGGCGAAGCGCGGTTTCACGCCGCTGGCGGCGCCGGCGACGCGGCCGGCGCGGTGATGACGCTCCTTGCGCCGATGCTCCTCTCGCTGAAGGTCGCGCTGGTCGCGACCATGCTGGTGGCGCTGATCGGCATACCGCTGGCCTTTCTGATGGCACGCCGGCGGTTTGCGGGCCGAAACGTTCTTGACGCGCTGCTCATCGTGCCGCTGGTGCTCCCGCCGACCGTCGTCGGTTACCTCATCTTGATCGTCTTCGGCGCGCACGGATTGATCGGCTCGACCCTTCGCCGCGTGTTCGGCTATTCGATCGTCTTCAGTTGGCACGGCGCGGTGGTTGCTTCGACGATCGTTGCGCTGCCGCTGCTCTACCTGCCGGCCAAGGCGGCGTTCGCCAACATCGAGCGCGAGATGGAAGACCTGTCGCGCGTGATGGGCGCCAACGGCCTGCAGATTTTCTGGCACGTGAGCTTGCCGCTGGCGCGGCGCGGGATCGCCAGCGGGCTGGTGCTCGCGTTCGCGCGGGCGCTGGGGGAATTCGGCGCGACCGTGATGGTGATGGGCGATCTGCCCGATCGATCGACGCTTCCTATTTCGATCTACAACGATTACATCTCCGGCGAGTTGTCGCACGCGGCGCCGGCGGTGATCGCCCTTGCGGCGATCTCGCTGGCGATGGTGCTGCTGTACAACCGGACGCTGACAGAGCGGCGCGCATGATGAATCGTGGCTTGGGCGTCCCGCCCGAGCGCAAGCAGCTTGAGCCGCTCGTTTCGATCCAGATCGCTCCGCGAGAACGCTCGGGCGAGACGCCCAAGCCGCGGTCAGGGCATCGTCGACGGCGCTGTCGCCGCGTCCCGCTGCCGCGCGAGCTCCGCCATCGACGCGCGGTCGAGGGCCGCCTGCACTTCGGCAACAGAGTTGTACTTGCCGTCGTCGATCTCCTTGCCGACGGTGGCGGCGGCCTTGCCGACGGCGTGGAAGCTCGGGATGACATTGGTGATGTCCTGCCCGCGCGTCAGCGTGCCGACGTCCACCTTCCAGCCCTCCTCATCGTGCTTCAGGTGGATGACATTCTGCCCGTCTTTCGGCGTGACGGTGGCGGTGTTCTCATCGCCGGCGACGTCAGCCTCCTTGAGCTTCGACGAGACATTGAGCGGCGTGCGCGGGTCGATGATGCGGTCGGCGTCCTTGCCGAACCGCTTGACCGCCGCCGCCCGCAGCGCGCGCATGCCGGAGGTCGCGTCGGCCATCGCATCAACGAGATCCCACTCGATCCCGCCGGCGCTGGCGGCCTTGCGCGCCGTCGGGGCGTCGCCTTTCTCGAGCGCGCTGATGAAGCTGATTGCCGCGGCGCGGGGGTTGGAGAGGTCAACGCCCGTTTGCTCCTGCTTCTTGCATCCCGACAGGAGCAAGGCAAACAGCAGCGTCGCCAAAGCGACGCGCGCGGCTGTTGAATGAACGAACTTATGTAATGCCATTCCCGCTGCTCCGGGCACCCGCGCGGAAATCCGCGCCCGCGGCGCGCATCGTACCTGTTCAGGGACGATGATGCGCGTAGGCGAATTTTAGAATCGTTCACAACTTCACGATCTGCGTGTCGTCTTACTCATGGAACAAACCGCTTCGCTCGCGGGTTAGTTGTTCCGAGTACTGCGTGAAAGGAGCGCGGCTCACATGATTCGCGTGAAGCACGTTCTGGATGAGTACGAGCAGTGCGACGGCGAGCGGCTCTGGGTAGAGCCGATCGGGCTGTGCAAGGACCTGCGCGAGTGGTGTCACGTCGACCACGTCCTCCCGCACCTCGGGCCGCCGATCAACGCCTGGAAGGTGCTGGAAGATCACCCCGACGCGTACGATTTCTTCCGCGCCCAATACCACCAGGCGCTGCGCAAGAGCAAGTATCGCGCGGCCCTGCAATCGCTCGCATGCGCGAGCAAGCACGAGGATTTCACCCTCATCCACCAGAGCGACGATCCCGAGCACAATTCGGCCGCCGCGCTGGCGGAGTACCTCAATGAGCTGGAGGCGTACTGTAAGCCTGAGTAAGTAAACCCGAAGGCCGCAGGAACGGGAGAGACCTTGCGGTGCGCGATATGAGTTACGGGCGGCGGCCGGTGATGACGGTCCGCCGCCCGTCGCGTTCTTGCGCATCACCATTCGAGGCCGCAGCGACTCAAACCGTCATGCTGAGGCACTCCGAAGCATCTGCGTGCCGCTACCCAGATGCTTCGGAGTGCCTCAAAATGACCGCTTTCGCCGTTATCGGTTTATTCACCACACCTGCCCTCGCGCGTCGATCGGCATCGTCTCCAGCTTCCCGCTCTCATCCCGCAGCCAGACCATGGTCTGAAGGTTCACGCACGGGCAGATGTGGTTGGGGATGACGTGGACGCGCTCGCCGATCTTGGGCCGGTGATCGCATCCGCTCGCGTCGACTTCGCCGTGCTCTTCGCTGAGTCGCACGATCTTCGCCTGCGGATATTCGACGACGTGACCGAAGCCGGCGGTGTCGCCGTTCTTCGAATTTCGATCCTGCGTGAGCGTCTTTGACCCGGCGTCGATGACGAACTTGCCGGGGACGGCCGTGCTGATCACCGTACACGCGACGCGGGCGGCGCAGTCGTCGAGCGTGACGTAGCCGCAATCGACGGTGCTCATGTCGTTGTAGATGTACGTGCCGGGGCGGATCTCGGTGATCGCTTTGACCAGGTGCGATTGATACGCCGTCGGCGTGGAGCCGCCGGAGATCGTCTTCACTTCAAGGCCGCTGCGCTTCCAGAGGTCGATCGTCTCCTCCAGCAGTCGCGTCACCGGCTCGAGCATCGACTTCTGCTCGTCGTGCGGGTGCTTGAGATGGCCGGGGTAGCACATGATGCCGTCGAGGCGAAGGCCGGACGTTTTGCTGACGTGCTGCGCGAGGAAGAGCGCATCGGCGGACGACTGCACGCCGGTGCGGTGATGGCCGACGTCGAGATCGACGAGGATGCCGACGACCGAACCGGCGGCCCGCGCGGCTTCGCCGATCAGATCGGCCGCCTCGCGCGAATCGATGCCGACACGAATCGAGTGTGTCCGCGCGAGCCCGGCGAGATGCTCTCGCCGCCACAAGTCGAGCGCGGGGTAGGCGATGAACAGATCCTTCTCCGCCTGTGCCATCGTCATCGCCTCGCCGACCTTCGCGACGGTCAGTCCGACCGCGCCGGCTTCCATCTGGAGCTTGGCCATGCGGATCGACTTGTGGGTCTTGGTGTGCGGGCGAATGCCGATCTTGTGCTGCCGGCCGTAGTCGGCGAGGCGCGCGATGTTGCGCTTCACCGTCGGCATGTCGATGATGAGCGACGGCGTCGGCGTGGGCTCACTTCCGGTCATGCGTTTTCTCCGAACAGCCACGCGTGCGGCGCGTCGCTGAGCATGCTCCGCTGCACCGCCGCCGGCAGCTCGCGGACGACGTCCATCTCCTGCTTATAGGTGTAGAGGATCCGCAACCGATCGTCACACCAGCTCATGAAGGGGTTGTCCGAGCCCCATAGATATCTCGTGCCGAGGATGCTGTGGATCGTCAGCAGCACCTGCGCGGGCTGCTCGTAATCCGTTTCGACGCGATCGGCAGTCGGCGCGACGGCGGCGAGGTTGTCGCGCGCGAGTTGACAGTGGGCGAGATGCGCGGAGCAATCGACCCACACGTTCGCCGTGGCCGCACATTCGCGCAATAGCGGCAGATGAAATCGACAGGAGTGCGCGAGATTGAACCGGACCTTCGGGTTCGCCTTCGCGACGGCGAGACAATCCGCGACGCCGGCCCACGGGTCGTTCACCGACGTGTGAAACAGCACCGGCAGATCGTTCTCCGCCGCGAGTTGCATGAGCGGCTTGCCGACATCGAGCAGGCCGCTGACGTTCGAGCGGAGGACCGTCGATTGCGTTTTGAGTCCCTTGATCTTTCCAATCAGCGGTTTGATCGCGTCGACCTGTTTCTCCACCTCGCGCGTCGGATCGAACATCGCGAACTGAAGCAATCGATGATCGTGGTCGATCCGCTCGATCTCCTTCGCCAGCAGCGCATTTTCGCGATCAAACGGGAACCGCCCGGGCAGCAACTCAAGCGTGTTGCGATCCGCGAACGCGACCGGATCGAACGCGGACGGAAGCGTGAAGGGAAAGCAGACGGCGCGGTCAATGTCGTACGTGTCCATCTGCACGAGCAAGTCGGCGGCAGTGGAGGCGTAGGGCCACCAGCCGCGCAGGTAGAAGCCGGTGTCCAGGCCGATGTGGGTGTGAACGTCGTACGTCAGGGGCATACGTGTCGAAACACCATATCCGTTTTCGTCGCGCGGTCCAAAGCGTTACCATTGGTTCTGTGACGTTGCGACGCTGATTGTCATCCGAGCGGTACGCCGCGAAGGATTGGGGTACGGGAGGACAGATCCTTCGGAGTACCTCAGGATGACATCTGTCATGGCCTGACTGTTCCAGATGCAAAAACTCCGCGGCATCTTCACGCCCAACCTCGTGCCGCTGGATGCGCGCGGGCAGATCAACGAGGCGGAACTCCGCCGCTACATCGACTGGCTGATCGAGCGCGGCGTGCACGGGCTGTACCCCAACGGCTCCACGGGCGAGTTCACCCGCTTCACCGCCGACGAGCGCAAGCGAATCATCAGGATCGCCTGCGACCAGGCGCGCGGCCGGGTGCCGGTGCTCGCCGGGGCGGCGGAGGCGAACGTCGGGGAGACCATCGCCGCGTGCGAGCTGTATCACGAGTACGGCGCCCGCGCCGTCGCGATCGTTTCGCCGTTCTACTACAAGCTCTCGCCCGAAAGCGTCTACGCGTATTTCGCCGAGATCGCGAAACACTCGCCGATCGACGTCACGCTCTACAACATCCCGATGTTCGCCTCGCCGATCGACGTGCCGACGATCGAGCGGCTCGCCGGAGAGTTCGAGCGGATCATCGGCATCAAGGATTCAAGCGGCGACGTCGCGCACATGTGCCGGATGATCCAGGCGGTGAAACCGAACCGGCCGGAGTTTTCTTTCCTGACCGGCTGGGACGTCGTGCTGATGCCGATGCTGCTGATGGGTTGCGACGGCGGGACTAATGCCACGAGCGGAATCGTGCCGGAGCTGATGCGCAAGCTCTGGGATCTGGTGTCGGCGAATCGACTCGACGAAGCGCGGCCGCTGCAGATGCGCATTCTCGAGCTGTTCGATGCGATGCTGTACTCGGCGGATTTTCCGGAAGGGTTTCGCGCGGCGGTCGAATTGCGCGGATTCGACTTCGGCAAGAGTCGCCAGCCGCTCAGCGCGGCGCAGTCGATCGACCGCGTCGCATTGCAGCGTGTGCTGCATTGCATCCTCGCGGACTTCGGCGTGGTCGATCCGCCGGCGGAAGGGTGCTCGTCACGGACCGGTCATGTCGAGCAGGACAAAATTCTTCAAGTGACTCACGCCGTCATGGCGAGTCTCAAAGCGAAGGGCATCGGGTAGCGCGCGGAGCGAAAGGCAAATGAAGAAGCTTCGATTCGGGATCATCGGCTGCGGCGGGGTGGGCCCGACGCACGCGGGGGCGCTGCTGCGGATCGATGATGCCGAGCTGACCGCCGTCGCCGATCTCATTCCATCGCGCGCGAAGGAGCTGGCTGAAAAGATCGGCATCTCCAAGCTCTATCACAGCGACGTCGAGCTACTTGCAGACCCGGAGATCGACGTCGTCTGCATCGCCACGCCCTCCGGCATGCACGCCGAGCACGCGATCCGCGCCATGCGCGCGGGCAAGCACGTCGTCGTCGAAAAGCCCATGGAGATCACGCTTCAGGCGTGCGATCGCATGATCGAATGCCAGCGCGAGTCCGGGATGAAGCTCACCGTCATCCACCAGCACCGCTTCGACGCCGCCACGCAACTGGTGAAGAAGGCGATCGATGACGGGAAACTTGGCCGAATCATCCTCGCCGACGCGTCGGTGAAATGGTTCCGCAAGCAGCACTACTACGACGTCGCGAACTGGCGCGGCACGTGGGCTGGCGACGGCGGCGGGGCACTGATGAATCAAGGGGTGCACACGGTTGACGTCCTGCAATGGCTCGTCGGCGGCGTCGAGTCCGTCTTCGCGCACACGATGACCGCGGCACACGCGATCGAAACCGAAGACGTCGCCGTCGCCGCGCTCAAGTTCAACTGCGGCGCGATCGGCACGCTGACCGCGACCACCGCCGCGTACCCCGGCCTGCCCGCAAGGCTCGACATCTTCGGGACCGAAGGCTGCGCGATCATCGAAGGCGATCGGCTGAAAAAAATGGAGCTCAAGAGCGGCGAAGTGATCACCGGCGAGAACGCCGCACACGATGCCATCTCCGTCGCCCAGGGGGGCACCGCCAGCGTCAAGGATGAAGCGGCGAAACGAGCGTTCTTCGGCGACAAGAAAGCCGGCTGGGGCGACGCCCATCGCGAACAGCTCCTGGACCTGATCCG